>JADKAC010000007.1:300000-430806 GCA_016715425.1 Bacteroidota bacterium
CGTCTGTAAAATTTTTCACGATTTGCCACTGGCACTAACATTAGTCCGCTGAATATGCGAAGAAAATGTCGGGTGGATCCATCCGGTTGTGCATGACTTGAAATAAATAATTCAATTCTTGCGGAGCCTTTATAAAGATAGTAGGCTTGGTTCTGCTCATTCCAACAGGTGGCAGGATCAATACCAACGCCGTTGATAAATTCCTTCACATAATCTAATACTTGTTGTGGACTTGACATATAATTTATTTTATAAATCTAAGATAAGCATATTGCGCTATTAGACAAAAGCAATCTCAAATAAATCTATCACAAACAAAAAAACTAAATATAATTTTTCAATTTTCATTAACAGTATTCCACTATTATTTATTTATTTTTATACAAACAAAAAACTATAATATGAAAACCAAATTTACTTTTACTCTACTTATTATTTGCAATATCATGTTGCATGCACAGTCTGTTTTCTTTAATAGCAACCATTTAAATACTAACAATCATCAGTATCTGCAAAACAAAGAACAGGTTATGGATTACCGGTTAATTAACTTTATTATAGAAGATTATGAGTTAGGCGATTGGGTATCCTCCGACAGTGTTATTTATTCATATGATGATGATCTACCTTACGGACATGGTAATTTTGATTTCATTCAATTCCAAAATTATTCGTCAGAACCACTATTTTATATTTGTGAATATTTTCAATATAGTGCTGAATGGGTGCCTGCAGTTAAATACTATAACAATTTTAATAGCGATGATCTTCGGTTTGCACAAAATATTGATTCCTGGGATGGGACTGATTATGCTGGTGATGGAAGAATTGAATATACCTATAATATAGATAATTCAATTTCAACAATAATTACTTTAGATTATAGCGGAGGAGATTATGATTCTTTATATAAGCAGAAGTATAATTATTCAGCAGATCAATTAGTAAATATCACTTCTCAATACTATACAACAGAATGGGAGAATGATGCAATAGAAGTTTATAGTTATAATTCGGATGGACTAGTTGAAACAACAACTTATCAATACTGGACCGGATCAACATGGGCAGATACTTACCGATTAATTTCTAATTATGATGAAGATGGTAATCTAATTGAAGAAATTAATCAGGATTATGCGCCCGGATGGGAAACTGAAGGACGATATGTATATAATTACAATGCAAGTGGATTTTTAAATGAAGTAAAGACACAACTATATGATGGGTTAGATTATTTAGATTATCAAAAATTTGCTTTCGTTGAATTTGAAAATGGAATGCCAGCTACAAATACTATTTCTTATTGGGATGGATTTGTTTGGAATTTAAGTTTAAAGGCGACAATGGAATATGAAGCCTATGATGATGGAACCGTTGCAATTGACAATCCATTATTTAATAAAAATTTCAATGTTTATCCAAATCCTGCAAGTGATGTGATGTCTATTGAATTTACTTCGAACTCCGGTTCTATAGTTTCATTAATCATAACAAATAATGCAGGAGAAATTGTAAACAGACAAACATTTAAAGCGGTACAAGGTAACAATCAAATTACCAAATCCATTTCTGAATTACCTGCGGGTATGTATCATTTATCTCTAATTCAAAATGGAGTAAAAGAAACACATTCATTTATTATTCAATAACTGAATTTGCAGATTAGTTTTTACACCGGACTGTAACATTTACATTCCGGTGTTTCTTTAAATAGTAGTATCTATGTTTACCCACATTATATTTAACAGAATAATTCACATTGGATATTTACTTTTATGCTTGGTAATTTTCAAAGAATCAATTCAAACTCTAAAAACTAAAACTCCAAATTATTATGAAAATTAATTTTACATGTGTACTGGTATGCCTCCTTTTATTGAGCTTTCAAGCAAAGTCTCAAACAGATGGAAATACATTTAATATTTATGGATTTGCAATGATGGATGCAGGTTATAATCTCGGACAAAATCACCCTGACTGGTTTGATGTAGTGCGTCCAACTAAATTACCCGCTTTTGAAGATGAATACGGGTCCGACGGCAATGCATTTTTTAGTGTACGTCAAACCCGATTAGGATTTAAAAGTCACACAAAAACTCCGGTTGGCGATTTAAATACAATATTTGAATTCGAGCTTTTTGGTACCGGTGTAGATGCCGGCCAAACCACATTTCGTTTACGCCATGCTTATGGTGAATTAGGTCAATTTGGTGCCGGTCAATACTGGAGTCCTTTTATGGATATTGATGTATTTCCAAATTCAATTGAATATTGGGGACCAACTGGTATGGTGTTCTTCAGAAACGTACAATTAAGATGGATGCCTATTAAAGGAGAAAGCTTTTTAACCTTTGCTTTAGAAAGACCAGGTGCAAGTGCGGATCAGGGTAATTACGCTGATAGAATTGAACTCACCGGCATTGCTCCAAAATTTGAAGTACCCGATCTATCAGCTGAATATCGTAAAGGTGGTGATTGGGGTTATGTAGAACTTGCCGGTATTGCTCGCAGCATTAGATGGGAAGATCAAATTGAAGATAGTATTGACTTAAGTGGCGATATAATAGGTTGGGGATTAAATCTGAGTACAAATCTAAAAATTGGTAGCAAAGATGTCTTCCGTGGTCAGGTAGTTTATGGAGAAGGAATACAAAATTATATGAACGATGCCCCTGAAGATGTGGGTATAGAAAATCATCCTGAAAGTGCAACAAGACCAGTGGAAGGTGTTGCCTTACCAATATTAGGAATAGTGGCATTTATTGATCACACTTGGAGTGATAAATTCAGTACTTCACTTGGTTACTCAATGACACAAATAACAAATTCAGATGGACAAGCGGATGCAGCATTTCATGCAGGTTCTTATGGTCTAGTAAACTTGCTTTACTATCCTGTAAATAATGTAATGGCAGGTATGGAATTACAATATGGTGGTCGAGAAAATTTTAATGACGGCTGGGAGTATAATGCTTTACGTGTGCAATTTTCATTCAGATATAAATTCTCGCAGGTATTTGCTCAAAACAATTAATATCAATTCAACTTATAAAATATAATATGATGAAATCAAATGTAATCTCAAGCTTGAAAAAATTAGGAGCAGCAGTTTCTCTTTTCTTAGCAACATTTTCCATTGGCTATAGCCAAATGGATTATCAAAAAGTGGTGGATGAAGCCTTTGCAAAATTTAAAGATTTAAAAGAAGGCGCAAATGCAGACTATATTCCGGAGCTTGCGAAAGTAGATCCGAATATTTATGGTATTGCATTAGTAACAGTAGATGGAAAAATATATACTGCAGGAGATTTGAAATCAGAAGTTTCTATTCAATCTATTTCTAAAGTATTTACTATGGCTCAGGTAATTGAAGAACAAGGATCTCAGGCAATTGAGGATAAGATTGGTGTGGATGCAACAGGTATGCGTTTCAATTCCATTGTTGCTGTTGAACTACAAAAAGGCAAAGAAATAAATCCGTTGGTTAATCCGGGTGCAATCGCTGCAACAAGTTTAATTAAAGGAAATACCTATAAAGAAAAATGGGATAATATACTTGCCGTACATGAAGCATTTGCAGGAAGAGAATTAAAAGTAGATGTACCTGTTTATGAAAGTGAAGCTGCTACCAATCAACGCAATCAAGCAATTGCACAATTGCTGTTAGCGTATGGTAGAATGTATTTTGATCCTGCCGAAGCAACAGATATTTACACAAAACAATGTGCTATTGGTGTGAATGCAAAAGACCTTGCAGTAATGGCTTCTACACTTGCTAACGGTGGCACAAACCCAATTACAAAAACGAAAGTTGTTTCTCCTTCTACTGTTTCTCATACTTTACCTGTAATGGCAACTGCCGGCCTATATGATGATTCAGGAAAATGGTTGTACAATGTTGGATTACCAGGCAAGAGTGGTGTTGGCGGCGGAGTAATTGCCGTGTGTCCCGGTAAATTTGGTATAGCTGTTATTTCACCTCCATTAGATGCGGCAGGCAATAGTGTGAAAGCACAAAAAACAATTGAATATGTGGTCAATAAATTAGGTGCAAATCCATATTCAATTCAACCGAAATAATTAATTATCTCAATAAAAATCGGGTGACATTATATTTTAAATGTCTCCCGATTTTTTTAATTTTTAACTATGAAAAAATTTTACAAAAATCCCTTTCTGTATTTACTGATTATGTTATCAATAAACCAAATTGGTTTCAATCAAAATGCACATCCTGATTTAGATTCCACAGTTGTAAATTTTGAAAGAGGTATTGTACAGGATTCTGCAACATATGTAAATCAAACTGCCGGGGAATTTACACCGGGTAGAGGATTTGATGTAGTGAAATCAAATTTTGGAAGCTTGAATATCAGCATCTATGCAATAGCCAGATATCTGAATCAAATGCCTGGGCAACAAACATTTGAAGATCATCTTGGAAGAGAACATGAAATTACCGGACGTAACGATATTTACTGGCATCGTGCAATGATTTGGTTTTCCGGTTTCATTGGTACTCCAAAATTAAAATACAGTGCCACCGTATGGACCATTTTTACAACGCAACAAACTTTAATTTACGGGCAAATACATTATGAGGTAAACAAACATTTTCAAATGGGAATTGGTGTACTACCTAATTTATGTATCAGGTCATTACAAGGACCTTTTCCATTTTATTCTTCAACAGATCGTACTATGGGAGAAGATGCGTTGCGAGGTGGATTTACCGGTGGCTTTAGAGTTATTGGTGAGATTGTTCCTAAACTCAATTACTCGTTAATGATTGGAAACAATTTAAGTACGTTGGGAATTAAAGCTGCAAATTTAACTCGTGATCTTTCCAAAAGTGCGTCTATTTGGTGGATGCCAACCACAGGTGAATTTGGTCCTCGTGGTGGAATAGGTGATTTAGAAAATCATCAAAAATTAGCTACCCGTTTTGGTGCTTCATTTTGTTATAGCAAAGAAGATAGATTTAATAATATTGGTGAGCCTTCACCGGATAATACACAGGTGCGTATGTCGGATGGCATATTATTTTTTGAAACCGGCGCATTAGCAGATGGAGTAACAGTGGATGTAGCGGATTTTGCAATGCTCTCTGTGGATCTCGGAGTAAAATACAAAGGATTTAATGCACAAGCAGAAATTTATGCAAGAAACTTGTACAATATAAAAGCTGATGGTCCCGTACCGGATGCATCATTAAAAGACTATGCTTATAGCCTTCAGATTTCTCAAATGATTGTTCCTAAAAAAGTGATGCTGTATGCAATTAATTCTTATTTCTGGGATGCCTTTGATCGTCATCCTTATGAAATTGGTGGTGGTGTAAATTTATATTTTCTTGAAAGTAGAAGTTGGAGAATAAATGCACAAGCAATGTACGTATATAAAACAGCAGCAGGAGGAAGCTTTGGATTATATACAGCAGGGCAAACGGGCCCTACTATCACTATAGGAACAGATATTTTATTATAGTTTATTTTTTAATAATTCAACCTTTATAAGATGAATAAAAAATGCTTTATCAGATCTTTAATTTATATAATTACTTTTTTTGGTTTACTCAATACACAAATTCTTTACAGTCAATCTAACTACTTATTTAACGACAGTCATTTTCATCTTACCAATTATATTCAGGAAGGAATAACGGTTCAAGACTATCTGAAAATAATGGATAATAAAGTTGGGCGTTCAACACTATTTGGAATACCCGTTCAGCAAATGTGGTCGTATGGAAATTCAGGTGAATATGCGCCCACTTATTATTTGCAATCAGATGCGCCTTTATATTATTATTCATTTACAGATGCATTTATTGCTATGCAATATAAATCGTTATCTGCTACAGATCAAAAACGATTCGATCCGATGATCACAGGTTTTAATCCTGCTGATATGTATGCAGCAGAACATATTAAAAGAGTATTGGAAACTTTTCCGGGAGTATTTTCCGGCATAGGTGAATTTAGTATTCACAAAGAATTTGTTTCATCAAAAATTGCAGGTGGTGTTGCGAGTTTAACAAACCCTGCATTAGATAGTATTCTTAATTTTTGTGCTGAAGTTGGTTTGGTTGTGATTTTACATAGCGATATGGATATGCCAATGGCGAAGAAAGGAACTGACCCTGTATATCTCAATCAGATGAAAGAATTATTTCGTCGTAACCCTAATACAACAATTATTTGGGCACATGTAGGCTTAGGTAGAATTGTTTATCCTGCGGGATATGGTTCTTCCAATAATCCGGAACGTAGCACCAAACATTTGGATATAGTAGAAGAAATATTAAAAGATCCTGCTTTCAAGAATGTGTATTTTGATATATCATGGGATGAAGTGGCAAAGTATATTGTCTCCTCTCCCCAAGCAATTAAAAATACTGCAGAAGTGATGGAAGAATTTCCAGACAGATTTTTATTCGGAACAGATGTAGTTGCACCACCGACTCAGGATTTTTATTTGGGTGTATATAATATGTATCAACCATTGTGGGATATGTTGAGTAAGAACACTAAAGAAAAATTATTACTGAGTAACTATGAAAGAATATTTGATAAAGCAAGAGCAGATGTAAGAGCCTGGGAAAAAGAGAATGTATTGATGAATAAATAAGGGTAAAACTCAGAATTATACTCCTTCAAAATTAAACCATACATTATTTGCGTTTGTAAATGTGATCATTCTCCATTACAAACGCATTTTTTTTTAAAATTGTTAAACGATTTTGAAACGAATAGCTTGTTTAAGAAATTTATAAAACAAGAACTATGCCTCTGCGGATTGTCAAATAATTATTGGCTTAAAGTAAGATTACTTCACTCTTTTCCATTCTTCCGTTTGATGCATAAAATACCAATAGGCTTTCATTTTTAAAATATCATTTCCTTCAAGCCAAATATCACAGGTATAAGATTTTCCGTTTTGCGAACTATAAATATCTCCATCTTTCCAATAGCCATCTTTAAATTTTAAATTTTTTAAAACCACCAATCCCATCAAAGGACGCTTGCGCAAACTCGCATCTGGATTTTCCAAATCGGTGCGTGGTTTTCCTGCTGCATCATTTGGTTCTTGAAGAGCAGCTATTTTTCCTGAATAAGTATTACCCGATTTATAAATTTCAACCACTGTTTTTCCATCACTGGATCTCCACTTTCCAAGAATGGCATCGCTATAGGATTGCGCCATTGAAGTGATAGAAAGTAAAATTCCAAATGAAAGTGTGGTTAAATAATTTATGTTTTTTATTCTTTTGTGTTGCATGCCGATACAAATATGTTCATTTTCAAATTCAGAAATACACATTCAAAAAAATATTTTGATTAAATGACTTTCTGAAATGCAGTGTGCTTTACCTAAAAACTGTGCCTCATTCAGTTAATATTATTTTTTCTTATTCCAATATCTTGCACCATAGCTGCAAAATATTTCTTCACCAGCCTGTATTTTTCGTATAGCAACAAGACAAATGGCATTGGTTTCATCAGCAAGAATCACAGCATTATTTTTAAATTGTGTTACGCCTAAACCTGTTGCATCATTTGCATATTTTGCAAAACAAGTGGTATGCATACAATCTAAAATTTTTCCATCCGGCAGCATCATAAAATAGTTATCCTCTCCGCTAGCTTTGCGCAAAGCAGATTCTTCCGCATTCAGAATTTCTCCCTCAAACTTTGCAATAATCTCCGCTTTATAAATTGTTATTGCTGTAAACAATCCTTTGCCTGCATTTGAAATTCCTGAATCTTGAATAAATAAATAGTCTGACTCTGGTATTTCAATTGGATTTAATTCGGCAATAAGCGCACTGATTTGCATACGGTTTAAATTATTTCTGCATTGAAATTAAAGTAAAGAAAATATAAATCAAAAGATTTAAAAATGAATACATGCAATGCACGAAAAGCAATTGTTAAATAGAGATTGCAATACTTATCAATTGGATAAATATTGATGCCGGATAAAACTGACTCTGTCAAAAAATTGAAGCATACGATTCATTAAAAAACCATATACACAGTTATCTTTACCTTTTACATAACACATTACCTTATACATTTGCCGAATAAATTAAAATACTTATGACAAAATTTTTTCTACCTATCGCTTTCTTGTTTTTTACAGTAACCAATGCATTCAGTCAGGTGGGCGCATTAGATACAGATTTTGGAACCTCTGGTTTAATAACTACAGACGTACCCGGAAATAATGATATTTCCAGCAGAGTTAAGGTTCAGGATGATGGCAAAATTGTGTTGGGCGGAAGATGTGATGAAGGTCCTTTACCCATCATGTTTTTATCAAGATATGATACCACCGGAGTGATTGATTCTGACTTTGGAATTGATGGAATTGCACTCAGTGATATCAATTATTTTACAACCTTCTCCGATCTTTTTATTCAAACAGATGGAAAGTTTTTAGTACTTGGAAATTCCATAATAACTGCCGGGCAATTTGATATGGCGCTTACCCGAATGAATACAGATGGAAGTATTGATACAGATTTCGGCACGGATGGATCTATATTTATAGACTTGGGTGATACCACAAATCTGGGTGAAGCAGTGATTCAATTACCTGACGAGAAAATTGTGGTGATAGGTCATATTGGAGGAGGAGGTACTCCACAGTTTTCATATTCAAGATTTAATTCAGATGGAAGTCTTGATACAGATTTCGGTGATGGTGGTCATGTAATTACTGCTGTGCCCGCTATCAGTACTATTATTACAAGAGCATTCAGAACACCAGATGGCAAAATTGCGGTGTGTGGTTTTGGTATTCAATCCGGAGATTACAATGATTCATTTATTGCAGTATTTACCGAGGATGGTACCTTAAAACCAGAATTTGGAACGGATGGTATTCAATGGGTAGATATCAGTACAAGTAGTTTCTTTTCTTATGATATGCTTGTTCAACCGGACAATAAAATTTTATTCATCGGCACATATACAGACGATATAACCGGAGATACAAACATGAAAATAATCCGATTAAATGAGGACGGTGCTTATGATACATTTTTTGGTGATGGTGGTAAAGTAACTATTGATTTTGATGGCAATAACGAATCGGGAACCAGTATTGAATTACAAAATGATTATTCGATTTTAGTTGGTGGCCACTCCAATGTTAATGGAGACAGAGACTTTGTATTGATGCGGCTTGAGAACAATGGTGATATTGATAATTTGTTTGGAACTGATGGTAAAACATTAACAGATTTTGCAGGTGGCGATGATAAAGCATTAGATATAATAATGCAAAGCGATTTTAAAATTTTGCAAGCAGGTCAGATAAATGATGGAGGCTTACGCATTGGTATGGCGAGGTTTTTCAACAACACTATAATTGAAACCAACATCAATACTTTAAATCCCAATTCTGTTTCACTATTTCCCAATCCTGCTTCGGATAAAATACATATTGCAGGTCTGCCGTCAAACATGAATGGCGGTAGTTTTCCAATTACGGATATTACAGGTCGTTTGGTTGAAAGTGTAACTATCACTGATTTTACGGGTGAAGTAGAAATCAATTTACCCGAGCATCTTAATCCGGGCATGTATATTCTCAGCATTATCAAAGACGATGTATTCATTGTAAAAAACTTTATTAAACAATAAGTTTATAAAGTCACAATCCCGATGAGTAACTTGATATATGAAATGTCTATTCTGTCACGGATAAGTGTTTGTTTTTTTTAATTGTTGGTTTAATAAAAAATGCGTATATTTTTGTATTCGTCAACTGAACCAAAATCAACAATTTATGAAAATGCTTTTATTAATCTTTCTAATAATGTTTACTGCAGGCAGCGTATTGATTGCTCAAAACAATAGTACAAATCAATTCTATGAAATTTCCTATATTCAACCTAAACCAAATCAATCATCTGCTTTAGAGTATGCAATTAAAGCGCATTATAAATTATTCCATGAAACGAATGATGTAAGCACAGTAAGTGTACGTGCAGTTACTGAGGGAGATCTTGCAGGTTGGTATGTTTGGATGTACGGACCTTGTGGTAATGCATCTATTAATAAACATAAATCTGATGGCGCACATGATGCAGATTGGAATACAAATGTAGAGCCCTATATAAAACAATATGGTGATGTAAGTTTATGGCAGTACGATCCTGAATTTTCTAAAGGCAATGAAGAAATTCCTGAAGGGATTACTTATAATGTAATGGCAGTTGATTTGAAAAAAGGAAAAGAAAAAGAATTTAAAAATATTATGAAGAAAGTGCAGCAGGTAGAAGAACAAGAAGAAATTCCTGCATATACAAACACGATGTATTGGAATCTTTACAATTACGGTTATGAGTATGATGTAAAAGTGATTATGCCAGCAAACGATTCTGATTTTACTTCTTCCGCATTTAAAAATAATTATGAATTAGTACATGGCGACGGTAGCTATAATCAATTTATGAAAGACTGGAAAAAAATTGTAATGGAATATAATACCGATGTAATGTCGAATATAAAGTAACCCCTCCTTTTGCATAAATATATAAACCCTGATAAGTTTTCTTATCAGGGTTTTTGTTTACTTTAGATTTTTATTTAACCTAAAACCTATATTTATGAAAAAAGTATTATTACTGGCAGTCTTTGCCGGATTTTTGTCGATGGGCATATCTGCTCAAACGGCAGACAAAAAAGTTTCAGAAACATCTTACATGCTTGCCAAGAGAGGTCAGGAAGACGCCTTTCAAAAAGCAGTAATGGCACACAATGCAAAATTTCATCCTGCAAACACTGGAAATTCAGCCCTACTCCGAAAGGTTGTGTATGGAGAAAAGGCGGGTTGGTTTGTTTGGATTCATGGACCGGTTACTTATGCTGATCTCGATATTGTAAAAGGGCAAGCACATGATGATGATTGGAGCAATACTGTTGACCCCTTGATAGAAGAATATGGCCCAATTGATCTTTGGGAATATGATGATGCACTATCCTATGGAAAAGAAAAAATGGCAACTGCCAAATATTATGATGCATGGGTAATTGACATTAAAAGAGGTGAAGGATATCGCTTTGATGAAATGATGAAAAAATTATCTGCTGCTGTAAAAGAAGATGGCAAACACAGTAATCTTGTTTGGTGGAATGTAGTGCGCAGAGATTCTAAAGCAGATGTTAGTATTCTTTGGACCTTTGATAATTTTGCTGAATGGGATTCGGATACTTTAAAAGATGCTTATGAAAAAGTGAATGGAGAAGGTAGTTGGAGATTATTCTGGGAAGAATGGGAAGAAGTAGTTGTTGATTACACCGAAGAAATTCGTGAAATGATTCGATAAAATTTCCCTTGATATTTTGAGTTTAAGAGCCATAAGTTTTATGGCTCTTTTTTTATGAAAATAAATCGCCTTGCTTGCCGGATTCTTTTATTTTCTATTGTAGCATAACCACTTTGCTGATGATTGTTAGTGTATATGAAATTTGTATTTGACCTATCTCTTTTCTTCCCCTGCCTTCGGCAGGTAAACTTAAAGGGGAAGACGTTTAGGTAGTGGTACATTCAAATGCATTGTTCTAATTAAGATTAGAAACTTCAATTAAATATGATATAAGAGTTAATAAGTAGGATGAATTATTTTCATTGTCAACTGTCAATTGTCAACTGTCAATTGTTTTGCCCCATCTCTTATCTTCCCCTGCCTCCGGCAGGCAAGCTTAAAGGTTTACCCGCCGAAGGAAGGGGAATACGTTTATGCAGTTGTTCTATCAAATTCTTGTTTAAATAATGAGCTATCATTCTTTCGATAATAAGTATTAATAAATATCAATAGAATGGAAAAACATCAAGATTAGGAGAGTTTATCGCTCTCCTTTTTAAGGGAGAGTTAGGAGAGGGTCAAAATGAGATTAATGAGAGGTCAGTATAATTCAATTCATTTTTTGATTAAATAACATTTACAGATAGAAGAAAGATGTTCTCCAGCCTTACAGAATTTCTTTTGTTCTTTCTTTATTCAAGACAAGAAAGAACACATAATATTATTTAGAAATCTAAGATTTGAAATTCCAATTTTTTATTCAAATAAATCCCCTTGCTTACCGGATTCTTTTATTTTTTTATCACCACTTTTCACATCCCATTCAATCTTGGAACCTATCTTCAGTGTATTTTCTTCAACAGATTTTTCTGAATCGGATGCGCTATCCGTTTTAGTTTGGGATTTTTCTTTCAATGGATTTTCTTTAGTTTTCTTTTCATCAGAAGATATTGCCGGTGTAAGCAATTTTACTTTAGCAATTTCAAAATTACTCAAGCGATTGCCCTGACTTTTCCAACCTTTAATATCTATAAATTTTGAAGTATGTATCACTTCTTTCACCTGTTCTTTTTTCTTTCCCTTCAACACGGTTAATTCAATAACAGGATCTGCATCAATACTTAGAATTAATAATTTACTACCGTTAGCTTCACCAATAAAAGAATATTTTTTTCCGGGTACTGTATTCTCAATATAAAAACGTTTAATAAATGTGTTGCCACTTTCTGCATCCCAATAAATTACAGTTACAATAGTTTCCACATCATATTTCAGCAAATGATATAAACCCGCAATATCAAAACGATTTGATAATTCAGTATCGGTTAATTCGTAGGTACCATCTTTATATATTGCAAGCAACAAATCGCCGGTATCAAATTTCCCCAGATTTCTTCCCCGCTGATCTGTATTTAATCTGCCCACTATATTATCATACCAGATATTTCTTCCACCAATAGTAGAAGAACCAATTTCCTTTTGCGTAATTTTCTTTAAGCCATATTTTGTAAGTATAATTCCTTTTGAATCCCGGCCTTTAATTCCCATTGTACCAAAATCAAAATCAAATAATTTCACATGGGCTCTTGCATTCGGATGTAATTGTACTTGCACCACTTCACTTTCACTATTTGGATTTGCATGCAGATACCACACTTTTGCTTTTGCTGCACTTCCACACATATTATATTCCTTATCTCTTGTTATAGAAGTAACATTAAATCGTTTGGCAAATACTTTTCCTGTTTTTGCTTCACTATAAATCATGTGATAAGTCATGCGTTCATCGTCTTTCTTCCACACATTTACATACAATATTTTTTTTCCAATAAACACTTTTTCTGCAATGCGCACCACTTTCATTTTACCATCTTCGGTAAATGCAATGATATCATCAATATCAGAACAGTCGCTAACAAATTCATCTTTCTTTAAACCAAAACCAATAAATCCCTCTTCACGATTCACATACAATTTTGCATTATTGGCAACCACAGATTTCGCTTCTATTGTATCAAACTTTCTGATTTCTGTTTTGCGTTCCCTACCCTTTCCATATTTCTTTAACAGGTTTTCAAAGTATGCAATTGCAAAATCAGTAAGATGTCGCAGATCATGTTTCACCTGCTTCATATCCTTTTCTAATTGACGGATAAGTTCATCTGCTTTAAATCCATCAAAGCGGGAAATGCGTTTGATTTTTATTTCTGTTAACCGAATAATATCCTCTCTGGTAACTTCCCGCATCAGTTTGGATTTATGTGGCTCCAATCCGTTATCAATTGCAATGATTACTTCTTCCCATGTTTCGCTTTCTTCTATATCACGATAAATTCTATTCTCAATAAATATTTTTTCCAAGGAACTGAAATGCCATTTATCTTCCAGATCGGCAAGTTTTATTTCAAGTTCTTTTTTTAATAATTGTTTGGTATGTTGTGTAGATTCTTTTAGCAACACATCCACTGTAAGAAAAACCGGTTTATCCTGACGAATAACACAAATAATTGGTGAGATAGAAATTTCACAATCGGTAAAAGCATACAAGGCATCCATAGTAACATCCGGCGAAACACCGGGTGCAATTTCAATAGCAATCTCTACATCCTGCGCTGTATTATCTACTACTTTTTTTATCTTGATTTTTCCCTTATCATTTGCACGGATAATACTATCAATTACAGAAGTGGTAGTTGTGTTGTAAGGAATATCTTTTATCAGAATTGTTTTTTTATCTGTTGCTACCATGCGAGCTCTCACTCTCACTTTTCCGCCTCGTTCACCTTTATTATAATCAGAAACATCTACCATTCCACCCGTGGGAAAATCCGGATAAACTTCTATCTCTTCTCCTTTTAATATTTGAATACTTGCAATAATTAATTCACAAAAGTTATGGGGTAATATTTTAGTACTCAATCCCACAGCAATACCTTCCACACCAAGTGCCAGCACTAATGGAAATTTCATTGGCAAAAAAACAGGTTCTGATTTTCTGCCATCATAACTCAATTGCCATTCGGTAGTATCTTTATTAAAAGCAACTTCCAATGCAAACTGCGACAAACGAGCTTCTATATATCTTGCCGCTGCGGCATCATCTCCTGTTCTGAAATCGCCCCAGTTACCCTGCGTATCAATCAGTAAATCTTTTTGTCCTAAGTTCACCAGAGCATCTCCAATTGCTGCATCACCATGCGGATGAAACTGCATTGTCTGTCCAATAATATTTGCGACTTTATGAAACCTGCCATCATCCATTTCACGCATTGCATGTAAAATTCTGCGTTGCACAGGTTTTAATCCATCACGAATATCAGGAACAGCTCTTTCAAGAATTACATAACTGGCGTAATCGAGAAACCAATTTTGATACATACCCGACACATGCGTTACTTCGCCTGTGGTTTGCATTGGTTTATTATCCGGTAAATTATTTTTTATTTTGGCCATGGATGTGAAGCAACAAATATAGTATTGCAGAATTCACAAGGAAATCAAACTTTTCCACCATGCTAATGGAACTGCACTATAAAGCTTGTATTATTCTATAACAATGAAGGCCATATTATTTGCCTTGTGGCAATTGTTACAACCTGTTTTCAGGTTTACATATTCGGCTTCTGCAGTTGCTTTATCCTTTGCATCTACTGCAGATTCTAATTTATTAAATGTGGGGAAAATAAATGCTATAAACTGGTCCTCTGCCGGTTGTACTAATTCATCATGATGATTATGTAATTCTTCCATGCGTTCAAAAATTTCCTCCATTTCGTGCAAATGAAAATCGGCGTACTCCCAATTTTCCGTTGCAATATCTGTTGCAAGCTTTTGAATATACACATGATTTGTATTCATTAATTCGCCAAGTCCGGGAGCCACTTGTTCTTTTAATTTATCAAATTCCTTTTCTAAAGAATCTACTTTCTTTTGCAAACTTATATCAGTGGTGGTTGTACTTGTAGATTTCATGCATGCACTGGTGAAGAAGAACAGTGTAATTAAAAATAATAAAACGATTGACCTGTGTATGAAACGCATAATGCTGATTAATAATTAAGCAGCAAAATTTACAAAAATTAGCAACTAATTATTTCTAACGAAAAAAATACCTTATGCAAGGTATAACCTAAAATCATTCGGCATTGGCGAGAAAAGCCTCTTCAATTCTATCTTTTTCTACACGTAGATTACTAATAATAAATTCCTGTCGTTGCGGTGTATTCTTGCCCATGTAATATTCCAAAACTTGCTGAATTGTAAGTTCTTTCCCCACTATCAATGGGTCTAAACGAATCTGTTCACCAATAAATCCTTTAAACTCTTCAGGAGAAATTTCACCCAATCCTTTAAAGCGAGTTATCTCCGGTTTATTACCCAATTTATTTACTGCAGTTTCTTTTTCCTGTTCTGAATAACAATACAATGTTTCCTTTTTATTTCTTACCCGAAACAATGGCGTTTGCAAAACATACAAGTGACCATTCTTTACTAAGTCAGGAAAAAATTGCAAAAAGAAAGTGAGAATCAACAAACGAATATGCATACCATCCACATCTGCATCAGTGGCAATTACCACTTTGTTATAACGCAATCCCTCCAAACTATCCTCGATATTTAAAGCATGTTGCAACAGATTAAATTCTTCATTTTCATACACTACTTTTTTTGTAAGTCCGAATACATTCAATGGTTTTCCTTTCAATGAAAATACCGCTTGTGTTTCCACATTTCTTGCTTTTGTAATAGAGCCACTTGCTGAATCTCCTTCCGTAATAAACAACATAGTCTCCAACGATTTCACATCTTTATCTTCACCATAATGCATTCTGCAATCACGCAATTTTCTATTGTGCAAATTTGCTTTTTTTGCACGTTCATTCGCTAACTTTTTAATACCTGCAATTTCTTTCCGCTCTCTTTCACTTTGAGTAATACGTTTTAATAATGCATCGGCTGTTGCGGGATTTTTATGCAGATAATTATCTAATTCTTTTTTTATAAAATCAATGATAAAAGTGCGCACTGCTATTCCATCGGGTGCAATAGTTATAGATCCCAATTTTGTTTTTGTCTGACTTTCAAATACAGGTTCCTGAATGCGCACTGCAATTGCCGCAACCACAGCTTGCCTGATATCACTTACATCAAAATCTTTTTTATAAAACTCACGGACTGTCTTTACTATTGCTTCACGAAAAGCAGCTAAGTGAGTTCCACCTTGAGTAGTGTATTGTCCGTTTACGAAACTGTAATATTCCTCACCATATTCATTGCCATGACTTATTGCCAATTCAATATCCTCACCTTTTAAATGAATAATTGGATAGCGTAAAGAATCTTCATTGGTTTTTCTTTTTAATAAATCAAGCAAACCATTTTGAGAATAAAATTTTTGTCCGTTGCAATAGATAGATAAACCTGCATTCAGAAAAACATAATTCCACAATAAATTATCTAAGTACTCAGGAATGTAATGGTAGTTTTTAAAAATCGTTGCATCAGGAATAAACTCAACCAGAGTTCCATCTTTCTCTGTAGTTTTTTGTAAATTCTTATCTGATATAATTACACCTTTTTCAAACTCCGCAATTTTTGTTTTTCCATCACGTACACTCTGCACTTTAAATGCAGAACTTAATGCATTCACTGCTTTTGTTCCTACGCCATTTAATCCCACAGATTTTTGAAATGCTTTCGAATCGTATTTCGCTCCGGTATTCATTTTACTTACGCAGTCAATCACTTTTCCCAAGGGAATACCTCTTCCAAAATCACGCACGGTTACTTTGTATTTATCAATATCCACATCAATGCGTTTACCATAACCCATCATATATTCATCAATGGCATTGTCAATTACTTCTTTCACCAAAATATAAATACCATCATCGGGCGAAGAGCCATCACCCAATTTACCGATATACATTCCCGGACGTAAACGCATGTGCTCAATCCAATCGAGAGTGCGCACATGTTCTTCACTATAATTATAATTCTGATTTGCCATAAGCTGCTAAATTAATGGTGATTTCATCTAATATCGCACTGAGTTTAGCACGAGTTAACAGGATATTCACACCGTTTGTACTATGCATAACACCATTACAAATAGTAAGTTTGCTTTAACATAATATGCTGAAAAAATATCATTACATATTACTCCTGCTTTTTTTTATCACGCTGTTTTTCAGTGCAGATTTACAACACACTTTAAATCTAAAACCCACAGGAGTGCATCAATGGCGACAAACAGACTGTGCAACTTATGCCTTAAATTATTATCAGAACAACACACCTTTTTTGAAACCGCAAATGCTGAATCAAACCGGGACCAATGGATATTCAGCAAGTGAGTTTCCACTGATTTATTTTATTACAGGAAAATTATATCATGTGTTTGGTTTTCATGAATGGGTGTTTCGCTGTGTAAATATGTTGGTCTTTTTTATGGGTTTGATGTTTTTATTTTTAATTGTTAGAAAATTTATTGGAAATACGATTGCGGCAATGATTCCTGTAATTCTTGCAGGCACTTCTCCTTATTATTTTTATTATGGAATACATTTTCTGCCAAACGTTCCTGCAATAAGTATGTGTTTGGCAGGCTGGTATTTTTTCTTTAATTATTTAGAAAATAAAAAAGCAAAGTGGATTTATCTCACTGCATTTTTCTTTTGCCTTGCCGGACTTTTAAAAGTGAGTGACCTGCTCAGTTTTTTTGCGGCAGGTACTTGTCTGTTGTATTTATGGATTGGTAAAAAACAATTGTTTACAAAACAGCAATTAATACATATTTCAATAAGTGGTTTTGGGTTACTTCTCATTAATGCTGCATGGATAAAATATTGTATTTGGTTTAATGCAAAAAACGGTTTTGATCTTAGCCTGTTAGGAATTTTACCAATCTGGAATTTAAACAGCAATCAAATAGCGGATATCTGGAGCAGGTTTTATACTTCATGGAGTCTGCATATTTTTTCTCCATTGGTATGGATACTATTAGGTTGTTTCCTGTTGCTATTTATTTTTCAATTTAAGCAAATGCATAAGATGCTTAGAAGTATTACAACAATATTATTTACCGGCAGTATTATTTATCTGTTGCTATTTTTTGATGCACTATATCATCATGATTATTATATGTTGACTCCCCTCATTGCGATTCTGTTTTTAATTATTACTGTTACCGATTTTCTTTTCAAGAAATTAGCTACTCATAACTCTACACTTAAAGCAGGGATTTCTATTACAGTTTTATCTGCACTCATTTTTTGGTGTCTGAATTACAACAGCAAAATGCAGCATCATCGTTTATTTGCTCCGGAATACAAAAATGTAAGTGATGCCACTTCTGAACTACAACCCTATATGCGATCGTTGGGAATTATGCGCACTGATAAAATTATTAGTGTACCCGATAGAAGTTCTAATATCAGTTTATATCTGTTCAACAATCCGGGATGGACGGAGGTGTTTACATTGCAAACACTATCTATTCAGGATAAAATTAATTTAGGTGCAAAATATTTAATTATCGGCGACAGCACTTATCTTAACACAACAGAATATATTCCTTATCTCAATAAACAAATTGGAAATTATAAAAACTTTTTAATTTTCGATTTACAATAAATCATTTGCAAGATTTGCCAACTCACTACGCTCACCTTTTGGTAAAGAAATTACACTGCACATTGCATTATCTTTTATTTTATCAATTAAATACGACAAGCCATTACTCTGCGAATCGAGATAAGGTGTATCAATTTGATTTACATCGCCGGTGAAAATAATTTTTGTATTTTCTCCTGCTCTTGTAATTATTGTTTTCACTTCAAGCGGTGTTAAATTTTGGGCTTCATCTACAATGAAAAAGATATTGGAAATACTTCTTCCACGAATATATGCCAAGGGTTGAATTACTAATTTTTCCTGTTCTAACATTTGTGCAATTGCCTTAAACTCGCTATCGCTTTGCTGATACTGACTTTGTATCATTTTTAAATTATCCCACAGCGGTTCCATGTAGGGATTCAACTTCGATTTAATATCTCCGGGTAAGAAACCGATATCTTTATTTGCAAGCGGTACAATTGGTCGTGCTAAAAATATCTGGCGATAATTTCTGCGTTGTTCTAATGCACCTGCCAATGCCAATAATGTTTTACCACTTCCACTTACACCTTGTAACACCACCAATTTTACTTCAGGATTTAACAGCGCATTCATTGCAAACACTTGTTCTGCATTGCGTGGTTTAATGCCGTAGGCTGTTGATTTATTTATTTTTAAAAAGGATTTTTCTTCTGCATTATAAGTAGCCAAAACACTGCTGCTGCCATTCTTTAAAATGAAACATTGATTGGCAAATGGCTCGTGCTTTAATATATCTTTAAATCCAATTTTTCCTTCTTCATAAATCTTATCAATAGTGGAATGATCTATCTCTTCAATAGTTTCAATCGGTTCCTTTAAAAAATTGACATCTTTTATTTTATCATTCTTATAATCTTCTGCAAGCAGACCTAAAGATTTTGCTTTCAATCGCAGATTAATATCTTTAGAAACAAGAATAACTTGTTTATTCGGATAGCGTTTTTTTACAACTAAAGCTGTATTTAATATTTTATGATCCGGTTTTTCTTCACCGAATATTTTTTCTGCATCCACACCATTTTTCTCAAACATCATCACCACCATATTGCCGGTAGCACGACCATTAATTGGGCGCCAATCCTGTAGTGTTCCCTCTTTTGTTTTATTGTCGAGAAAGCGAATAAATTCCCTTGCTTCAAAATTGATTGTTTCATTTCCTTTTTTGAAATTATCAATTTCTTCAAGCACCGTTATCGGAATTACGATGTCGTGTTCTTCAAAATTATGAATAGAACTATGGTCGTGCAGAATCACCGATGTGTCAAGGACGAATATCTTCTTCTCTTGCTGCACTTTTGCAATCTTCTTCAGTGTCATAGGCGTTGTATAACCCGAAAGTAGTTTTCATTTGCATTACAACAATCTAATTATGTAAACAATGGTGTGGATACTTGTATTAAAATGCGGACAGGGAGTTAATTTATGTATGTGTATGTAATAAAAATTATTTTAAAAGCTTATTTGATTAATGTGATTAAAATCATTTGAACATGCATTGTAAATCACTATTATTTAAACTACTAATTAGTACGTTTAGAATCTAAATATACAACTATGAAAAAGCGAACATTTTTAATGATTCTTTTAGCAGGTTTGGTTACACAAACCTTTGCTCAATTTACACCGGTATGGCAACAGATAACGGATTATTACACTGCAAGTGACGTAGGGAGGGGGGTAGAAGTATTTAAGAATCCGATAACTGAAGAAACAACAGTTTATTCAGTAGTTATATCAGGTGTAGATACAAATACAAATATAATTTTAATAAGCAGGGATGCAGATGGAAATCAACTCTGGCAAACAGCATTATCGCTTGAGGACTATAAATTTTATCACATAACAAATTTATATATTGATGAGGAAGAAAATGTTATAATAATTGGGTATGCCCGATATATTCCAACCAATGCAGACAGATCATTTTTATATAAAGTGAATAATGAAGGAAGTTTACTTTGGCAACAAACTTATGATGGCTCTGATATCGAAGGTTTTGATTTTGATGATACCGGCGAGTATTATTATTTTGCTTCTCAATATGGGAACGTTTACAAAGTGCAAAGTGATAATGGTGAAATTGTTTGGGTAAAGCCAAATTATTCAACAACGATTTTTGATTTGATATTTTCTGAGGGAGCAATATATGTTACGGGAGAGTTGGAAGTGGACCCTATCGGAGCAGAACTTATAACCAGAAAATTTAACGAGAGCGGTACTATTGTATGGACAAATATTTATGATTTACCCGATTCATTACCGGCTTATCCTTTTGGTATAGGTTTCTCTCTCGCTGTAGATAATAACGGAAGAATATTAGTAGGTGGAAGAAGCAGTTATCATAATATCGTGTTATTGGCATATTCACCAGATGGAATTCGTAAAACAATATTAGATAGAAGAGTGGGTTGGCAAGATGTGCATGATGTCCAGGTTTTCCCAACTGATAATGGTGATATCTATCTTACCGGAAATTATATCAATTACAGTGCAGGTGATTTTGAAAACTATGTTTTGTTTACTGTCAAAATTGATTCGAATAGAAATGTGGTATGGGCTGATAAAATAAATCATCGCATTTTTAAGAAAGCTATTTTTATTAATGAACAAAATATGCTTTGGATATTATCAGAAAGATGGGATGGAATAGACAATGGATTAGATGAAATTATAATTCTAAATGGATATACCGGGGATGGCGCAAAAGTGAAAAAGAATTGTAATGTATTCTATGGCAACCCCTCTTCACCATACTCCTTTGGATACGATCCGGAAGCAGACTTTGCTACAGCCGATGGAATTTCGTTTTATCTGCAAGGAGATAGAATATATCCAGACCCCCTTGAAAAGGATGAATTAATAGTGCGTTATGATTTTAATGATCCTGAATTGAAATTAATGTCAGCGGAACAAAATAGTAATACTAACATTTATCCCAATCCATTTAAGGATATTCTATATTTAAATACCGGCAATGATATTATTAATTGCACTGTATTTAATCTTCAAGGTACTGCTATTTTTAGCCTGTATAATGTGAGTGGTAAAATTGAAATACAAACAGAAAACTGGCCAAGCGGTGTGTATTATATTCAGCAATATATAAATGGCACTTATCAAACAGATGCTGTTGTGAAAATTGATAACTGAGTTTGAATGGTAAATAATAAATCTGGTTATCAATTGATAAAAACATTAACTAATAACCAGATTGTATTTTGTTTCTATTAAATATATTTTGTATTTCATCAATTACTTTTTAAATAACTTGACTATAATTTAAAATAGAAACTTTATAGCATCAAATAGGGTTTGGCGTAGTATAGCGATAACACATTTAATAGATTTTTAAATTAATAGTAAAATGAAAATAGAAGTTGTATTAATAACCACAGTAATTAGCGGAATGCTTGTATTGAATAGCTGTACAGGAAATCAGGTTTCAAATCAAACAAATAGTGATACAGAAAAACTTATTGATACATTAGTAGAACCTGAAATAAATTTTCTTGAAACAGGTAAACAATTCGCAATACAAACTAAATCGGGTTTAGCTAATTATTTAATTACTGCTATAAGTGAAAAAGGATCTGAAGGTGCTGTTGAATTTTGTAACACTAAAGCAATTCCGATTACAGATAGTATGTCGCTGGTGTTAGATGCTAAAATAAAACGTGTGAGCGACAAACCAAGAAATCCTGCTAATGCTGCTGATGAAAGTGAATTGGCTTATATTAATAAATGGAAAGCAGCTAAAGCAAATGGAGAAAAACAGCCACCGATAATAACTGAAATGAATGGAAAAATGGTGGGATACTATCCTATCATCACCAATCAAATGTGTATGCAATGTCATGGGCAACCTAAGAAAGAAATTAATATTGCTACACTGAATAAAATAAAAAAATTATATCCCAACGACCAGGCTGTTGGCTATGCAGAAAATGATATCAGAGGAATTTTTGTTGTGGAAATGAATAAAATAAAAAACTAAATATTATGAAATATTATCGTTCAAAAACTATTAAAGAAACTACCATAAATGCTATACGCCCGAAGGTAGAAGAAGAATTAAAAAAGCAAGGTTTTGGTGTGCTTACTGAAATTGATATACAAGCAATTATGAAGAAGAAATTAGATAAAGATTATTTACCGCATGTAATTCTCGGTGCTTGCAATCCGGTATATGCAGATAAAGTGTTGAGCATTGAACCAACTATCAGCACGATGCTGCCTTGTAATGTAACCTTACGTGAATTAGGAAATGGGGATGTGGAAATTGCAATGATGGCACCTGCTGAAGCAATGAGTGCGGTTGGAAATAAAGAACTGGAAATTGCAGCAAATGAAGTACAAGAAAAATTGATGATTGCTTTAAATAGTATTTGATTAATAGATATTATCTGTTGGTAAAATAACTTTGACTTTTTAAATTGACAGTTGACAATTGACAATTGACAATGAAAAAAACTGATTGCTGATTATTGATTACTCATTATTTCATTTACCATTTATAATTTATAATTTACAATTGCTTATTGCCTATTGCTTATTGCCTATTGCCTATTGGTATTGCTTATTGCCTATTGCTTATTGGTATTGCTTATTGCCTATTGACTTAGACTATTGACTTTTTAAATTGACAATTGACAGTTGACAATTGACAATGGAAAAAAACTCATTGCTGATTATTGATTACTCATTATTTCAATTCTCTCTACTCCTTTTTTATCTATCAGTTGGTATCTCACCGACCGACACAACTATGAATACATTGATAAAATAGTTTGTAAATCACTGTAATCTTTTTATTCCAATTAATCCATGATTCAGACTCATTAGAAATTTGTCTAGTAACATCACTACAAAAAAAATCCTATATTTATATGCTTACACAACAAAAATTTTTATTATGCCTACAGAAAATAATAAATCTAAAATTCCTGAAAACGAATTTCATATTGGATTAACAATGGCGGGTGCTGTTTCGGCAGGTGCTTATACCGCCGGTGTTATGGATTATCTTTTTGAAACATTGCAGAAATGGGAAAATGCAAAAAATGGAATGCATCCCACTATTGATATGGCGATTGTTCCCATGCATAAAGTTGTAATTGATGCTATGGGTGGTGCTTCTGCTGGTGGCATGACAACCACAATGTCATTGATGGCATTATTGGATTATAACAATTATAATCCTGTAAATAATCCGAAGGATGAAAGATTTAATCGCAGAGAAAAAACAAATAATATTCTGTTTGATAGTTGGGTGTATTTAAATGATTTGCAACATAAGGAAAGTACGTTTGAGCAAATGTTTGCAACAGATGATTTGAAGGATAATACTATTGCATCGCTATTCAATACCACTCCTATTGAAAAAATTGCGGATGCTGTTTTTAATAGTGCTAAAGAAAAAATTGGTAGTCCTGAATCTTTATCTAATGACATTGCTTCCAAAAAGCATTTGGATGAAAAAATAAATCAACTTCCGGATTTTATCTCTAAAGATTTACAAATGATATTGAGCTTGTGTACACTGCGGGGAATTCCTGTGGATGTGAATTTTGATACCATCACCAATATTAAAATGAATAAAGATTTGTTGCCTTCACACCGTATGAATCAACACCGGTTAATAGCACAATTTAAATTGAATTATAATGGAGCAACAGACGAGAATCAATATCTTGAATTTAATCCTTATGATGAAAAAATTGCAAGGCTTTTAAAGAAAATAACGATAGCAACAGGCGCATTTCCCTTTGGTTTAAAAATGCGGCAATTCGACGAATTAAATGCAGAGTATATAAAAAATATTACCGACAGATATTTAAATGCAGGCGATCATGAACTGGATGATAATTCATGGAATGTATTATTAAAAAGTTGCGAAGTGGACAGCAACAAATTTAAGTTTACAGCCATTGATGGTGGCACTGTAAACAACGAGCCGTTTGGTGAAGTGGTAAGTGTATTAAATGATAAATATGAACTTGCAGTAATTGAAGTGGATGATAAATTATATCATCAGTTTGCAATGATAATGATAGATCCATTTCCGGATTTTAATGCAAGCGAAAAATTTCATGGCTATCAACAGGAAATCTTTTCAGTAATTCCTAACATCTACAATACACTTCGTCAGCAGTCGCTTTTAAAGAAAGGATCTTCACTCACCAAGTATGGTTATGATTATCCTCGTGGAATGATATTTCCCAAAAAAAATATGTATCAATCAGATGCAAACGGAAATTATACAGACAAAATTGATGAAGTAGAATATCCGATTGCATGTGCATCCTTTGGTGCTTTTGGTGGCTTTCTGGATTTTGAATTTCGCAAGCATGATTACTTTTTAGGAAGACATAACTGCATGAATTTTTTGCGCTATTTTTTTTCAATTACCTACAACCCGGATGATCTGTTACCCGGTATGGAAAGCAAACGACATCCGATACATAAAAATTGGACGCAGGAAATGATTACCACTTTCGGAATTGATAAAGGCTATAAATTTATTCTGCCTATAATTCCCGATATGGATGTAATTGGAAAAACTCTTGATCAATTAACACAGCAAAGAAAAACATATCCTGTATCGGAAATGCCAAAATATTCTTCAACCACATTATTTAAAATGCAGGATGCAATTGAAACAAGACTTGAAAAAATTGTGAATATTTCATCCGATCATTTAGGTGGATTTTTACACAACGGAAAATCCAAAGACGATTCTGATTTACGCATTTCATCATCCATATTAAGTGCAAAGTTTCCACCACCATCTAAAATCAAAAAATTGTTTGGAGCCGGAGTTAAAAAAGTTGGTTTGAAATTAATGGCACCCTTCATAGTGAAAATACTTTCTAAAACAATTATTAAAGCGATTTTAACTGATCTTGATAAAAGGAAATTGTTGAAAGATTGATTTGAACAATTGAGGGTGGACAGTTGACAATTGACAATGAAAAGAAATTTCGAGTTTCATGTTTCGAGTTTCAGGTTCCGGGTAAAAAAAACTCATTACTCATTTAATGGCTATTGGCTTTTGGCCGTTAGCTATTGGCAAATTAAACAATGACTATTGACTTTGAACATTGACATAAAAAAACTTATTACTCATCACTGATAATTCAATTCATCACTGATTACTCATCACTCATTACACAATACCCAATACCCGATACCCGATACCCGATACTATTCTTTCAACAACTTCTCCGAATACTTCACCCAGCCATCTTCAATTATTTGAATAACATAAACACCGGACGGCAGCTTAGAAATATCCACTTTCGTATTTGTGGTATATATTTTTTCCTGCAACACTACTCTTCCATCTGCACTGTATATTTTTAGAAGATCATTTGCATTTATATCTCCTGAAATAATGAAGTAATCTTTTGCCGGATTGGGATAAATTTGAATATTATTACTTTCTATTATTTGCATAACATTGGTAAGTGTATCGCATCCGCTTCCGGCTAAAGCACCGAGATTATAGTTGGGCATGTTGGGAAGGCCATAAAGCGTTCTTGCAACTCCCAAAAAAACAGTATTTGTGTCAAAGTCGCATGCTAAGCCCAACTCATTTGGGTTATTGATAACACATAGAGTTTTATTTTTAATTGAATAGACATCACTTGGCATCGAAAAATAGGGTGTGGCGATATATATTTTATCATCCGGGCCTAATTCCATTTGGGCAATAACATAACTTCCACCAATATTATATATTAATTCTTGAGTCGAATCAATCACTTCATTGCAATTTAAACAATATTGATAAAGCTTTTTACTTTCATATGTAGAAACATAAACTTTATTCCCATCAGGTGAAAAAGCACAACTATAAATACCTATTTCATCTAAATCATAAATAGTCTGCACATTGCTTAACTGTCCGTTGCAGCGATCAAAATCATAAATGTCAAGATTAGAGCCCGCCGTATATGCCAGCTTATAACCTTGAGGAGAAAAACCATTTCTCCAGTGCTACCGAAGTTAGTAGTAGTCCATTCATTTCCCGGCCCATAATTCTGAAAGTAAGGTCCTTTTATACTATCCGGTGTAATTAAATACCGGATAAATTGCAATTCATTTAGGTTCTCTACATCATTATTCCATTGACGGGTAAGCAACCACCAATCTCTACCATTGGCATGCTTTACTGCCTGTAGTTTTTCCGTGGTGATATCGTCGTATATCGAAACATTTTTTTCAACGACTTCACCCAATCCTCCGTCCAGGCTCATATCTACCACAGCATAGCGAAGACCATAGTTTTCTGTTGGGAAAAACTGGTAAGCAATATAAAAAATATAGTATAATTTATTTCCGTCAAAATCAGGTAAAATTATTACCCCCTGTGTAAGGCTAGATCCATAAGAAGTAGATAAGCCAATTTCCAAATTTTCACCATTCATCATTATTTCATTATTCTTATTCCACACTTTTTCGCCATTTGAGTAGAACAATAAATTTCCCATACTATCTGATATGCTTGCACTGGCTTCATAAGCTGACATCTTGCTGTTAAAAATATTAAAACTGCCGTCGTCTTCAAATTTAAGTCCTACACTATCTCCAAATACCCAGTTTGCATCAAGCCCTTGCGGGTAAGCATTGCTGCACAATTGTGCAGCAATGCTTAATATAATAAAATATTTCATTGTAGAATTAATTATTTAATGATGAATAATTTGTCTGTCAATTTAATGCTATTATCATCTAAGACATTAATGATATACATGCCAGTTGACAATGATGAAACATCTATAACAGACATTTCATTTTGAATATTAATTTGCTTAATTATTCTTCCATCTGTTGAAGAAATGAGAATTAAATCACCACTATTTAAAGCAGTAGAAAAGGTAATTGTATTTGTTGTTGGGTTAGGATAAATCTTTATGCCTTCTTCTTTATTTAATTCCTGCATACCCACATCCAATGTATCGCAATCGCCACCATCAACAACACAAAGATTGTAATTAGGCATATTCGGAAGACCCAAAATTACTCTGGCATCTCCTAATGAAACAGTATTGGTATCTAAGTCGCAGTCTAAGCCTAAAGCATTGGGATTATTGATAACACAGAGATTTTGATTTTTTATAGAATATACATCATGCGGCCAAGAGTAATAATAAGGAGTGGCAATGTAAATTTTGTCATCCGGGCCTAATTCCATTTGAGTGATAGAGTAGTTACCTGATATTTGATAAATTAAACTCTGAGTTAATTCTATTTCAGTAGCGCAATCAAGGCAATATTGATACAATGCTTTATTTTCAACCCCAGATACATATAACTTACTCCCATCAGGCGAAAAAGAGCAACCGTAAGTTATTGAGCTATCAATATCATAAATTGTTTTCACATTGTTCAATTCTCCTGTATTACGATCAAAATTATATATGTCTAAATTGGGTCCTGCCGTATAGGCTAATTTATCTCCGTTTGGAGAAAACACCATTTCACCCGCATTTCCAATATTTTGTGCTGTCCATTCATTATCAGATCCATAAGATTGAAAATAGGGTCCTTCTATACCTTGAGGCGTTATTAAAAATGTGATGAATTTAACGTCAATTAGCTCATCAACGTTGAATGAAAGTTGTCTGGTGATCAACCACCAATATTTTCCGTTGGCATGCTTGACTGCTTGCATTTTTTCTACAGTTAAACTATCATAGATGGAAAAATTTTTTAATACCACTTTACCTAATCCATCATCCGGACTCATATCAACCACAGCGTAGCGTATGCCAAAACTTTCTACAGGCAATATTTCATAGGCGATATAAAAAATATAGTACTTATATGTATTGCCTGGTATAGGAATAATAATAACTCCTTGTGTAAGACTTGAGCCGTATTCTTCATAAAACAACTGTCCAATTTCCAGACTATCTCCATTTAACATTAATTCATTATTCTTATTCCAAACTTTTCCACCATTCGTATAAAACAATAAATTGCCTAAGCTGTCGGAAATGCTTGCACAAGCTTCAAATGTGATTATTGAAGATTCAAAACTCTCAGGTGGTGAAACATTAAAATTTAAACCTGCACTTTCGCCAAATACCCAATTATTACTGTACCCTTGCGGGTAAGCATTGCTACACAATTGTGCAACAATGCTTAATAAAATAAAATATTTCATAGTGGAATTAATTATTTAATGATGAATAATTTGTCTGTCAACTTAATGCTATTATCATCTAAAACTGTAATGATATACATGCCTGTTATTAATGATGATACATCTATAATATTCATTTCATTTTGAATTTTAAATTGCTTTATCATTCTTCCATCTAAAGATGAAATGAGAATTAAATCACCACTATTTAAAGCAGTAGAAAAGGTAATTGTATTTGTTGTTGGGTTAGGATAAAAATGTAATTGTTCTAAATTATCAAGAACAAGTTTTTCTTCTGTCCAATCTAAATTATAATTCACCACTGTATCCAGCATACTCCATGCATTGTAAACCCCAAATCCGTATTCCTGCGGATTTAGTGAAACCATATTGTGAAGTATTGCCGCATTATCATCACTCAAATTGAAAATTCCTTCATCATCTAAACTATTCAGATAAATGCCATTTGTAATTTGCCAGTTTTCTTCAATTTCATTTTCAGAAACAATTGTATTATTTAATTCAAATGCATACACCTTATTGTTTTCTGAAATAGCTGTTAATACTTCATAAAATAATGGAATATTTGTTTCAGATATTTTATTATAAGCCTCAAGCAAATCATCAGATAAAGATTCTATTACACTTGTGTCATTTTGAATATCATTCCAAAATTGCCAGCTATAATAATAAGATGTTGATGAATAAGATGCATCATCTGATATGTATTCTATCATCCAATCACCATATCTGTTTATTAAATATCCTTCCTCCTCATCCGTCATTTTCATATCTGGAAGATCACAATAATTAGTGGCCGTAACATAAGAGGGGTAAGGACCACCTCCTGTATTTAATACCGTGGGATCATATTTATCAAATGAAGGAATAATTCTGTGTCTCCATTTGACATTACTTGCATCTGTCGTTCCGAAAGTATGAAGTCTATTTTGAATACTGGCGGAATACCATGCATTATCACTTGCAAATCCGCCAAGTCCTTCAACTGGTCCTAATGGAGAAGGTAAAGGTCCACCAATATTATACAACATCACACCTTTATAACTATCTCTAATTTGATTGCAATACAAATTTCCTAAAACAGAATTATCCTGTATCCAAATACCTGCACTACCGTATTGCACATAGTTTTCATTTAATACAAAATCACCACAGCCCTCTACCATTATAGGTCTAACATTTCCTCCACAGAATCCGGAAAAACAGTCGCCAATAACCGTATTACTTGATATCTGTACTGTGGGACATTCGATGCTGCGAATACCGCAAGATGTGGATGAACCTCCAGTAGATTGAAAGTTTACAATATTGCCCGAAATGGTTGGATGGTTTATATTGTTAGTGAATATACCTGTGCGCACTTTATCTATTGTATTGCCGCTAATATTTAATATATAACTACTGCTCAACACTAATTCTCTTACCCTCACTCCGTGTGGATTCATTACAGATGTAAATCCACTTACGGTTCCTATTTTATTATCAGAAACAGTTTTTATTCCTTGCAATAAAAGATTATCAAAGAATACACCTTCATTGCTGTATTTTTCGATGCGATTACCATTTATGGTTGCTGTATTTATATTATCATACAGAAAAATTCCTCGTGTCATTGAATAACTTCCGGAAACTACATTTCCAAAAATATTATTACCTGTAATAATTGTATTTACATATTGATTGCAGGAAATTCCTGTTGTGCTATTTCTTATTTCATTATTATAAACAGATGGTATTGCCATTAAACCAATTTGTATAGAAACCAAATCGGATGAATTGGAAGAAGCCGCTATTGCAGTATTGGCATAAGGTGCATCCAATGATGGTAAAGTAGTAGGCGATCCACCGAGAATATTTGTAATTAAATTATTCTGAATTAATGGTGAACTTCTATAAGATCTTATTCCAATATTTACATCATGAATATAATTATAGGAAGAAGATCCTGTATAGGGTAAAGGTGTTCCGATACGAACTGCATAAGCTCCTGAAGATGAATTTTTTACTTCATTAATATATATTCCAAAATCACCTTTAGTACCCGAGCCTTTTAATGAAGGTGCATATATTTCGTTGTTTGCAATATTGGTAGTTAATAATGTTGAAGTGGTTATTGAATTTAAATATATCCCAGTTTCATTATTACAAAATATATTGCCTGTTAAATTCAGAAAAGATTCTGATATGCCGTTTTGAGCAAACACTGCTTTTGTGCCATCCTGAATACGACTATCAGTTAAATCTAAATATCCGCCTGGTTCCACAGTAATTCTATCCCATAAGGTAGTTAAGCCATAAATATCCGTATTAGTAATATTAAGTGATGCCCCAGCGACAACAGTTATTTTATAAAAACCACTAAACTCTAAAGTAGAACCACTGGTAATTACCAAGGCGCCGCTTACTGTAATATCACTGTTTACGCAGTAGTAACCACTCCATGTAGCAGAGCCAACATCCGCAGCGGCAGTGCATATGCCACTACCCACAGTAGTGCATTGCCCCCACACAATGCTATTCATAGTAAAGAATAAAATGGTTGTTAGTAGATAAGGAAGGAAGGAAGGAAGGAAGGATAACGATTATTATCCACATTTCCAAATTTAATAGTAGAATTCTTTGTCATAATTTTTAGTTTAAAGTGTGAAAAAAAATTAAATAGAACGCAGGATTTACAGCTTGCAAAAGCTTATGAAAAGTGTTGCTTTTAAAAGAAGTGAAGAAAGAATATTTCAATATTTTCATGATGATTGAAATTTTTGGTATTTCAAATCTACATAAATAATTTTTAAGGCAGGAAGAAGGGTGAAATAATTAATATTTTGTTTTCTTATTAATAACCTACAATTCATCAACTACTTTGGTAATGACTTTTTAAATTGTCAATTAAAAGTGAATAAAATAAACTCATTACTGATAATTGATAATTGAGTGTCTCGTTATTCAAATTAGATTTAAATCCTCTTCAAACATATCTACCTGCCATTGATATTCGTCCTCGGATAATTGCAATAGTTGTTTTATTACGCAAGCAACAAAAATATAAACAGACTTTGCTTTTGCTATTTCAAAATACAACATACCCGTGCGGCGTATTAAAAAATCACTTAAGTTGCAAACCATTTCATGTTCAACAGTATATTGTATTTCGGCTGCTAATTTTCTTTCTTCTACATTGGGATATTGATGATATAATTGAAATGCATTTTCAATAATGATTTCTGTTGCAGTTCCATATCTGTAAACCAACTTTGCAATATTTTCTTTGGTAAATCCCGCTTGCTTTGCTTCACCAAAACGGCGTTCAATAAATTCAGAAATTGGAATTTGAAAATCTGCACCTGTAAGTTTTAAAGTATCTGTTTTACAAGTTGATTTATTCTGCATTTTCTTTGCAACAATATCCACTGTTTTCTCTGCCATTTTTCTATATCCTGTCAACTTACCACCGGCAATAGAAATCATACCGCTTTCAGAAATAAAAATTTCATCTTTTCTGGATAATTCACCCGGTGCTTTTCCTGTTTCATGAATTAATGGTCGCAACCCTGCCCAAGTAGATTGCACCATCGCAGTTGAAAGATTTAAATCCTTAAATTTTTCATTTACTGCATTTAATAAATAGGTTATATCAGTTTCTGTTATTTCAGGATTATCAATGTTGTTATTAAAATCCGTATCTGTTGTTCCTATATAAATAATATCCTGACGTGGAATTGCAAATATCATCCGCTTATCAGATTGCACATCAAAATAAATTGCTTGTTGTAAGGGAAAATCTTTTTTTGAAACTACGATATGTACGCCTTTAGTTAAGTGTAAAAATTTTCCGGAAATTGCTGTATCTGATTTTCTTATTTCATCCACCCAAGGTCCTGCCGCATTAATAATATATTTAGCATGAATTATAAGTTTGGTGTGATTTAATTCATCTGTTATTTCAGCACCTGCAATTTTACTATTGTTATAAATTGGTAGTTCATATTTGCAATAATTCAAACAATCAGCTCCATAATTAACCGCTGTTTTCATAACAGTAATTGTCAATCGTGCATCATCTGTTTTATATTCTTTATACAATGCGCCGCCAATAAGATTATGATTATTTAACAAAGGTTCTAATTGCAGCAACTCCTTTTTTTTCAGCATGCGAAACCTTTCTTCCTGTTTCACTTTTGCAAGCCAATCATAAATTGTCAATGCAATTGCTGTTGTTATTCTACCGAGTGTTCCATTTTTATAAATGGGTAACAACATAGAAATTGGTTGTACTAAATAAGGTGCTAAAGAATGTATCACAGCCCGTTCACTTCCAACTTCTCTTACCAATGCAAATTCCATATTTTTTAAATAGCGCAAACCACCATGAATAAGTTTTGTGCTTTTGGAACTGGTGCCCGATGCAAAATCATTTTTCTCTATCACACAAACACGCAATCCCCTTGAAGCAGCATCTAATGCAATACCGGCGGCTGTAATTCCACCGCCAATTACTAATACATCATAAACGACATCTGGTAATTGATTTAAAATTTCTTTTCTTGCTGTAAATGAAAATTGCTGCATTACGCATAAAGTTAATTGCGAATTCCCGCAGAAGATGAATATATGGTGGTATAGTATTTTACTTTTCTCATTTTTAAAATATTACTTTTGCGCCCATTATGACATTAGAACATTTCAGCGAATTAAGAGAAAAGATGCTGGTGTTGAGGAGGTTTCTTTGACTACGATGATAAAGTACATCAGGTAAAAGAAGACGAACAAATAACTCAACAACCGGGGTTTTGGGACGATCCCAAAAATGCAGAGAAAGTATTAAAGCGCATTAAGCTCAACAATCTTTGGGTAACCGAATATAAAAAAACAGAAACAGCCGTGGAAGACCTCGGTGTATTATTCGAGTTTTATGAAGCAGGTGATGTTACCGAAGAAGAATTGGATAAATCGTTTGCTGCTGCTAAAGTATTGGTAGACGCTTTAGAATTTAAAACCACATTAGACGAGCCCGAAGATCAGTTGCCTGCTATAATTACAATTAACTCAGGAGCTGGTGGAACAGAGAGCTGCGATTGGGCAAGTATTATATATCGCATGTATATGATGTGGGCTCAAAAAAATAATTTTAAAATAACAGAATTAGACTTTCAGCCAGGTGATGTTGCCGGAATTAAAAGTGCGTCATTACAAGTAGATGGTGAATTTGCTTATGGTTTATTGAAAGGTGAAAATGGTGTGCATCGTTTAGTGCGTATTTCCCCATTTGATTCCAATGCAAGAAGACATACTTCATTTGCAAGTGTATATGTTTCGCCTTTGATTGATGATACAATTGATATAAAAATTAGTCCGAGTGATTTGGAATGGGATACATTTCGATCAGGTGGTGCCGGCGGACAAAATGTAAATAAAGTAGAAACAGCGGTACGAGTTACACATGGCCCGACAGGTATAGTTGTAAGTTGTCAGGTGAACCGCACCCAAGGACAAAACCGTGAAATGGCAATGCAGATGTTGCGTTCGAAATTATACGATTTGGAAATGCAAAAGCGTTTAGATGCGAAAGCAAAAATCGAAGGCTCGAAGAAAAAAATTGAATGGGGTTCTCAAATTCGTAACTATGTATTGCATCCCTATAAATTAGTAAAAGATGCCCGCACCGGTTATGAAACAGGAAATGCAAGTGCGGTTTTGGATGGCGAACTCGATGAATTTATTAAAGCATATTTGCTTTGGGATGGGAAAGATTAATTAAATCAAAATAAAATCAGATAATGAAAAAAATCACAATCGCTATTGCGATAATATTAGTAAGCGTCACGACTACATTTTCTCAAAAAACTTTTCAGGGTACTTTAGAATACAAGATTGAAATGTCTGGCGGTATGGCAGAAATGATGGCGGGCATGATGCCGGAGAAATATATTTTTGAAGTTCTGAAAAGCGATTACTTGTTATACATGCAAGGCGGACTTGTTTCAGAAATGATGGGCAAAGTATTGTATCAGGATAATACAGGAGAAGCTTTTATTATTAAAGATGGCGATTCCACAATTTATACAATAGACTTAACACAACAAGCTACACCACAAACAACAGTGACAGCAACTGATGAAACAAAAGAAATATTGGGATACACCTGCAAAAAATATAATGTAATTTCTGTAGTAGATGATATTGCTACTACACAAAATGTTTGGGCAAATGAGAAGTATTTGCTTCCTAAAGTAAAAAACTCGCAAGGTCTGAATATGAATTCCACCTTTTATTTTGACGGTATTAAAGGTATGCCAATGCGCACAGAAATTGAAGTGGAAGGCATGGTAATTTCGATGGAGCTAATAAATATGGAAACCAAAAAACCATCAAAGACACATTTTACTTTGCCTAAAGATTATGCGGTAAAACCATTTGATGCCAATACTTTTATGAATGGTGAGTAATAATAAAAGCCGTTAATTAAAGGGAATTGACCCCGGTTCATAAAGTTGCAATATTGATTGTATGTTGCATAAATTAAAATACATTATCTTTACACTCGCTCTGGATTTAAATCAATACATCTCTCATTGTTCCTTAACGGACTGTTCGCTGTGTTTTTTTGTCCGTGCAAAATCATTGATCATTTAAAAAACAATTAGAGTACATGAACATTTTTGTAGGTAAACTGAATTACAGTACTACCGAAGACACGCTACGGAACGCTTTTGAGGCCTTTGGCCAGGTTGATTCTGTTAAAATTATTATGGACAACCAAACAGGTCGTTCTAAAGGATTTGGTTTCGTTGAAATGCCGGATAATACCCAGGCTAACGATGCTATAAATGGCCTGAACGAGTCAGAAATTGACGGACGCAGTGTTGTTGTAAATAAAGCCCGCCCTAAAACCGAAGGTGGTGGTGGTGGCGGAGGATTTGCGCCAAAGCGTAACAACTTCAATCGCAATCGTTATTAAGCAGAAAAAATTAGGCCGCCCACCAACCGCTCCGCCGAAACTCCGTGATGGTTTCTATGTAGAAATCCGTCGCACAGGAGATACTTCAGCGATGAAAATGCGGTTTGATACTATGGTAGAAGCAGAAAACGCCATAGATCAATATCGTCGTACACATGATGTGAATTTTTACGGCAAGGTGAAAGACGGTAAGGTGGTAAGCTCCAAATAACGGCATTCGGTCAAATTAAGAATTTTAAAGACACCTCTAATGTAGGGGTTGTCTTTTTTTTGTTATATCTCAGAATAAAATGAAAATTCTTTTTGTACATAATTGGAGTTGTTTACCGTTAATCCCAATATGAATTCCAAAATTCTTACTTCCTTATTTCTATTTATTTCATCCTTTCATCTCCAGGCACAGGATCATGCTTTGATCGTTTATTTTGAATTTAATGTAGCTGAACTTCCTGTTAATGAACGTATGCGCCTGCTATATTTTTTAGATGATAGCTTAGATAAAGAACGCAGTTACAGCATTCAAATTAAAGGCTATTGCGATTTTATTGACAACGACACTTATAACAATACCCTTTCTCAAGAAAGAGCAGACAATGTAAAAAATATATTGTTGAGTAATGGAGTAAAAGAATCTGCAATTGCGCTTTGCAAAGGTTATGGTGAAAAAAGTGCAGATGATAGAAAAGGTTCCGAAACAGAAAGACAATTACAACGCAGAGTGGAAATAAATTTTATATGTAATTGCCATGAGCAAACTACTGTTTTAAATGATGATGATGAAAAAAAAGAGGAAACATTGGAAGATGAAAAAGAGGAATATTTTGTAGAAGGCGATATTGATATTACTAAGTATGATGTGGGTGATAAGTTCGCTCTGGAGAGTTTACATTTTATTGGAGGTCGTCATAAACTATTACCGGAAAGTATGCCCCCTCTAAAAAATTTATTGAAAGTGATGAAAGAAAATCCAACGTTACACATTTTAATCATCGGACATATTTGTTGTGAGCCAGATATATCTATTGATGGATATGATTACGATACACATACCCAGAATCTATCCTATAACAGGGCAAAAGAAATTTATGAATACTTAGTGCGCAATGGAATTGATGGCAAACGCATGGATTTTAAAGGTATGGGTGGCAAAGAAAAAATTTATCCATATGAAACGACAGAAGAACAGCGCACAGCAAACAGAAGAGTGGAAATAGAAGTTGTAGAAATGTAATTATTCGTCGAGAAGCGCTTTTAAATTATCCAATTCAAAAGCATTATTTTTTTCATTGGATTTTACATATAGATTTTGCAACCACGACAGATATTCTCTTAATACTGTTTTGTTGGAAGCGGGTAAAAAATATTTTTCATCTGCCAACATATCTACTTTATTTAAATAGACTGTAATTTCTTTTTCGCCAAATGCCAATCCTTTGTTGTAAGGATTGATATAAAACAATACATCACTGCGCAAACTTTCCATATCTGTGAAGTCAATGATATATTCTTTGCAACGGGTAAGAATAAAATGACTTGCGAGACAAACTCCATACACCGGCATTTCTAATTGCTGACAAAGAATTAAATACAATAAGCCCAATGAAAAATGATTCCCTTTATTTTTATCGAGTACATTATGAAAATAACTCAATGGTAAATCGGCAGCAGGATCTATGTTTCCCGAAAAACCCATTTGATTAAACAGCACTTGATTCACCACATTTACTTGCTCCAACGGTGACAGATAATTATTTAATCCCAGCCAAATATCTTTTTTAATTTTTTGAATCTTTGCTGTGATTTCAGCTTCATCCAATTCAGGATATCGATGGCGATTGATAATTAATGTTCCTTTCAATAAATCATCAGAATCGGATCGAATCCAATCTTTAAAATCTTTTTCTACAGTTGTAAATTGTATATGCTTAATAATTCCTTCAATACGTTCCTGAGCCAACTGATCGGGAATAGAGGTATATGCATCTTCAAGTTTACTAATTACTTGCGGGCCATAAGAAAATAAACGCTGTGCCACATGATCAAATACTTCGTTATCTGAGTCATCCAATAAAGCAATCAGCGCTTGTATTTCTTTTTCTGCCGCATCCATGCTGAACTATTTTTTCACTTTTTTAGATTTTGGTTTAGCACCACTCTTTGCTTTAGTACTTGCTTTTGATTTAGTCTCACCTTCTGATTTAGAGTTGCCTTTTCCTTTAGCACCGCCTTTAGTTTTACCACCACCTGTAGGTTTACTTGTCGCAATAATTTCATTTACTTCCTCTAATGATAAACCTGCTGCTTCTGTACCTTTAGGAATACGGTAATTTTCTTTTCCTTTTTTTATATAAGGCCCATATCTCCCATTTAATATTTGTATCTCATTTTCAGGCCAATCATGTATAATTTTATTTGCATCTTTTTCATCTTTGATTTTTATCAATTCAATTGACTCAGCTAATGTAATTGAAATTGCTTCGAGATGTTTTGGAATAGAATAAAATTTACTGTTCCATCTTACATAAGGTCCGAATCTACCAATTGCGGCTACCACTTCTTTACCTTCATATTCACCAACTGATTTCGGCAATTTAAAAAGTTCTAATGCTTCATCCAAAGTAATAGTTTGCATATTTTGACTTTTCAGCAAGCCTGCAAATTTTGGTTTTTCTTCTTTTTGTGTATCGCCCATTACTGCAATCGGGCCGTACTTTCCCATGCGTACACTTACTGGTAGTCCTGTGTCAGGAGCCACACCTAATTGACGCTCTCCTGTAACACGCTGTGCGGTTTTTTCTGTTTCTTCTAATGTTTTATGAAACGGAAAATAGAAATCACCAATCATCTTCGGCCAATTTATTTTACCTACTGCTATTTCATCAAACTGCTCTTCTACCTTCGCAGTGAAGTTAAAATCCATGATAGTCATAAAATTTTCTACAAGAAATTGAGTAACCAACATGCCTAAATCTGTTGGAAATAATTTTGATTTTTCTGCTCCGGTAATTTCAGTAAGTACTTTACGCTTTACTTCTTTCTCACTCAGATTTAATTGTACATATTTTCTTTCCAATCCATCCTTATCTTGCTTAATTGCATATTCTCTTTTCTGAATTGTACTAATGGTTGGTGCATATGTTGAAGGACGACCAATACCCAACTCTTCTAGTTTGCGCACTAAACTTGCTTCTGTATATCTTGGTGCGGGACGTGTGAATCTTTCGGTTGCAGAAATATCTGTTGGAGTTAAATTATCATTCACATTTAAAGGAGGAATAATGGAATCATCTTCCTGTTCCACATCATCATCTTTTGATTCGGTATATAATTTTAAAAATCCATCAAATATGATTACCTCACCTTTTGCATGAAATTTTTCAGAGCGAGTACTTATATCAATAGTAACATTTGTTTTTTCTAATTCAGCATCACTCATTTGGGATGCAAGAGTACGTCGCCATATTAATTTATACAAACGTTTTTCATCATTACCCGCTTCAATATCCTGCGCTTCCATATATGTCGGTCTGATTGCCTCATGCGCTTCTTGAGCACCAGATGATTTTGTTTTATACTTTCTAGGATTTGAATATTTTTCACCAAACTGTTTTACAATTTCAGTTTTTGCCGCATCAATTGCAAGTTCAGATAAATTCACAGAATCAGTACGCATGTAAGTGATGTGTCCTTCTTCATATAATTTTTGTGCAACCACCATTGTGCGACTTACAGAATAACCAAGTTTAGCACTTGCTTCCTGTTGCAATGTAGATGTGGTGAATGGTGCTGATGGCGAACGTTTACCCGGCTTAACAGTAATATCTGCTACCGTAAATTCTGCTCCAATACATTTATCTAAAAAATCTTTTGCTTCTTTTTCCTGATCAAATTTTTGATTTAACTCTGCTTTTAATTGTGCAGTTTTCTTACCGTTATTTACTGCAAATATTCCGGCAACTTTGAAGCTGCTTGTAGCGGTAAAATCGATAATTTCATTTTCTCTTTCCACTAATAATCGCACAGCAACAGATTGCACTCTTCCCGCAGATAATGATCTTGATAAATTTATTTTCTTCCATAATAAAGGAGATAATTCAAACCCAACTAATCTGTCTAACACACGACGAGCTTGTTGTGCATTTACCAAATCCATATTTAAATTGCGTGGATTATCCACTGCTTTTTGTATTGCAGATTTTGTTATTTCGTGAAATACAATTCGTTTTGCTTCCTTCGGATCTAAACCTAATACTTCACATAAATGCCAGGAAATTGCTTCTCCCTCACGGTCCTCATCCGTCGCTAACCAAATTTCTTCGGCGCCCTTTGCAAGCTTTTTTAATTCCTTTACAACATCTTCTTTGTCCGCAGGAATTACATATTTCGGTGCAAATTCATTTTCAATATCAATAGAAAAATTACTCTTTTCCAAATCACGAATATGTCCGTAACAAGACTTCACAATAAATTCCTTTCCCAGAAATTTCTCTATTGTTTTTGCCTTTGCGGGCGACTCTACTATCATTAAATTTTTTGCCATGTGTTGGGTATTAACTGTCATTGATTCGGTGCAAATATAACTTTATGCCGAAATAGCAAATTTTCACTGACTATTTCTTATGACAAGGAAACCAGGACGCAAATCAGATAAAGTGGGTTGAATGTCGCTGATTATAAGGCTTGTATCGTGGCGTGCAAGCCTTGTAAAATAATTATTTTATTAATTACAGGAATAGAAGTTTGTATTTTTTTTATGTCACTTCAGGAAAAAGTTTGACTTAACATTGAAATCAAAATTGCCGATATCGGTTTAATGTGAAAATGCTTTATTCCAATTCTTTAAAACTATTTATCAGGATGTAGGAGTTTTTTTGTGGTTTCATTATTTTAAAAATATTCATCAGATAATACATGTGAAATATTTTTTTAAAACTAATACCAACAATTACAATTTTGGATGATATTAAATTAAATCAAAGAAAAGATATGATAACTGAGTTTGCAGCAACAGAAGATTTATATAAAGTTATTTTTGGTTATCATGTGTTATCCATAACAGATCATCTGTATTATATCCAATCTCTTTTGCAATATTTAAATAATTATTTTTTATATACTCAGGAATTTTTGTTTCCCGAGAAAGAATCCATAAATATTTAAGATTAGCTCCGGCAATCAGTGCATATTTATATTCACTATCAATCGCAATAACATTATATCCGGAATAAAAGGGGCCAAAGAAAGATACTTTTAATTTAGCAATACTATCATCACCCACAAATTTTGCTTTACCAATTGCCTGTTCCCATTTTTTCTCTTTCGTATTATATCCTTGATTATCTACTTTGATAGTTCCCTTATCATTTAATGAATATTCGGCGGTGGTATTATTCAAATCTCTTTCGTATTTAAAATCTAATCTTGCTATTTCATACCATTTGCCCAAATATTTTTCTTTATTAAAAGACGATACCGCTTCTGCTCCTTTGGGAATAGTAGCGCAAGAAAATAATGCTGTCATAAATAATAGTGATAGTGATAAATAAATTAATGTATTATTCTTCATATCTAAACAAACATCGCCCATATCCACTTTGTTTATTCTTATTTAAATTGCATCTAATAATACTTGTGGTATTTTTTGAGAGCATTTCATTTCCGGGTTTTGAATCTCTTGCATTCGTTCATATCCCACTTTAGCTAACCATTGTTTAAAAGGCTCTGCATTGGGTGAAGGAATTGATTGGATCATGCGGAGAAGATTAGGAGTATCTAAACAATCAGTGGCATATTTTTTACCATCGGATGCTTCTAATTTCAGTTGTACGATTTTTTCGTACAACTGACTTCCTTCCTTTGAAAGTTTCTTTTTTAAATCGCTCCAATACCGTTTGGGTATACTACTCCCCGTTAATATCTCAATCACATCCACCACCGAGAAATACCAAATTTCATTTTCTTCGTCCCAATGCGTACGGACTTTTTTTGATTCGAATAATTTAATTGAATTCATAGACTAAAACTATTAAAAAATCGTGATGCATTCATGCGAAAATCTATTTCTTTTTCCACTTAATTACAATTGTTTATAATTACTTATCTGAAAAGGAATATCCAAAAAAAAGTAAAGATTATAATAAGCGTTATCCATGTTTTATATACACTATTTAATTATAAATTTTTTTTATTTTTTTATTTAAGTAGATTTTTGCCAACCCAAACTTATTTATTGCGGTTATGTTGAAAGTATTTAATCTTATGCTTATACCTTTGTAAATAAATTTTTTAAAATGGCGATTACTGAAAAAGCGATTCTCGACGCACTGAGTTATGTGGATGATCCTGATTTGAAGAAGGATTTAGTATCCTTAAATATGGTGCAGGATATTAAGATAGATGGCAACAAAGTAAGTTTTACAGTGATACTTACTACACCTGCCTGCCCAATGAAAGAACAAATTCAACATGCTTGTATCACTGCAATAAAAAAATTGGTGGATGCAAATGCAGAAGTGGAAGTAAAAATGGGTTCTAATGTAAGTTCAGCTCGTAAATCAAATGAAGTATTATTACCCGGTGTAAAAAATATTATTGTTATTTGTTCCGGAAAAGGTGGTGTTGGCAAATCCACTATCACAGTAAATCTCGCAATGGGTCTTGCAGAAACAGGAGCTAAAGTGGGAATTATTGATGCGGATATTTACGGACCTTCTATTCCTTTAATGCTTGGTTTACAGGATGCAAAACCAAAGATTAAAGATATCAATGGCAAGGCTACTATTATTCCTGTAGAGAAATTTGGATTGAAAGTGTTGTCCATCGGATTTTTGGTGGATCCATCACAAGCAGTGGTGTGGAGAGGACCGATGGTTTCTTCTGCATTGCGTCAATTTGTAAGCGATTGCGATTGGGGAGAACTCGATTATTTAGTAATTGATCTTCCTCCGGGAACCGGTGATGTGCATTTAACTTTAGTGCAAACAGTTCCGGTTACAGGTGCTGTTGTGGTAACTACTCCACAAGAAGTTGCAATTGCTGATGCCCGCAAAGCAGCTGCGATGTTTAATATGCCGAATATTAATGTGCCCATAATTGGTGTGGTTGAAAATATGGCCTGGTTTACTCCGGAAGAATTACCGGAAAACAAATATTTTATTTTTGGTGAAGGTGGCGGACAAAAACTCGCCGATGAATTAAAAATTCCTTTACTCAGTCAAATACCATTAGTGCAGGGAATTCGTGAAGGTGGTGATAACGGTAAGCCCGCATTTAAAAATCCACAGGTAGAACAAGCATTTGAAGAAATGGTAAAAAATACTGCTCGATTTATTTCTATTCGAAATGAATCTGCGGCTCCCACAAAAAAGGTGGAAGTGTTACTTTAATAATTACAGTAATTTTGTTTCTGAATACATTATGAGTTTACCTAAAGACATTTACGAAAAAGTAGAATCATCGCTGGATACTATCCGCCCTTATTTAAATGCGGATGGTGGTGATATTCAGATAGTAGAAATTACGGATGATATGATAGTGAGAGTTAAACTATTGGGTGCATGCGAAACTTGTCCGATGAGTTTTATGACCATGAAAGCCGGAGTGGAAGAATCTATTCGCAATGCTATTCCAGAAATAAAATCTATTGAAACAGTTTCCTGATTAATTACTCCATTATTATATTCTATAAATTTGCGGTAAAGCACAATGAACCGCAACCAATTAATACAATCCATACGAGATAAAAAATCTTACCTCTGTATTGGTTTAGATACTGACCTCAATAAAATTCCTCCACATCTTCTCGATAATGAAGATCCTGTTTTTGAATTCAATAAACAGATAATTGATTCTACAAAAAAGTATTGTGTTGCCTACAAACCAAACACTGCATTTTATGAAGCGTATGGAAGTAAAGGTTGGCAAAGTTTAGAAAAAACAATTGCATATATCGGCGACTCTCATTTTATAATTGCAGATGCAAAAAGAGCTGATATCGGAAATACATCACAACGCTATGCAGAAGCATTTTTTAAAACAATGCAAGCGGATGCAATTACTGTGGCTCCTTATATGGGATCAGATTCTGTTACGCCATTTTTTATGGATGAGAAATGGGTTATACTACTTGCACTTACGTCCAATACAGGTAGCAATGATTTTCAATTACAGATATCCGAAGGGAAGAAATTATTTGAACAAGTTATTCTTCGCTCACAACAATGGGGTACCACAGAAAATTTGATGTATGTTGTTGGTGCTACACATCCAAATGTGTTTCAACATATCAGAAGATTTGCTCCTGATCATTTTTTATTAGTGCCCGGTGTAGGTGCACAAGGCGGAGATTTAAAAGCAATTTCTGAACATGGATTAAATAAGGATTGCGGATTATTGGTAAACAGTTCACGCAATATTATTTATGCTTCCAATGGAAATGACTTTGCAGAAAAAGCATCTTTAGCTGCATCAGAAATTCAACAAGTAATGGAAGTTTTATTGCGCAGCAAAAAAATAATCCTGTAATTTTAATTTAAACTTTCGCCGTGAACGAGGATTTACTTCAATTTATATGGAGTATGCAATTGTTAGAAACCAATGCATTGTTTACCTCCGATAATGAAAAAATAGAAATACTGCAAGCCGGTACTTTAAATACGAATGCCGGTCCGGATTTTTTGCATGCAAAAATTAAAATTGGTGATACCATTTGGGCCGGACATATTGAAATTCATATTAAAGCTTCCGATTGGAAATTACATGCACATCAAACTGACCCCGCTTTTAATAATGTAATTCTGCATGTTGTTTTAATGGATGATGGATATGATAATGGAATTCCTGTTTTGGAATTGAATGGAAAAATCCCCGGAAGACTTTTAAATAAATATGCAGCGATGATGCAAACTGCTGCGTGGATTCCTTGCGAAAAACATATCAATCAATTTCCTGAGATAAAATGGAAAAGTTGGTTGCAACGATTAACAGCCGAAAGATTAGAACAAAAAGCGTTACATATTGAAGAGCGATTGCATTACAATAAAAATGATTGGGAAGAAACTTGCTATCAATTAATTGCTCGCAGTTTTGGTGCTCCAATAAATAGTGATGCAATGGAACAAGTAGCAAATGCATTACCATTAAAAACTATATTGCGCCATAAAAATGATCCCACTCAAGTGGAAGCCTTAATATTTGGAACCGCAGGATTTCTGGAAAGCAGTTATAAAGAATTATATCCGCATAAGCTGCAATCGGAATATCGTTTTTTAAAAAATAAATTTGAATTAATTGCCCCCTCGCTGCAATGGAAATTTTCACGATTGCGACCTGCCTCATTCCCTACAATTCGTCTCAGTCAGTTAGCTGCATTAATTTGTAAAACAGATGCATTATTCGACAAATTGATTTTACAAAATGATGTAAAAAAAATGGAATCTGTTTTTGCTATTCATCCCGGTGAATATTGGAAAGAACATTATCATTTTAAAAAAGCAGCAAAAGTTTCTGTTTCCGGTCTTGGCAAATCAACCATACAAATTATACTTATGAATACCGTTGCACCCATTAAGTATTTATATGGATTAAAAAATGGTAAACAAGAAATGATAGATGATGCAATTGCGTTACTTGAAAAATTGAAGCCGGAAAAAAATTCAATCATTGCGAATTGGGCACAGTTAGGATTTACTGCTATGAATGCTGCTGAATCGCAGGCGATGATACAATTAAAGAAAGAATACTGCGACAATCGCAATTGTTTACATTGCCATGTGGGATATTTTGTTTTGGGAATGCAAGAATAATTTAACTTTGCAATATGTTCTATCAGTTAAAATATTTGGTGGAAAAAGGAGTTTTCGGCGTTTGTTCTTATCTCGGCGAAAAAATGGGAATAGCTACATCACGCATTCGTTTATTTTTTATCTACATTACTTTCCTCACTTTGGGCTCACCCATTTTAATTTATATGAGTCTTGCATTTGTAATTAATTTAAAAAATTATATGCGGGATAAGCTGAGTCCAATCAGAGAATTATTTCAGTAATTTTTTCAGCTTAAAATGTATTTGAAGAGTATTTGAAAAGTGCCCAGGACAAGATTCGAACTTGCACATTCTTGCGAACGCCAGCCCCTCAAGCTGGTGCGTCTACCAGTTTCGCCACCTGGGCATAATAGAACAGGCGGCAAAGATAGCAGCCAAAATTTAATCTCGAAATTTTACTTGAAACGAGGATGATATTGAATCAATGTATCTCTTAAAAATTCTCTGTCGAGATGGGTATAAATTTCAGTGGTAGTTATACTTTCATGTCCCAGCATTTCCTGCACTGCTCTTAATCCGGCACCGCCTTCAATAAGATGTGTTGCAAAAGAATGTCGGAATGTATGTGGCGAAATTGTTTTGCGAATACCAACAGCAGCCGCATATTCCCGCAACATCAAAAAAATATACACACGGGTAAGTTTTTTACCCCGACGATTTAAAAACACATGATCTTCATATCCTTTTTTAACAGGCACATGCACTCTAGTATTTTCAAGATAAGTGGTAATACATTTCTTTGCACTGTCGCCAATCGGTACTAATCTTTCTTTATCGCCTTTGCCGGTTACTTTAATAAAATCAACATTTAAGTATAGTTCAGAAATTTTTAATTCCGTTAATTCACTCACACGCAAACCGCAACTGTATAATGTTTCTAATATCGCACGATTACGCACACCATCAGGCCTGCTCATATCCACACATTCTAAAATTTTATTTATCTCTTCAATGTTAAGTGTATCCGGTAATTTTTTACTGAGTTTGGGAAGATCAAGTAATTGAGAAGGATCCACATCAATCAAATCATCCAATAATAAAAATTTAAAAAATGCACGGACACCGGAAATCATACGTGCCTGCGATCTGTCGTTCATTCCCAACTCATTCAGAAAATGAATAAATTTTACCAGATGTTCACGAGTAATTGTTTCAGGAAGTATATCCGGATAATACATGGCAATAAATTCAGATAACTTTTCTACATCATGTAAATATGCTTCAATAGAATTGCGGGAAAGAGATTTTTCCAATTGCAGATACGCTTTAAATTCTTTAATACTCCCCTTCCAATTCATTGCTTGAAATTAAAACCATACACTTGCATTTATTTTTATAGTCAACACAGAAAAATGTGAATTAAACTAATTTTGTACACGATGCAGATATTAATTATAAACGGACCTAACTTAAATTTATTAGGAACACGAGAACCTGAAATATATGGTTCACAAACTTTCGAGGATTATTTTAAAACATTGCAAAGTGATAATCCCGAGGTTTCACTCACCTATTTTCAAAGCAATATAGAAGGTGAAATTATTGACACTTTGCATGTACATGGTTTTAAAGTGGATGGAATAATTATAAATGCCGGAGGTTATTCGCATACCAGTGTTGCAATTGCAGATGCTATATCTGCTATCACTGCTCCGGTTGTGGCAATACATATTTCAAATACATTTAGCAGAGAAGCATATCGCCATACAGATTTAATTGCCGGAAAATGTAAGGGATTAATTTGCGGTTTGGGATTAAAAGGATATGCGCTTGCAATAAAATTTTTGGTTGATTTAAAATCGCAGATCTGAAAATTTATTTTTCTTTCTAATAAAAAAAGCCCACACAATACTTTTTGGATAAAATCCTTTTTGTTTTACTGTGGATACTGCAATTTTACTATTTGAAATGATGTGATTTGTGCGTGTGCGTTTTGAAATTTGCATTGGGATTGAGAAAATAAAATACCAATCGGCACGAATTATTGCCCATGCATTCTTCCATTTCTTTTGAAGTAATGCATTTACAATTGCTAATAAATCAAAGAACGCAATTCGCACAGGAATTTTCCATAACAACTCAATCACATCCAGATTTTTAAATAACATACTGAGATTATTCCTGAAATTGAGATATGTTTTATGCGGATTTTCTTTACTTAAACTACCACCTCCCACATGATAAACCACCGCATCATTTACTGCGAGAATCTGATAACCACATCGCTTTAATCGCCAGCAAAGATCAATCTCTTCCATATGTGCAAAATAATCTTCATCAAATCCTTTCATGCGAAAAAATAATTCGGAACGAATACATAACGCTGCACCCGAAGCCCAAAATACCGGTTCATTTACATTGTATTGCCCGTCATCCATTTCCAAATAACTAAATACTCTTCCTTTACAAAATGGATATCCGAAATTATCTAAATATCCTCCTGCAGCACCAGCGTGTTCAAATTTATTTTTTTCCTCATAGGATAACATTTTCGGTTGACATACAGCGGCTTCAGGATTTTTTTCCATAACACTTATCATGGAGTCAATCCATCCCGGTGTAATTTCCACATCTTGATTTAACAGCACAAAATAATCAGCACTAATTTGTTCCAACCCGATATTATATCCTTTTGCAAAGCCTTCATTTTCTTTTAAACGAATCACTTTTATTTGCGGGAAATTGGTATTTAAATATTCTTCTGTACCATCGGTGGATGCGTTATCAATTACATAATAATCAAGAGGCAAATAAAAAGTTGTAATTACGGAGGGTAGAAATTTTTCAAGGAAATGCTTACCGTTCCATGAGAGGATAACAATAGCAACTAAAGGTTTATCAAGAATGTCATCCTGTTCCATCAGTGAGGTAAATATAAGATGTTTACTTGTATCTCAATAAAATCAGAAATTGTAAACGTCAGCAGGTCTTATTCTGCCGAGCTTATCGGTAATATCTGTTTGATCAAAATCTGATAAGATATTTGGCGCAGCAACATTTTCATATAATACTAATTTCCAACGGGAATCTTGCAGTTCACCTCTTGCATTGCTATGTAATAATTTATAATCATTGGTAACTGCGGTACGGTCATAAAAAGCAAATCCGATTTTGGTTTGGTTATCAGGCAACACATTATAAAACCAAATTTCATAAGGATATGCATTCGGTTCATTAGGTGCCATAATTCTATCATTGGGTTGTCCGTATTGAAGATAAACTCTACCTCTGTCTGTGCGGTATCCCGGCCTACTTGGTGATCCGAATTCTCTATTCACTGCCGTAACCATTTCTAAATATCGCTTCCATTCCCCATAGGGATCTGCCTGATTGCGTTGAACCCAAAAGTTGTAGAGAAATTTCTTCTTCATTTCAATATCAACTCTGGGAGTTAATGATTCAATAAGTTTTGCATCGCTTGCAGTTGCTCTCGGTTTAATAATATCCAGAAAATAATTTAATTGCTCTTCTGAATAATCATAAACAAATGTGTTGGAAATATCCACCATATCAATGTTATCATATGAAGTAACTGCTCCCACTTTTGCTCGTTGAAAATATTGCTTCTTCACCACAATTAATTCATTTTTTTTATTGCGTACTTCTACAACCAAATTATAATTACCACTTGGAAGATTGGTGATATCCATTTCCCGCAAAAATGAAATTACAGGTGCAGCTTTGCCTTTTGTATATTGATAAAAATTCGGATTATGTGCATCGGAAGAAGCACTGCGGATTCCAAATGTAATTAATACATCTTCGCCATTTGTAAACTTATCTGTGTTATATACCTCACCATAGAAATTTATTTCCGTTCTGCTTGTTGGAAAAAAATCTGCTGCATAAGGCAACAAATCATAATTATTTTTAGTGAATTGTGTGGTTTTTCCTGCTTGCTTAATTGTATCCACCCATTGTATATCAGAAATTGCAATTACATTTTCCTCTGCAGGCAATATTACTTCGGTGAATTCATATTTGTTTGTGGAATCCTGCAAATCCATTAAAGTAACTTCAACAGTGGCAGTATGATTTGGCAGAAACAATCGCTTTTGATCCATCAAACTAAAATTAATTTTTCCGGTATCAATAATATTGGGAGTAACCAAATTATATTTATCAAATGTAAATACAGCACCTGTATCCAACACTACCACTTGCACTTCAACCCCTGCTTCAAACAAATGCTTTTTATTTCTTTCGTATTGAATTTCTGTGCCTGCAATCACTATATATAATTCAACATAAGGCCCTTCGCCGGGAAGAAAAAATTGCGCCGTGCGAATATTTACTCCGGTTCTTAAATCCTGTGCGTGAACTTGCAAAAAAAATATGCATAGAATAAGGAATGTACTAAGCTGCTTCATATATTTTAAAATTCTATTGTATAAAGTTAATAATTGCAACGACTATTTTCGCATTATAATTTCAAACGGATGTCAAAAAAAACGGTCTTAATAGAGTTGCCATACCTGCCTTCCATTTCGTGGTTTTCCTTGGTGGCCGGCTATGAAAACGTTTTGTTGGATATACATGCACACTATGAAAAAGGCAGCTATACAAATCGCTGCAAAATATTAGGACCGAATGGTGTACTGATGCTATCAGTGCCTTTGCAACACGGCAAACATCACCACAAACCATTACACGATTTACGTATAAGCAATACTGAACCCTGGCAGAAAATTCATTTTATGACGTTATGTTCCTGCTATCGCCGTTCGCCTTATTTTGAATATTTTGAAGATCTATTCCAACCCATATATCATAAGAAATGGGATAGTATTATTGAATTAAATTATAAACTGTTGCAAATTATTTTAGAGTATATAAAAGTGAATGCAAAATTTTCATTTACTGAAAATTATATTTCCTCAACAGATGAAAGTGTTGATGATAAACGCAATTATTTACGACCCGGGAAAGTGTATGAACCTCTCATTGAAAAAGTGGAAAATTATACGCAGGTATTTTCGGATAGATTTGAATTTCAAAAAGATCTCAGCATTTTTGATTTGCTTTGCAATAAAGGAAAGTATAAATTTTAATCACACCATTATGAAACAGTTTCTATTTCTAATTTCTTCCATTCTTATAACATCGTATGCATTTGCACAACCTGCTTTTGTAACGGATAGCCTTGATAATTATATCCAACGGGAAATGCAAAGATGGGATATTCCGGGTATGGCAGTCGCAATTGTGAAGGATGGAAAGGTGGTGGTTTCCAAAGGTTATGGTGTTCAAAATTTGGATACAAAAACTCCCGTAAATGAAAATACATTGTTTCAAATTGCTTCCAATTCAAAAGCATTTACAGGCACTGCAATGGCAATATTACAAGAGCAAGGAGATATCCAATTGGATGATAAGGTAACCGAATATTTAGATTATTTTAAAATGATAAATCCCAATATCACGAAAATGGTAACCATTGAAGATGTGCTCAGTCATCGCTTGGGATACGAAACTTTTGAAGGTGATTTTTTACATTGGAACAGTAATCTCACACGCAAACAAATGGTGGAAAGTATGGCTCGTCAGGAAATGGTTTATGATTTCAGAGATACTTATGGATATTGTAATGTGGGCTTTGTAACTGCGGGTGAAATTCTATTCAATGTTACTGATACCACCTGGGATAATTTTATACAACATCGCTTTTTTGATCCTTTGGAAATGAAACGCAGTTCTACAACTCTCGATGATTTATTAAAAGATAAAAATAAATGTACACCATACACATTAGTGGATAATGCATTAGTGAAATTAGATTATGCGAATGTGGACAATCTTGGTCCTGCTGCAAGTATAAATTCCTCCGTAAATGATCTCAGTCATTGGGTGATGATGCAATTGAATAAAGGAAAATATAACAACAAACAAGTAGTGCCTTACAATGCATTAATGAATACATACAAGTCTCGAACAATAGTGCGTGATGTATATTCCAGACTTTATCCGGATATGCATTTTAATACTTATGGTTTGGGTTGGAATATTAATGATTATAAAGGGAGAAGAGTTTTTAGTCATGATGGAGGCTCGAATGGTTTTGTAACTTCTGTTTGTTTTATTCCGGAAGAAAATTTTGGAATTATTGTGCTTACAAATACAGATGCCAATTCATTATACGATGCATTGCGCATGCAAATAATTGAATCTTATTTTTCCATGCCTTATCGAAATATCAGTGAGATTTATTATTCTTATACAGAACCCGGAGATAAAGAAACGTGGACAGAAATACATGCGTGGCAAGCCATAGCAGCAGAGCATAATTCACCTGCATCACCCATAGAAGATTATGTGGGTACATACACCAATACATTGTATGGCGACATCTTTATTAAGTACAATGGTAAAAATTTAGAAATCAGTTTTCCGCATCATCAATTTATGACTGCGAAATTAGAACCGATGGGTGAAAATGTGTTTTTGTGTACTTATTCAGATCCTACTTATGGAATAAGAAAAGTGTCTTTCGAACAAGAGAAAAATATAATCAGCAAGTTTACTTTAACAGTAAATGATTTTGTGGATTTGCAACCTTATGATTTTTATCGCAAAGAATAATAATTAATTTTTCACTACTTCATTTGCAATTTTTTCTGCTATACGAATACCATCCATAGCAGCACTCACAATTCCACCTGCATAACCTGCACCTTCACCACAGGGATACAATCCTGCAATTTGAATATGCTGTAAAGTTTCTGAATTTCGTGGAATGCGTACCGGAGATGAAGTTCGTGATTCTGTTGCAACAAGCACTGCTTCATTAGTAAAATATGCATTGCGTTTTTTCTGTATTTGTTTAAATGCCTGTCTTAAGTTTTCAGCAACAAATGCAGGTAACACTTGCGATAAATCATAACTTACAATTCCGGGTTGATACGAACAATCAGGTAAATTATTACTCACTTTATTTTCCACAAAATCCACCATGCGTTGTGCCGGCGCAGCCTGTGTACATCCTCCTGCTTTCCATGCTGCATGTTCCACAGATTTCTGAAATTGGAGACCTTGCATAGCACCAAATTTTTCATAAGCATTCATATCTTTCAAATCAATATTCACCACAAATCCTGAATTTGCAAATGGATTATTGCGCTTGCTCGGGCTCCATCCATTAGTAACTATTTCTTCTTGCGATGTAGCACACGGCGCAATTATTCCACCGGGACACATGCAAAATGAATATGCTGCTTTGCCATTTGTTTGTTCAGTAAAATTATAGGAGGCCGGAGGTAATAATGGATCACGAATTTCACAATGATATTGCATGCTGTCAATTATTTCCTGCGGATGTTCAATGCGCACACCTAATGCAAATGGTTTTGCTTCAATTACAATATTGTTAGAATGCAACAACTCAAAAATATCTCTTGCCGAATGTCCTGTTGCTAATATGAGCTGTTCTGTTTTTATTTTTTCTGTATGATTTATTTCTATGCCGGTAATTTTTCCAAATGCAAAATTTATATCTGTGCATTTGCTGTTAAAATGAATTTCGCCACCGGCATTTAAAATAAAATGGCGCATTGCTTCAATTATTTTCGGCAGCTTATTCGTTCCGATATGCGGATGTGCTTCAATTAAAATATCCGTTGATGCACCAAATTGAACAAAAGTGTTTAACACAGATTGCACATCACCTCTTTTATCAGAACGTGTATATAATTTTCCATCGCTGTAAGTGCCTGCGCCACCTTCACCAAAACAATAATTAGATTCAGGATTAACAATGCCTTCTTTATTTATTTTCGCAAGATCAAAACGACGTGACCGCACATCTTTTCCTCGTTCGTAAATAATAGGTTTCAATCCATTTTTAATCAGATGAATTGCAGCAAAAATTCCGGCAGGTCCACAACCAATGATAATAACTTGCTTTGCATTTTTTACAGAAGTATAATCAGGAATATTAAAATCAACTTGTGGTAAATTTTCATTTACATATATCTCAATTTTTAAATTTATTCTCACTTGCTTAGCTCTTGCATCTATAGATCTTTTTGTAATGCGGAAATTAAAATCATCTTGAATTTTAAATTGCTTTTGCAGAATATTTTTAATCACAAGTTCATCTGCTGCCTGTGCCGGAGTTACTACTATATCAATAATTTGCTTCATGGTGTTATCAAGCTTTTTATAGTTTGTAACAATACTGTTATTTCCTCTTCTGTATTAAACACATGCAGACAAATTCGCAATCGTTCTTTACCTGCCGGAACTGTAGGACTTAAAATCGGACGCACATCAAATCCGTTTTGAGATAATGATTGTGCCATCGCTTTCACATTTGAATTTCCGGAAATTACCAAACAATGAATTGCACTATCCGAAGGAATACATGGTAATTGCAAAGCATTTGTAGTAGTATTAAAATGTCGAATTAATAGTTGTAATTTTTTTACAAGTGATGAATGCAGATTTAAATAATTATAGGCTTCTTGCACTGCAACTAATTGCAACATATTCGGCGCAGTGGTATAAATAAATGGTTTACAAAAATTAATCAGATAATTGCGCAACACGGCATTTCCCAAAACAACAGCACCATTAAAACCAATTGCTTTTCCGAAGGTATGTACTCTTGCAAAAATTGCATTGTGCAGAATTAATGATTGCGCTAATCCTTCACCCTTCTCTCCTATTACACCTGTACCATGAGCTTCATCCAAAATAATATTTGCATTATATTTTTTTGCAAGAGCAACAATTTGAGGTAGAGGACACATATCGCCATCCATAGAAAATACAGATTCTGTAATAATAAATTTTTGATTTCCTTCCGCTTGTAATTGCTTTTCTAAAAGTTGTAAATCATTATGTGTAAACGAAACACTTTTTGCATTGCTCAATTGAATTCCTTCCCGCAATGATGCATGGCACAACGCATCGTAAACAATTAAATCTCCACGACGACAAACAGTAGAAATTAATCCCACATTTGCTTCATAACCTGAATTAAAAAATAATGCGCTTTCCGATTGATGAAAAATTGCAATTGCTTTTTCCACTTCTTCCACCAAAGCATTATTTCCTGTAAGCAATCGGGAACCACCGGAGCCGAATTGTTTTAAAGATTGCAATTGTTGCAAAATAAGTTGTTGAAGATTTGCATCCTGCGCAAAATCGAGATAATCATTTGAAGAAAAATCTATTCCCTTAATTTCGGTTTTTAATTCTCTTAAGGCATCATTTATCTTTCTCCTCAATAAATATTCTTCAAGGCGATCTATTAAACTTTGCATATCAAGGTTGAAATTAAATATTCAAGAGCAAAGTCAAATAATTTGAATTACTCCTTGCTCAATGTATATAATATGAACATTTGACAAAAGACTATGTTAAATGGTAATGAAAAACGAAAACCCAGTTTGTCTCACTCAGACTCCAATTTCTATTCTACACTAACCTTTTAAAAAAATACAATTACATTTATAGCCTATTTTCATTTTGACTACTAACAAATATACCGAAGAAGAATTAGTGGAAGCACTTCGCTCAAAATCCCGACAGGGTTATGAAGTATTATACAAATACTTTGCTCCTGTACTATTAGGATTAGCAAAAAAAATTACACGATCAGAAACTGCCGCTGAAGATATTCTCCAGGACTCCTTTATAAAGCTATGGGAAAAAGCAGATGAGTATAGTGCTGATAAAGGCAGACTGTTTACATGGTTCAGCAATATTGTAAAAAACAAATCCATTGACTACCTGCGTTCAAAACATGTAAAGTATAAAATCCAAAACCCGGATGATACCGTACATTATAATGAATTATTAAAAACAGAAATAGCTGTGGATCACATTGGATTAATAGAAGTAATAAATAAAATGAAGCCCGAACATAAGTTAGTGTTGGAAACAGTGTATTATGGATGCCGAACCCATGAAGAAGCTTCAGAAGAATTACAAATACCTTTAGGAACGGTTAAAACAAGAATACGATCGGCTATTATTCATTTGCGAGAATCTTTAAAAATAAAGCCTGGTGGATATTAATGCATATATAAACTCTGGTATCATAGAAAGCTATGTACTTGGTTTGCTGGATGCAGAAGCAAGCAACGAAGTAGAACAGCTTGCTTTACAGTATCCCGAAATCCGCAATGAAATAAATGAAATTCAACAGAGTTTAGAATCCTATTCTGAGGTTAATCGCATAGAACCGAGGAAAGAATTAATGGATGAAATCTGGAATAAAATGGAAACTACTGTTCCTACTATTAAACCTATTGTAATTACTCCGCCATCAACCACTATTGTAAAAAAGCTTATTTCAATTCAGCCTTATCTTGCCGCTGCAGTTTTATTATTATTACTCACCAGTTTTATTATGAATATTTATTTAAGTGGTCAATTAAAACATACCCGAAATCTAATTTCCGAATTAAATAGTACCAATCTAAGAATTGCAGAAAGATTAGAAACACAGAAAGCTTCTTTCGATGCAATGGAACAGCAATTTGCATTTGTAATAAGTCCCGACACACGCACTATCCGGTTAAATGGCTTACCTGCACATCAGGAAGCAGCCGCTTATATTTATTGGAATACTCAAAATGCAGAAGTATTTATTGCATCCGCAGGATTGCCAAAACTTTCTGCGAATTCTCAATATCAACTCTGGGCAATTGTGGATGGAACACCGGTGAGCGCAGGCCTGTTAGCAGACAATCAGGGTACATTACAAAAAATGGATTCCTTTAAAAATGTACAAGCCTTTGCAATTACTATTGAACCTAAAGGCGGCAGCAAAACACCAACTTTAGAATCTATGGTGGTTCTGGGTTCTGTTTAAAAAAAAATCTGCTCTACAAAAATCCAGACATACTTCTCTCTCGTATATCGTTGAAATAAACGATAAACTTCTATGATTTACTTCTCGCATTTTTCTACAAACAGTATTGTAACACTTTGCAATTCCAGTATTTTATTTCCATATCATATCGCATCGAAAAAAATGTGTTATGATTCAGAATTAATATTAGTGATTGCCTGATTTATTTTTCAATAAAATAAATCCAAATCAGAACTGACATCGTAAATCAATCATATTCATTAACAAAATCAAAAAAAACAAAATGAAAAATCTTATTAAAAAAACAAGTGTAATTGTATGTCTTTTTATGGCAACAACCACTTTTGCTCAAAACATGGACAACACCACAATGGTGGGCGGCGAGGCGATGTATCCTAAAAAGAATATTGTTGAAAATGCAGTAAATTCTAAAGATCATACAACATTAGTAGCAGCGGTAAAAGCGGCAGGTCTTGTAGAAACATTACAAAGTGCAGGACCATTTACGGTGTTTGCTCCAACAAATGATGCGTTTGAAAACTTACCTGCCGGAACAGTAGATAATCTTTTAAAGCCTGAAAATAAATCGAAGCTTGTAAGTGTATTAACCTACCATGTTATCAGTGGTACTTATACTTCTGCAGAATTGATGAAACTCATTAAGAAAAATAACGGGAAAGCAATGATTACAACTGTGAATGGTGAAGACCTTACATTTTCAATGAATGGAGATCGCAACATTATAGTAAGTGATGTATCAGGTAATATGGCAAACATTACGGTTTATGATGTAATGCAAAGCAATGGTGTTATCCAAGTTATTGATAAAGTATTATTACCTAAGTAATTGTTTAAAGTGTAATTGCCTAGTAAGTAGTGTTTGTGTTTACAAAAAGAAGGCTCGCCAATGGTGAGCCTTTTTTGTTTTATTCATATGATTAAAAACAATTGAAAGAAATGAATTGCGATATCAAAGTTTTACCAGTGTTTTATTTTCCCCGTTATATCGCACTAAATAAATTCCCGCATTCAAGGATTCTATATTGATAAAAGTTTCAGGTTGAGTTATTGAAAATTCTAAAATTAATTTCCCATCAATACTAAATATCTGTAAAGGAAAATCTGAAATAATATTTGTTTTTAAAGTGAAAAAATCAACCCCCGGATTTGGATAAATTGCAAATGCTGTTTGTGTTGGATCAGAAATATTTACTAACGTAATATCAGTGGAACAAGTAATTCCAGTGCTTGTATTGTAATATGTTCCGGAAGGTGTTTCTTCTAATTTCACCGCTTTCACCATGTAATAATTTATTCCATCCATCGGATTTAAATCAGTGTAAAATAAGTCTGAAACAGGTAATTCATTTAGCCGTGTGTAAATGCCAAATTCAGTATCACTGCGATAAATATTATAGCCGATTACAACATCATCGGATGGTTCAAAATTGATATCAATTGTATTTGGGATTTCTGATATAGCACAAGCAATATTATTTGCAGGCTTCACCACATGCATTCTTAAAGTAGGATCGCCCATTAAGGCAATATGAATATAATGCGGGAAATATCCTGTAGTATATGTGTAAGTATTATTTTGAGAAATACGTATTGAATTTCCGATTGTACCACCAATTGCCATTGCATGAAAGTTTAAATGAGGTCTGCCTGCCCATGCATTAGTAAGAATATTTCCACTTGCAAGTGCCGCTCTTAAAAAATTATCCTGCGTATCCCAATCACCAAAATAACTACCGAACAACAATGTAAAAATTCCATTAGGTGCATATGATGCAAAATCCGACGTACTTCCAATTCCACCTGCACCTTGATACCATCCACCACCACAACCAAGACTCCATAAATAATTAGCTGTATCCATCGTGCTGAAATAATCCATTTCAAAAATACTGTCGCTTCCAACCATCGGTGCAAAATTTCTCCATCCATTTGCTGCAAATGCTTCACCACCAAAAGCACCAAAATTATCATCAATCAATCCTCTTTGAACCGTTGCAATTTCACCCATTCGAAACGCATGATTTTTATCTAAATAATTTTTTATTAATTCTAATTCAGTCAATGGGAAAGTAGGAAGATTATACATATCCAATCTTCCAATTGCTAATTCAATTTTTGATTTTAAAATACTTTGATCATACTTTCCATCACCGGGCACATTCCAATTTTCTGTTCGTGATGCTATTGTAATATCCACTGTTTCATCTGTATAAATTGCATCTATATCACCATAAATTGCATCGGCAGGCCAGGCACCTTCATGGTCGGGATGACCATCAGGATATATATCACCGGAATATGGTACTGCAACATGACCGATAAGAAATACACTTTTCAATGTGCTGTCTGCCGCATAAGCATTACTTATTATTGTTCGGATATCTTCCACATTTTGAGCTACAGATACTTCCTGTTTTTCAACTGCCCATCCATCACCTGAAACGTCCTGCATCCATCGCAATACTTCTGTTTCTATACTTGATTTTCCGGTAGTATCAATTATCAATAAACATTTACCACGATAGTCTTGAGCTTGCAAATTAATTGCTGCAGTAATATATCCTTCACCTGTTATTCCGGAAGTTGTGTTGCGCACCACACGATATTCATAAACTACATTTTCAGTTACATCCATATCTGTAAACTCTGTTGCATCACCACTTAAAGATTCAATAGATGTTCCCCAAACTGAAGATTCAGGTGATTTTTTATACAGCATATATTCTGTTGCAGATAAATATTGTGGCCATTGTAATTGAATTGTAGGTGGTGAAGAATAAACATTTGCAGAAACCAAAACTGCATAATCTGAAGAGACCTGTGCAATGCATTTTGTAATAGCAATGGATAAAAGAATAACCCCGGTGATGTATTTCATTCTATAAAAATAAAAGAAAACCCGGTGAGAATTGTCGAATCGTTGAATTGTTGAATTGTTTAACTGTCGAATCGAAAAATGTAGAACTGTAGAACTGTAGAACTGTAAAACTGAAAAGTGTAGAACTGGAAAAAAAATAAAAAGTAAGAATGAATAATTAATAATGGGATGATTTAAATATCACTCACGCAGGTTCTCAAAGGCTAACCCACAAGGCAATGTTTTGAGGAACCTGCTGGAAAGGTGGGGGACATGGTGAGAAGAAAATCAGGTAAAATTTCGCCTTCTGAAAAAAGGTGAATCAATTATTAAATTAAAGGAAAACTATTATTTGGTTCTCCTTTAATTTAAAAATACAATCACTGAATTTTAATTAATGTTTCTGTTTGCGCAGGTCTACCTTCGGTTGTTACCTCAATTGTATAAACACCAGCAGATAGATCTGAAATATCAATATAGGTATAGGATTCTTCTGAAATCACATATTTAATTAAGCTCCCAAATAAATTATAAATTTTTATTTCCGATGTTTTAGGAGTATCTGATTCTTCTACTTGTTTAACGAAAAAATAATTATCAGCCGGATTAGGGAAGATTGAGAATTCGGAATTTAATTCACGGGTTCTTAATTCATTAAAGTGTATAGGAATTACAATATATCCCATTGAAACCGGAGGCATTTCTACGCAAAGCCCATTAGGCGCTCCTGCTGCAAATGCAGTTGGACAATTAACCATTGGAAAATAATTCTCTGTAGTTGTCAACTCAAAACGATTTTCTGCAAGCACGGCATCTTCACACAAATTGTAGGCATCATTTATTGCAAAAAGAGGATTTTTACCCGCAGTGGAATATAACTGGTCTGCAACAAAAATTTTTGAACTTACAGTTGGAGGGAACAATATGGCTTCATATAAAAGCGGATCTTCGAATATTTCAACTATAGAACCCGGATCTATTCCAAACCATTGTTTTTTATTAGTTACATTGGTATAATAAATATAAATTTTAGGATCTAAAGGATTATCATCTACAAAAACACTTGGTGCCAAATTATTATTTAATGAAGCCATAGTAGTTGTGGTTTTAAGATAATCCAAATCATTATCAATTATTGGTCGCCATAATTGAACAGCAAAATAAGTTGCCCTTCTCACAAAATATGGATATTCAGTTATTGATTCGCAATCAGTTATTTCATTAAGCAAAACCTGATCAGTTGTATCACTGTTGGTGCTTAACATTGTATTGCTGCCACCCAATGAATTTTGCAAAGTAGCTCTAGTTAAGAAATTTGAAGTATAAAAATTATTATAATTAACTTTTACATTCCACAAAAACCAGTTTTGCAACATAGCAGCGTGTGCAAATGTGTTCGAAGCACTTCCAGTAAAATTTGAAAATTGCTTCGCATTAGAACTTGCATAAGATCCGGAAGGTAATTTAACATCATCATTTAAATTATATTCTGTAAACTATACTTCTTTTGAATCTGGACCTTCATCATCATCTGTAAATAACATCTGTCCAGCATGTTCTTCAAATGAAATATCAATTCTATCACGGGTAAATTCTTTAAAATTACCTGGAACAAGATCATCCCCGGCATCTGGATAATGAATACCTGCAAGTTCAAAATATGTTTTTTCCAAACGTTCGTCAGTTAATGGCAAACTATATGTGTCATCTACATAATCCCAAGCACCATCGTCATATTGATAACCACTTGTTATAGGGGCGTCAGAAAGGTGGTCTGGGTCGAAATCCGGATGAAGCTGCAACATAATATCTCGCCAGTTGGAATTTTCATCACAGGAATTTGAAGAATTGGAAGTATTATAATATGGGTGAAAAATAATAGCATCAAATAAATATCGTGTAGGGTTAACTAATTTATCATCGTAGTGATCCACCATGTCAGCGTTCCAATCCGGGTAAAAACAATCACAATCCAAATCTTCGTATTCAGGATCAGGATCTGTAAGAATCGGGGTACTAAACATCATGGCATTGGCGGTATCATATTCTGTTTCCTCCGGTGCAAATAATGGAAAATCATAGGATCTTCCACAGTTGGGTGTATTCATTGCAGGCAGACCAATTTTTATTGAGAAAATCTGAATTGATGAATGACTTCTTATCGTATTAATAAAATCGTGATCGTTTTCAACATCGTCTGCCAATGCAAATTCCAATGCTTCCTGTTCATCGGTATCCGTATAATCATCCCCATTTATATATTTCCAATAATGATCAAAATCTGTAAAACCCATTGCAAGATTTGAAAACTGATTATATATTTCATTACCGAGTTCTACACCCACGAGATTAATTTCATTATCTAATAAATATTCAATTACTTCCAGCATTTCAGTGGCAGACATAGATTCTATATTCACACAATAAATAACTTCTACTTCGTGCCCGGGGTTTTCTGTTTCAATAAAATCCACCAGATCAATAAACTGGTTTATATACATGGGCTGTTCTTCTAATTCATCAAAATCAGTATCTGTAGGATCAAATGTAGGTTGAGCTATACTTTTACCATAGAATTCAAGCATTCTGGGAATTACGCCGTCGATTAACCAATTACAATCTCCAGGAAGTGCATCACATCCACCATCTAATTGAGTTTTAATAGCGGAAAAATTATATTCTCCAGACAGATAAGTAGGGGCAGGTGTAGAATTTGTCGCATCAAAATAACTGATCATCTCAGTCCAGTCGTATCCATAGCCACCATAAGTAACCATGTTTACAGGATCATAAGCCGGGCGGGTGGGGTGCATAAACTTAGCGGCGGCACCGCTGAATATCCGAAGGGTTTTTGGTGCAAGGTCTGCAACAGCCTGCCAGGGATCAGGTATGGCAGAGTAGTTAATATTATTATCATAATTAGCTTTATTCTCACCAAAAAAATCAGAGAGGTTTATTCCATATACCCCCTGGTTTACAGGTAAATGCTGGTGTGTGAGTTCTACTATCATTTGCTTATAAGGGTCGTTTATTACCCATAAAGTTTCCATAATGGAATCAGGAATGGCTTCTGCATAAGTTACATAAATACTGTCGAGTCCCGAAGTGTATATAGCTACCGTGTCGCCTGAAAAGTATGGCTCCACTTCTGTGGAATCAGACTCCACCTGAGCACTTACAATTATAGGTAAAGCACAGTTAAATAAAAGAGATAAGGTGAGGGAAATGCTTTTGCAGAGTTGATTTTTTTGAATGGGTAAATTTGTTTTCATAAATAATTATTTAGGTGAAAAAAATTAATTCTGATTATCAAATTTTCATTTCATAATAACGGGTAGAAACATTACTTTTAGTTTTGCACATTAAATGAAATAACATGAAATTCACTTTGATTTTTCTTCTGTTTAATGCACTTCTTATTCATATACATAATTTAACTGCACAAACCCCGGAAATACTCTGGCAACATACTTATGGGGGAAATGGAGATGATAGAGCACAAGATATTTTAGCTACAGATGACGGTGGGTATATTACTATAGGCTATTCACCTTCCACAGATGGTGATATAGATTATAATCATGGGCTTTATGATGTTTTAGTAATAAAAACAGATGGAGAAGGGGAAATTATATGGAGTAAAACCTATGGCGGTTCTGATTATGATTATGGAAATACAATCTGTAAAGGTATAGAAGGAGGTTATGTACTGGGATGCAGCGTACTTTCGGATGATGGAGATATTACATTTAACCATGGAGGTAGTGAATTATGGTTAGTTAAAATTAATGAGACAGGGGATATAGAATGGGAAAAGTGTTTTGGAGGATCTGAAGGAGAAGGTACATATAAAATAAAACAAACTACGGATGAGAATTACATTGTAGTCGGTGCCTCATCCAGTTCTGATGGTGATGTAACAGAAAATAAAGGAGGATATGATTATTGGATAATTAAAATAGATATAGATGGAGAAATAATCTGGCAAAAAACTTATGGCTCAAGTGAAGGAGATATTCCTAATGATATTCTACAAACTGCCGATAACGGTTTTATAGTTGCCGGTTATACATTGGGTTATGATGGTGATGTGAGTGAAAATAAAGGCATCAATGATTTTTGGATAATTAAGTTAGACAGCACAGGGATATTGGAATGGCAGAAAACGTATGGAGGCTCCAATGAAGATGAAGCCTATTCGATAGTTGAAAAACCGGAGGGTGGGTATATGTGTTTGGGAGTAAGCTATTCCAACAATGGGGACGTAAGCGGGTCACATGGATTTGACGATTACTGGCTTATTTCCTTAGATGAAAGTGGTGAACTAGAATGGCAGAAATGTTTTGGAGGAGAAAATGCTGAAGATGGAAGGTGCATAATATCTAATTATTTAGATGGTTATGTTTTAGTAGGAGTGTCAACTTCTGACGATGGAGATGTAACTGAGAATAAAGGACAAGGAGATTATTGGATTTTGCAAATAGATAGTACAGGAAATATAATCTGGCAAAAATCAATAGGCGGTTCCGGGCTTGAATTTGCACACAAAGTAATTCCAACTTTAGACAATAATATTGTTATTACCGGCTACTCCGGTTCCTCAGATTTTGATGTTACAGCTACCTATAGCACATATAATTTCTGGACTGTAAAACTCGGCATCTGCGAAGATGTGTTTTATGCAGATACGGATGGAGATGGATTTGGTGATGTTTTGTCTGATACTATAGCATGCGATATACCTGTAGGATTTGTAATTGATAGTACCGATTGTAATGATGCAGATAATATGATGAATCCTGCAGCAATAGATATTTGTAATGGTGTGGATGATAATTGTAATGGAACAATAGATGAAGACGCTGTATTTATTGCTTACTATATTGATGCTGATGGTGATGGGTTTGGTAATCCCGATACGGAAGAAATGTTTTGTTTTATTCCATCAGGATATGTAACCGACAATACAGACTGCGATGACACAAACGAAAATATTTATCCCGGTGCACCGGAAATATTAAATGGCATTGATGATAACTGTGATGGTGTAATTGATGAAGGTGTTGCGATTGAAACAATAGATGGAAGTAGTATTATTTTATTTCCAAATCCTGCAAATACTACCATACAATTACAACATAATGTAAACATCAAAAGCATTATCACCCGAAATAATATCGGAGAAACAGTGGAAGTGATTTTTGAAAATAACATTGCATCTATTTCGCATTTACCTGCCGGTATTTATTTTACAGAAATAATTGCAGAAGAAGGGACAGCCATTTTAAAGTGGTTGAAAGAGTAAAAAATCTCAATTTTAAAGTTGGATAAAATCAAGAACTTGTCTGTTGGTTTCTATTCTAATATATTAAATTATTGTATGTAAATCCTGTTGCATTACCACTTAATGTTTCTATGAATGAACCCAACAGTTTTTTATAAAGGAAATTTTTTTAGAAAATACCATTCCATTACTCCACAGCAACTTCTTCTTTAAATGCAACACGAGGTTTTAAACCTAACAGTTCGAACATTGCTTTGTCGGCATCAAAATCAGGATTGGGTGTTGTTAATAATTTCTCGCCGGCAAAAATTGAATTGGCTCCTGCCATAAAACACATGGCTTGTTCTACTGTTGACATTTGATTGCGTCCTGCACTTAAACGCACCATTGCTTTCGGCATAATAATTCTTGCTGTTGCTATCATGCGCACCATTTCCCAAACACTCACACGAGGTTGGTTTTCTAATGGTGTTCCCGCAACAGGAACTAATGCATTTACCGGTACACTTTCAGGATGTTTGTGCATAGTGGAAAGCACATGCAACATTGCAATACGATCTTCTTCTGATTCGCCCAATCCGATAATGCCACCACTGCAAACAGAAATATCAGCTTTACTTACATTTTCAATTGTTTTTAATCTATCTGCATAAGTGCGTGTAGAAATTATTTCATCATAATGTTCTTCACTGGTATCTAAATTATGATTGTATGCATATAATCCTGCTTCCTTTAATTTTTGTGCTTGTGTTTCAGTGAGCATACCTAAAGTGCAACATACTTCCATTCCAATAGTACTCACACCTTTCACCATTCCAAGTACTTTATCAAAATCACTGTTATCCCGCACATTGCGCCATGCAGCACCCATACAAAATCTGGTTGCTCCGCTCTCTTTTGCAATCAATGCTTTTGTAATTACTTCATCGTATTCCAATAATTTTTGTACTTCAACATCTGTATTATAACGGGCAGCTTGCGGGCAGTAAGCACAATCTTCAGGACATCCTCCTGTCTTTATAGAAAGCAATGTACACACCTGCACTTCTCCTGTTGCATGATACTGTCTTTGCATGGTGGATGCTTTGTACATTAACTCCAGCAAAGGCATATAATATATTTCTGAAATTTCTTCTTTTGTCCAGTTATTCCGTATCTCTTGCATAATAGATTTTGGGTAAAGTTAAGCACTTGACTAACTTTGTAAAAACGAGCAATGGGAATTATTGAACATATAGATAAAAAACAATTGATTTTTCTTCTTGTGGTAGGTGGATTATTTCTGGGTGGTACCATTTATAGAAACAATCAGGCTAAAGAAACTTCAGCAATTTCCAAAGAAGCACTTGATGAAAAAGTGCTGGCCGATTTACAGCAAAATGATATTCAATTATCCGATAACGTAGTTTGTGTGATGCAATGCGAAGGAATGGATACAGAAGAATTAAAAACATTATTTGCAGTTTCAAATGTGGATTATAATAGTTGTGATTTTTCCAACTGCCACAACAGCAAATATTCTTTATCTGGAGAAACATCAAAAGGAAAGCAGATAACATTTATATTAGAATCCGGCGATGAAGGCAATCGGATTACACATCTGGAATTGCAAAACCCAAATCCCTGCGATTGTATTTAATGCAATAACTGATAACTTAATAATAGAAGATATTGCAATAGTATAGTGCCATCTATCCATCCGAAATAAATTAAGTTTTTTTTGCTGTAACGTGTTGCATATAATAATATTCCTGTAATTATTACCGCAATAGTTAAGGGCGGCAACACATTTACACTTAAATTCTGCGCTGCAAATGCATAACAAACTCCCGCAATAAATAGAAGCACAAATGCAAGTGAATAGGAAAGTTCTTTACCAATATAAAAAGGAATTGTTTTCACATTATGCAAAGCATCTGATTCCAGATCTTTTATATCAAATGGAATAGTGATAGCAAAAATAAATACGAAATCGGCTGCGAATAACCACCAGTTTATTTCCCAGTTTAAATCTCTCATTGCAGGAAGAATTGCTCCGGTAAATGCCCATACAAAAGCAATCATAAAAATTTTAGTTACGCCTACATCCCGCAACTTTTTCCATGTACCATTTTTTTTAAACACAGGCAATCCATACAATATTGAAATTACTCCGGGCACTATCAACACATATTGAATAAATTTTGGTAATGCGAAAAATAAAATACCGGTAGCGATTGCACTCAACACAGTAAGAATAATTAATCCATTAGTTACATTAACTAAAAAATTTCTTCGTCCACTGCTTTTATACATTTTAATGCGATCCATAGATGCAAGGCGAATAAATAAATAGGTGAAAAGTGTAGAAGTAAAAACAAAGAAACTTACAATTAACGCATGTTCTTCATTTTGATATAAGATTAAACCACGGCGATAAAAAGCAATACCACATATCGCAATAAATATATTGGAGTAGAAAATTGCTTGTATATATTTCACAAAAAAACTCTTCACAGAAAACGATAACTTGCGCTCAAATTTACAAGTTAGTGATTAGAGTTTATTTAGGTAAAGGAAAAGGATTACGAGTTGAACAAGGACATCCATGGATTTTTTTTAATGAAGTAGAAAAAATAACAGGCGATCCCACTCCGGGAGATGTGGCTGAGATTTATAATTTTAAAAATAGATTTATCGGTCGTGGATATATTAATTTGAATTCAAGAATTAATTGCAGAATACTTACCCGCAATCCTGAGGAACAAATTGATTATCAATTTTTCAAAAATGCATTGTTGAAATGCAAATCGTATAGAGAAAAATTAGGCTATACAGAAAATTACAGATTAGTATTTGGTGAAGCAGACAGCTTACCCGGATTGGTGATTGATAAATTTAAAGATGTGTATGTAATCCAATCATTGGCTGCAGGTATCGATAAATGGAAAGATGATATTGCAAAAATTTTGATGGAGGATTTAGGAGCTGTGGGAGTAATTGAACGCAATGATGTGCCTATAAGAAAATTAGAAGGATTAGAAGAAGTGGTTGGATTTTTATCTCCGCCTTGCGAAACAAAATTTACTATTCAGGAAAACGGTGTACAATTTCATGTGAATTTACTCGACAGTCAAAAGACCGGATTTTTTTTAGATCAAAAAGAAAACAGACTTGCCTTACAACATATTGTAAAAGATGCAGAAGTTTTAGATTGTTTTACATATACTGGTTCCTTTGCATTATTTGCGGCGCATTTCGGTGCAAAACATGTGCATGCAATTGATGCTTCCGAAGATGCAATTACATTGGCAAAAAAAAATGCTGCATTAAATAATTTTGAAAATATCAGTTTTGAAACTATTAATGTATTTGATGCACTACCTGTCTGGGTGAAAGAAGGTAAACAATATGATGTAGTGATTTTGGATCCTCCTGCTTTTACAAAAAACAGAAAAGGATTGGACTCTGCAATTAAAGGGTATAAAGAAATTAATTTGCGTGGAATGAAATTGGTGAAACCCGGTGGCTTTTTACTTACATTTTCCTGTTCGCATTTTATGAAGCCTGAATTATTTTATGAGGTATTATATGATGCGGCAATGGATGCAGGCAAAACAATCAGGCAGGTGCAATATCTTACACAATCTAAAGACCATCCTATTATATGGGGTGTGGAAGAAACTAATTATCTGAAAGGATATGTTGTACAGGTTTTATAAATTGATATCAAATAAAAATTTTAGCAATTCAAGATGTGTTTAATAAATTTTGCTTTTAAATATCATACCGATTATCCATTGATAGTTGTTGCCAACAGAGATGAATTTTATAATAGACCAACAGAATCTTTGCATTGGTGGGAAGACAAACCGAACATACTTGCCGGCAGAGATTTAAAAGATGGCGGCACCTGGATGGGTATTACAAAAGAAGGAAAATTTGCTGCGCTCACGAATTACCGGGATCCACAACATATAAAAGAAAATGTGCAATCAAGAGGTGAACTGATTCCGATGTTTTTAAATGAAGAAATTTCTTTGGATACATTTCACGAATATTTAAAAAATCACGGTTCTGAATACAATGGTTTTAATTTGATTTATGGCGATACGGAACAGTTATTTTACTACGCTAATAAAGGCAATCGCTGGGAAGAAATTACTCCGGGCGTTTACGGATTAAGCAATGCATTTTTAGATACACCCTGGCCAAAAACTCAACAAAGCAAAGAAGCCTTTAAACAATTACTCGATAAAAATGTATTCACAGAAAATACAATGATTGATTTACTCTCAGATAAAAATTTGGCAGCAGAAAATACACTTCCAAACACCGGTGTTCCTCCCGAGTTAGAAAAAAAACTTTCTGCAATGTTTATTGAAACGGAAAATTACGGAACACGATTAACCAGTTATTTAAGAATTGACAAAAATCAACAAGTAAATTTTATAGAAAAAAGCTTTGTGCCTGCGGATTTTCAACAGTTTAAGTTTACCATAAAATAAAAATATCTTTAGCCTTTTAATAAGTATGCCGACTCTCCTCCATACAATGTATATTTTACTTTTAGCCACAAAGGATACTTGGATTTACGACCTATTGCTGATGGTGGTGTTGGCCTTTATAATTTATTTTTTTACCCAAAGACGTATCACACAATCCAGCCGTATTCAAAAATGGTTGCGGGAAAAAGTAAAGGAAAAAACAAAGGAATTAGAAGAGGAAAAAGAACGGGCAGAGAATTCCGAAAAAGCAAAGGAACAATTTCTTGCCAATATGAGTCATGAAATCCGCACTCCCTTAAATGCAATTGTTGGATTAACAAGATTATTGTTGGAGAAAGAACCAAAACAAGATCAGCTTAAATATCTCAACTCCATAAAACATTCTTCAGATAATTTATTGGTGATTATCAATGATATTCTCGACCTCTCAAAAATTGAAGCAGGTAAAATAAATTTTGAGAAAATTGATTTTAATATCAAAGAAGAATTAGAAACTGTGGTAACTACTTTCCGCTTAAATGCAGAAGAAAAATCAATTCATCTGGATTATGAAATTGATGACAATGTGCCGGCAATTATAATTGGAGATCCCTACAGATTGAATCAGATAATAATGAATCTGACAAGCAATGCAATTAAATTTACTGAGAAGGGCGGCATAACAATTCGGGTAAGCAGTATTGATAAAAGTGAAGATGAGGTTACGCTGCAATTTAATGTGATTGATACCGGAATTGGCATAGCTGCAAATAAGTTGAATTATATCTTTAATATTTTCACTCAGGAAACTTCCAGCACTACCAGAAGATTTGGCGGAACAGGTTTAGGACTTTCTATCAGCAAGCGTTTAGTGGAATTACAAAATGGAAATATTAATGTTACAAGTGAGTTAGGTAAAGGTTCTGATTTTTCTTTTACACTGCATTTCGGAATCTCTGATAAAAACCGGATATACTTTCACCGAAAAGAAAACAGTGGATACTGCAGCACTTGCAAATCTGAAAATATTATTGGTAGAGGATAATGAATTTAATCAAATGGTGGCAGTGGATACGCTGGAAGAACTTATTGAAAATGTAACCGTGGATGTGGCAGAAAATGGAAAAGTAGCAGTAGAAAAAATATTAAATAATAAATACGACATTGTGCTAATGGATATTCAAATGCCGGTAATGGATGGATATGAAGCAACCCGGCTTATTCGCAGTAATAATGATGCTGCTATTAATTCAATTCCTATTATTGCAATGACGGCAAGTGTGATAAAAGCAGAAGTAGATAAATGTTATGAAAGCGGCATGAATGCTTTTGTTGGAAAACCATTTACTGCTGAAGAATTAATTGAAAAAATTTCTAAATCAATACATCGAATTTAAAATGAGTGAACAAGTTATCAATCTCAGTTTCCTGGAATCCTTTACTCGTGGCGATACATCTAAAATGAAAAAATATATCGGCATGTTTATATCAAGTGCACCGGATGCTATTCATCAAATGCGGGTATTGCATAATAATTCCAATTGGGATCAATTGCGCACGGTAGCACATTCATTAAAACCGCAGTTGAGTTATATGGGAATTGATTCGGTGAAAGAAACGGTTTTGCGTATTGAAGAATATGCAGCAGAGCAAAAAAAACCGGAAGTCATTGCAATGATGATTGAAGAGTTAGACAGAACTTGTAAAATTGCAGTGGAACAATTACAAAACGCCATTCAAAAATTTTAATAATTTTAAAAAAAATATTTTATCATGCGTAACACAAAAGAAATTGTATTTATAGTTGACGACGAACCCATGCATGCACAAATGATGGAAGATCATTTAAAAACAGATTTCCCGTTTTTTGAAATTTATACTTATAAAACCGGTGAACAATGCAACGACAATATGGATAAAAACCGGGAATTGTAATTCTCGATTACCATCTGGATGCAGTAGATAAGCAGGCCCGCAGCGGTATGGAAATTTTAGGACATATCAAAAAAAATTATCCGGATACAGAAGTGATTATGATTTCCGGACAGGATAAAATTGATATTGCAGTGGAGTGTATGCGGGAAGGTGCTTATGATTATATTGTAAAAAATGCAACCAGTTTTATTCATGTAGAAAATACAATTGAGAGATTATTTAAACACCGATCAGTAATAAAAAATCTGGAGAAATACAGAACATTAAACAGAGTTTTAATCTGGGGATTAATTTTAATAGTGGCCCTTTCCATTGGGTTTTTGAAAAATTGACCTCAAACTTTTTTTCAACTAAACAGTTCCACTATTACACGGTTATACAATTACACTTTTCAGTTCTACAATTCTCCAGTTCTACAATTCTGCATTCCGATCTCTATCATTTTAACAAACAGTATTTTATTCTTTTTTATTTAACAAAAAATCCCTACCTTACTCTCCAATTCTTTCTACTATGCAAAAAGCAAAATATTATATCACCACCTTTTTATTTGCAATTGCTTTTAATATTAATGCACAAGTACCCACAGGGCCGGAGATAGCATGGCAGAGGTGTTATGGAGGAAGTGCCAATGATTTTTTTTCTGATGCTATTCATACCACAGATGGGGGAATTTTAGCCAGTATCTTAACTTCTTCAACCAATGGAGATTTAACTGGGATACCATATTCAAATGGTTGGATTATAAAATTTAATTCCGATCTTGAAATTGAATGGCAAAAATTTTCAGGATATTATGATTGCCAGTTTACTGCAAATAAAATATTTCAACTTAACGATGAATCATATATTTATGGTGGTGCTACTGAAATAGATTGTGGGGAGAATAATGGTTTTTGGACATTGGTTTAATGAAAACCGATAACATTGGTAATCAACTTTGGCAAAAGTCTTTTGGCGGTCCCGGCACAGATGTGATTGAGGGGTTGCTTCCAACACAAGATGGCGGCTTTTTACTCACCGGCCGCAGCAGTGCCGCCGGTGGAGACATCCCATTTCATTATCCGGGTGGTGCGGGAGATGATGATGCGATTGTAATTAAAATAGATAGTGCTGGTGAAATAATTTGGTTGAAAGTGCTGGGTGGCAGCGGGGATGATGGACCGTTGGGTGATATCATTGAAAACGAGCGGGGTTATTACATCATTAATATAGGTGCTCACAGCAATGATTATGATTTGGCAGATAGCGGTATCAGCGGCGACAAGCGTTGGATCGTAAAATTAGACAGCCTCGGCAATATTGTGGACGAAAGTTTTATGTCGGGGGATACAGATTTATATACTTATACCGGCCCTACAGTAATGACTTATAATGATGGCTTTTTAATCGTTGGACAGGGAGATCCGGATTCTGAATTATATCCTACTTCCCCTGAACACGATTCCGATGAGGGAGCGATGGCAATTTTTAATGCCAATCTTGATTTAACCTTTTATAAGCAATGGGGAGGTAGTGAATTCGAAGGTTTTGCACGGGTGATTGAAGATAAGACAAGTGGAAATTTTTACTTTATAGGTGCAAGCGCATCGCCTGATTATGACTTGCCTGATAATTATAACAATGGAGAAGAGTTGGATTACTGGCTGTTTGCTACCGATAGCAACTTCAATACATTATGGAGCAAAAACTTTGGCGGCAGTGATAACTGTGGCGATTTGGCATGTGGCAGTTTTAATGGCGACATACTTTTGAAGGATAATATGTTATATGCCTTTATTAAAAATACCATCCCTGATTCATTCCCAGACTTTGATATTGAGTGCGGGTATGAAAGAAATTTCTACTTTGAAACCGATGCCTGGTTAATTGCTTTTGATTTAACAACCGTAGAAATAACTGAACCTGAAATAACAGAGCAAAATCTATTTGAAATTTATCCAAACCCTGCGAGTGATGAAATTACAATAATAAGTAATGCTAAAGAAAGCCAATTTTATATTGTAATACAGGATTTGTCCGGCAGAAAAATGTATGATTCATCACTTTATATTTTTGAAGAAGTAAAAATTAATGTTGCTGATCCTCTCTGCCGGCATGTATATCATTTCAATTTCAGATAAATCCGCCATTTTATTCAATACGCAATTCATTATTTCACCATAATTTTTATCAATATGAAAAATTCAATTACTCTTTTAGCTTCCTGTCTATTTTATATTTTTAATATATCCGCACAGGAATTACCCTGCACAGCCTCACCGACTTTAAGTTCTGACTGGCAATTGCTTGGCCCTTATGAATATGAAGAATCAAAGCAGGGTAAAATAATAGCTGTATGGGCAGAACCATCGAACATAAATACTGTATATGCTGGAACAGGCTCAAGCGGCTTATGGAAAACAACTGATGGCGGCGTAAACTGGCAAAATTTATTTAGTTACCAGCTTGCTGGGGTGGGTGTGCAGGAAATTGAAGAAGCAGAAGTTTTTTTCCGTTCTCGCATCGTCTCCCTTGCGCAGCTTGGGGACGTTGCGGAGGTAAATGCTTTATATTTTATTGAAGTATTCATAATTTCAAATTACATCTTCATCATATATTGTTGACCATGCACATTGCCCGCTTTAAATATCAGAAAGAGTATTAAATACTCGAAGAATTTTTCGAGTATCGAGTTGCGTGTTTTTGAAAACTTTGTTAAGTATAAAATTACTCATGGTAGTTAGTTTTTAAGATGATTGGATTTACAAGTGTAGAGTTTTATTTTTAGAAATGCAAATGTTTTTAGTGAATGGTGAGTGGAAGTGAATAGAAAATTAAGAATGAAGAATTAGGAAAGTAGAATGAATGGACAATTCGTAATAAGTAATTTTTTCATTATGAGTTATTTATATTAAAAAGCCAATGGCCAAAAAAATACCTTTAATTAATGATGACCGAATTTTTTAACTTGAAACCTGGAACTCGAAACATAAAACCCGAAACCCGAAACTTTTTCCTTGTTCGCCAATAAGTTCTATACATTTTTTATTTCCTCAAAAAATCCTGTCTTCCGATTTTTGCGCACATTATTCCAGAGAAAATATCTGCCGTTCATGGTAACGTAAACGCCATGTGGTAAAGATTGCACAAAAGCTAAAGCACAACCCATATTAAATAATCCATCAGAGCTGCCAAACTTATAAGGTATCATTGCGCCGGTAAGTACAATAGTTTTATCAATATTTTTTCCCGCAAGTACTTCTGCTGATTCTACCATAGTATCAGTTCCATGCGTAATTACAATTTTATCATCATCACACATCGCACATTCCGTTGCAATTTTTTCTCTGTCTGCTTCATTCATGTATAAGCTATCTATCATCATCAATGTTTTTGTATTCACCGGAACAGTACATCTGCCTAACTTCAAAATTTCATTTAAATGTGTATCCTTAAAATATAGATTTCCATGTATCTCATCATATTCCTTATCGAATGTACCACCGGTAACAATTATTGTAATATTCATAGGGTGTAAAATTACTGGTCTTTAAGCATACTCAACATTTGACGAATAAATAGAACCAATGCTAAAGACATTATAAAACAAAATATCAATGCTAAATAAATAGGTATAACAGATTCTTTTAATGAAAAACCATTACCTGTAAACAGCCATATAAAACCACTCATTAAAAAAAGATGAGAGATATAAGCGACCATAGTACGTTTTAAATAACGCCCAGTATTCTTCACTACTAAAGTGCAAAGTGCATTGCCAATAACATATATCAGCAACTCAGTACCACCTATCATCCATAACACATCATTCTCAAAACCTAGAACTGCCGCAATTAATACCGCTAAAAACGTAACAGACAAAAAAATACCCGCCATCATAAATGGAAAATTTTTCTTATCAATAGCCTTGATGATATTCCTTTCTTCTAAAATCATTGAACACTATTCATTCACAAAAACAAACTTAGCAACTTTAAGATTAAACAACATATTTTTTACAATACCTTTTATCTTTGATGCATGAAATATGCAGAAGCAAAACAGAAAAAAATTGAATCCTTTGATGTAAATGGAATTGGTGCAGACAATGGTCAACTCTTTGGACTTCCTTTTAATTATGAAGAAAGTGAGATGATTATTTTGCCCATTCCTTGGGAAGTTACTGTCTCCTATAAAGCGGGTTCAGCAAAAGGTCCGGATGCTATTTTAGAAGCATCCAAACAAACTGATTTATATGATCATGATTTACCCGATGCTTGGCAACGTGGAATATTTATGTTGCAATCGCCGGCAGAATGGAATCAAAAAAATGTAACACTACGTCGTAAAGCTGCGGAATATATTCGCTTGCTTGAATCCGGAAATGCAGAAAATATGCAAGACGCACTTTCTGAAATTAATGCAGAATGTGAAGGATTGCGGAAATGGATTTTTGAACAAACAACTACGCTGCTGAAAGAGGGAAAAATTGTGGGCTTATTAGGTGGCGATCACAGCACTCCTTTGGGTTATATGCAGGCATGCGGACAGCATTATGGCGAGTTTGGATTATTACATATTGATGCACATGCCGATTTGCGGGAAGCGTATGAAGGATTTAATTATTCGCATGCATCTATTATGTTTAATGCATTGCAAATTCCACAATTAAAAAAATTAGTGCAAGTGGGTTTGCGTGATGTTTGTCAGGCAGAAATAGATATCATTGCTAAAGAGAAAGAAAAAATTTCTGCATTTCATTTTCACGAAATAAAAAATAAAATACATGCAGGAGGCAGTTGGAAAAATGTATGCGACGAAATAATAAATGCATTGCCTCAACAAGTATATATCAGTTTTGATATTGATGGATTAGATCCAAAACTTTGTCCGAATACAGGTACTCCGGTTCCGGGTGGATTTGAAATGGATGAAGTAATTTTTCTGATGCGCAGTCTTGTAGATGCCGGTAAAACAATTATCGGTTTTGATCTTGTGGAAGTGGCTCCGGGCAATGATGAATGGGATGGCAATGTAGGAGCCCGTTTACTTTTAAAAATGTGTAATCTTACTTTAAAAAGCAATGGCAAATAACAACAACATATTTTTATCCTTTCTATTATTAACTCTGATGTGGAGTTGTAATAAAAGCACGGACGAATCATTATCCAACATCGAATTATCTACCTTAGATAAAACCGTATTTAAATTTGAATACGTTTACAAACATGCTGTTTCGGTAATTACTTTTTTTTCACCCGAATGTCCATTGAGTGAGAATTACACAAAAAATTTAAATGACTTACAAAAAAAGTATGATGGTATGGATGTGTTATTTGTTGGAATCGTTCCCGGCAATTTTTATTCAGAACAGAAAATTGATTCTTTTAAAACATTATATAATGTGCAGGGATTTTTATTATTGGACAGAGATAAAAAACTTACCAATTATTTAAATGCGACTATCACACCTGAAACATTTGTATTGGATAGCACAGGTACTGTTCGTTATAGCGGTGCAATAGATAATTGGGCTGTTGATCTCGGACAAAAGCGTGAAGTGATTACGGAATTTTATTTAATGGATGCGATTGAAGCACTATTGAGTGATAGAGAAGTTGCTGTTACACATGCGCCTGCGGTTGGTTGCTTTATTGAATAGCATGAAAAAAATATATCTACTATTTTTTATTATCTGCGCAATTTTATTTTCATGTAAAAATGAAAAGGAAAAGACGATTACATTCAGCAATGATATTGCACCGATAATTTATAAGAATTGCACACCATGTCATCGTCCGAATTCTGCCGGACCTTTTTCATTAATTACTTATGATGATGTGCGTAAAAAAGCAAAGACAATTGTAAAAGTTACGCAATCCGGTTTTATGCCACCCTGGCCTGCTGATCCAAATTATTCTTCTTTTGTTGGCGAACGTATGTTGACTGAAAAAGAAAAAGAAATGCTATTAACATGGGTAGAAAATGGCAGCCCGATTGGCGATTCCACAAACATCCCGATACCGCCAAATTTTCCCGAAGGATCACAGATTGGTGTACCCGATATGGTGGTAAAATTTCCTGAAGTAATTCAATTGCCCGGGAATAATAAAGATCAATTCTTTTTAATGAAAATACCGTTTGAAGCAGACCATGATAAATTTATTCGCACCATTGAATTTATTCCCGGCAACAAAAAATTATTGCATCACATGAATGCAAACTTGATTCAATATACTGCCGGAAATAAAACAGATTTATTTGCAGGAGAAAAAGTAATTCCAACAGATCTTACACTCACTGCGGAAGAAGTAAATAATCGCATGCAAAATAAAAATGATGATGGCACTTACCCCAGTTTAATTCCATTGGTTTGCAATTATTTACCCGGTGTTTCTCCTGCTGTATATCCAAAAGGAATTGGCGGTTATCGCTTAACAACACTCAATGCTTTTTTTATTAATGATATTCATTATGGCCCCTCTCCTGTTGACACTATAGATGATGGTTCCTACTTCAATATTTTTTTAACTGATGTTCCCCCTCAGCGTCCTACATATGAAATAGTAATGGGCTCACTTGGTGAAACCCGTATTGAACCTCCATTAGTAATTCCGGCCGGAGCAATAATGACTTTCAGAACAGAATATAAAGTGCAGGCAGACTTGTCCATGCTCACTGTAAATCCGCACATGCATTTATTGGGAAAATCTTTTATTGCCTATGCAGTTACTCCGCAAAATGATACTATTCCACTGGTGTCAATTCCTAAATGGGATTTCCGCTGGCAATATTTTTATACATTTAAAAAGGTGCAGAAAATTCCGGCAAGTTCAAGAATTATTGCTGAAGCAACTTATGATAACACAGAATATAATCCGAACAATCCATACAATCCTCCACAAGTTATAATTGAAAGATCTAATCCGTTTGAAAGCATGAAAACAACAAACGAAATGTTTCAATTTATTTTTACATACATGTCGTATCAAACCGGTGATGAAAATATTAGTCTTGAAAATATTTCATTAGAATAACATGCGCCTAAAATATATTACACGGCCTGTACTTGTTTTGAGCGCAGTAAGTCTATTTACTGATATGGCAAGTGAAATGTTGTATCCGGTAATGCCAGTTTATCTTGAAAGTATCGGCTTCAGTATTTTATTAATTGGTGTATTGGAAGGTGTAGCGGAAACCACAGCAGGATTAAGCAAAGGATACTTCGGTCAAGTGTCGGATCTCACACAAAAACGATTGCCATTTGTGCGCTTAGGATATTTATTAAGTGCTGTTTCAAAACCGATGATGGCAGCATTTACATATCCGCTTTGGATATTTTTTGCACGCACTACAGATCGTTTTGGAAAAGGATTACGAACAGGTGCAAGAGATGCCATGTTAAGCGATGCTTCCACCCGGGAAACGAAAGCACGCATCTTCGGATTTCATAGAGGTATGGATACATTGGGTGCAGTGCTGGGGCCGATGATTGCATTAATTTATTTATATTTTTTTCCCGGTCAGTTTACTGCTTTGTTTCTTATTGCATTTGCTCCCGGAATAATAAGTGTTGCACTATTATTTTTATTGAAAGAAAAAAAAACCATTGAACCACCACAAAAAAAACCGGGGCTTCTTGAGTTTTTAAAATATGTGCGACATGCCGATCCGGCATATAAAAAATTATTAGGTGGATTATTATTATTTGCATTATTTAACAGCACCGATATTTTGTTATTGTTGAAAATGAAACAATCAGGAATGGAAGATACTTTGGTTATCGGCATTTATATTTTTTATAATCTGGTGTATGCAATATTTTCTTTTCCTGCCGGAATACTTGCTGATAAAATTGGAATAAAAACAACTTTTATTGCAGGACTTTTTATTTATGCACTGGTGTATTTCGGTTTTGCTTTCTTAAATGTGCCCGGTATTTTCTGGATACTTTTCTTTTTATATGGCGTGTATGCCGCAGCAACGGAAGGGATAAGCAAAGCATGGATTTCCTTAGTAGCACCAAAACAAGAAACAGCAACTGCATTGGGTGCTTATGGTGCGCTTAATAGTATTTGTGCATTTGTAGCCAGCAGCCTTGCGGGATTAATATGGTTTACTGTTAATGCAGAATGGGCATTCGGATTAACCGCTGTTGTAAGTGTTATAGTAATTCTTTATTTTATAAAACTGCGTCCTCCTCAACAATTTGCAAGCACATGATAATCTCTACAATCCATTAAAAGTTTGTTACTTAGCACAGCTATACTATCATGCAATTACCAGGGTACTTAAAACTCTTAGATAAGCGAACAACTATTAATCTGATATTACGGGGACTTTCACTCACCGGTAAGTTCTTGTTTGTAATATTTTTAGCTAAACATGTTACCACCGAGCAATTAGGGGAATGGGGTATTTTCAGCACTTCCATTGCATTATCATTATATCTAGTTGGTTTAGATTTTTACACTTATTCCACTCGTAGTATATTAGAATATCCAGAGGAAGAACGAGGTGCTTTATTGCGCAATCAATTTGTGTTTTATATTATCAGTTATATCATTTTATTTCCACTGATGAGTTTATTATTTTTTTTCGGTGTGATTGAAATGAAATTCATATTATTCTTTTATATCATTCTCATATTCGAACATTTAGCGCAAGAGAGCTATCGCACTTTCGTTGTTTTTTCAAAACCACTGATTGCTAATATTATTTTATTTCTGCGCACCGGTTTATGGGCGTTTATTCTGGTGTTATTATGGAGTGCCGGATATGATAATTTCAAACCACTTAAAATAATTTTCCTGTTTTGGACCAGTGGGGGAATTATGGCCATGACTGTATCTATTTATTTCTTTTCGAAATTCAAATTCAAATCCTTTAAAAATATTCCTATTGACTGGCAATGGATTCGAAGAGGTGTTAAAGTAAGTCTGTTGTTTTTTGTCGGCACTATCGCATTTAAACTTATTGATTTTGCCGACAGATATTTTATTGATTACTATCATACAAAAACAGATGTAGGTATCTATACATTTTATTCCAGCATGGCAAATCTGGTTGAAATAATAGTACATACCGCAGTTGTAATTGTTTTTTCTCCCAGATTAATTGAAAACTTCCATCACTCAAATTATGATTACAGAATAACGCAATCAAAGTTTACAAAACAGATGGCCTTGTTCACTGTATTAGCTGCTATCCTTTTACTGATTATCATTTATCCCATCATTTTATTTTTAGATAAAAATGAATTCCTTCAGCAGTTCGATGCATTTATAATTTTAGTGATTGCAGAAATGATATTTAATGCTACACTTATTTTCCATTATATTTTATATGTGCGCAAACATGATATTGCAATTGTAAAAGCTACCGTTGCTGCTGCGGTATTTAATATCCTGTTGAATTTTATTTTAATCCCGCAATTTTCAATTCTTGGTGCAGCGATAGCAAGCGCACTTAGCTTCTTTTTATTGCTATTGGGAAAAATGTATTATTCACGAGAATTTCCTGAGGCACGCAGAATTATTTTTCTGAAATTTAGAAAACGTAAAAGCAACTGATGTTTCACTTTTTCAAACGTTGGTACAATTACTTTTTCACCGGTAACTCAGGCTTTAAACGCTATGCAACAAATACCGGGTGGCTGCTGGGTGCCCGTGCAATCCAAATGCTGGTTGCACTTATTATCGGTGCAATGGTTGCCCGCTATTTAGGTCCGCAACAATTCGGTATCTATAATTATGTAATTAGTTATGTTGCTATATTCTCAGTGCTGGCTTCATTAGGTACCAACAATATTTTAGTAAAAGATTTGCTGAACGATCCGGATAAAAAAAACATGTTGATGGGCAGTGGCCTTTTTATTCGTTTTGCAGGTAGCATTTTAGCTTCTGTACTTATAATTATTGCTTCCTCTTTCACCGAAGAAGATAATGCAATGCGTTGGCTTTTATTTCTTGCATCGTTGCAACCAATTATCAGATCTTTTGAAGTAATCAATTTATATTTTCAGGCAAAGGTTGTTTCAAAGTTTACAGTTATTGCACAACTCATTTCACTTACTTGTATTAGTATATTAAAAATCTATCTTGTAGTAAATGAATTCCCCCTAATATATTTTATTTATTTATTTGCAATTGATTCCGCAATTGTAGGAAGCATACTATTAATATTTTATCGCCGCATGGGAAATAGTGTGCGCTCCATGCAATTTTCAATACCAATAATTCGCAGTTTAATAGGACGTTCCTGGCCATTAATATTTTCCGGTATGCTCACCACTATTTATTTAAAAGTTGATCAGGTGATGTTACAACACATGTTGGATGATACCGCTGTTGGTTTGTATGCAGCAGCTGTTAAAATTTCAGAAGCATGGATTACAATTCCCTGGATTCTCAGCGGCTCTTTATATCCTGCATTAGTTAATGCGCATAAGGAAAATAATACGCTATTTATGAATCGCATACGTCAGATGTATATCTTACTTATTGTTGTTGCACTTTCGGTAATAATTCCTGTAAGTATATTCTCAAAATTCATTATCCTTTTTATTTTTGGTGGTGAATACAGTGGCTCTTTTTCTACTTTACAAATACATATTTTCAGCAGCCTATTTATCTTTTTTGGATCAATTAGTAATCGTTGGTTAATATTAGAAAACAACCAACGCTATTGGATGATAAACTCTGCCATTGGCGCCATCGCCAATATTGTATTGAATATGTATTTAATTCCAATATACGGTATTAATGGTGCTGCAATGGCTACTTTAATATCATATGCATTTGCCTATTATTTTGCGTATGCAATTCCAAAGGCTACCCGTAAAATTTTTATTGAGCAAAATAAAAGTTTACTAAGGGTAATTCTTATCATTCCCGCAATACGAGAATTGAAAAAAATAAAATTCAGATAATAGCTAAAAATATTTCATAGACTAATAAATGAATTCTCTTCTATAGTTACACCAATAATTACAATTCAATTTGGCAACTTTGCAGAAATTTAATTGCTATGCAGATTTTCAAACAATTTCTTTTTGATTCAGCCCACTTTTTACCTAACGTGCCGGAAGGACATAAGTGTAAAGAAATTCATGGCCATACTTATCGTATGGTGTTACATATAGAAGGTCCTCTGGTTAAACATTTGGAATGGGTAATGGATTTTGCAGAATTAAAAAAGGTAGTGGAGCCTGTGGTGAATAAAGTTGACCATCAATTAATGAATAATATACCGGGTTTGGAAAATCCTACTTGTGAAAATATTGCCATCTGGCTTTGGAATAAAATTAAACCAGAAATCCCTTCACTCATAAAAATTGAATTACACGAAACACCAAGTTCAGGAGTGATTTATGAAGGTAAATAACGCTTATCATACTTTTGAACTATTAAGTTTAATTTGGGTTTAAATAACATTCAATTAAAAACAGTTAACTCTTTTATAATCAATTACCAAAAAGACAAATAAAACAGAATTATTAAGAAAAAATCTCAGCAATTATTAAACACAATCTGATTTTTTCATTATCTTAGTTTTTCCTTTAATTCCTGTTATTGGATTATTTATCTCCTGAAACAAATCATTTATATTTTATTGAATTTTTTAAAAAAGTAATTATGAAGAATATTATTATTAACAGACTTGATTATGCCCGAATAACAAAGTGTATTAAGGACGCAAAAAACTTTAGATCCATTAATAACAAAGAGGCAGAACTATTATTACAAGAATTAAAATCCGCAAAGATTGTGGAACCGGAAGCCATTCCTTCCAATGTGGTAACCATGAATTCTATTGTTAAAATAAGTTTTACCAATACAAAAAAGCATATTCAATTTCAAATTGTATATCCCGATCAATCCAATATAAAAGAGAACAAAATATCTATCTTCTCACCTATTGCGACTGCTTTAATCGGGTATAAAGTAAATGACGAAATTGAATGGATAGTACCTGCCGGACTTACAAAAATTAAAATTGAGGAAATTATATACCAACCCGAAGCAACAGGCGACTATGATTTATAAAAGTTTGAAACATGCTGGATTTGTTGCTGTAATCTTGTTAGCTATTTCATGCAATGGACAAACGAATAGCGGCAATAAACAAATACCGCAATCCTATTTAAATATTATTAAACAACAATGTGCCAATCCCGATATTATAGAAGTGGAGCGGAAAGAGGAAGGCATTTATGAAGTTGATTTTATTTGTGATGGTAAAGTTTTCGAGATTGTGATGAAAGAAAATACGCTTTTATATACTTCGTTTGGGGTATCACAAGAGGAAGTTCCATTTGAAATAATTAATAAAAAACTGCTGAAGAGCTATCCCGGATTTGTATTGGACGAAATTTCAAAAATTATAACGCCTGATACTTCATTTTTAAAAGTTGAAATTATTAAAGAAGGTATTGAACAGAACGTTTATTTTTCTTTAGATGGCAAGTGGTTAAAACTAAAGCCGGTGGATGTTTCTCAAAAATGGGATTTTCAAAACATCACACAAAATAAAATGTATGTGGATGCGCAATATAATTTTTTAAATCCGGATTCCGTGTATGAAATGCCTGAGTTATTGCGTGAAATATCGGGATTAGCTATCGCAGATTCTGCAAATATTTATTGTGTACAAGACGAACTCGGTTCTATTTTTCAGTACAATATTCAAAGGCAAGAAATTGTAAACAGTTTTCGATTTACAGATGTCGGTGATTTTGAAGATATCACGATATTTGAAAATGTATTAATAGTATTAAGAAGCGATGGACATATATTTAAATATGATTTAGATAATCATTCGAATATTACTTCATTACCGCTGCCTGTTAAAACTTTAAATGTTGAAGGCATTTGCTATAACAACGGATATTTATATCTTGCAAATAAAGATGCAGTAATAAATCAATCCAACGATAAAAGAATTATCTATCGTGCAGAAATGCATAATCTTTCAAAATTAGAATCGTATTTAGAAATTGATATTCCTGAATTATCGAATTTTCTTACTTCGCATTATCCTGAAATTGGAAATACTACAATTCAATTTAATCCTTCAGCAATTGCTATTCATCCAAAAACAAATGAAATTTATATCCTCTCCGCAGAGGATAGAATAATTGCTATTTATAATAAACAGAAATTAAAAAATGTAATCCCATTGTCTTCCGATATTTATTATAAACCTGAGGGTTTGAGTTTTTATGAAAACGGAGACCTTTTAATTTCTTCAGAAGGTGATAAAAACGGATTTGTAAAAGGAAGTATTAATGTGTTGAAATACAAAAAATCAGAACCCTGATATTACAGAATTCTTAATCTTTAAAAAATTGCAGAATTAGTTGTTGATATGCATACACGTCAACTGGTTTTGTTTTAATTATTTGAGTTAGAATTTTTAACTTATTTGAATCCATAATTTGAAACGCATTTGCCCATAATGCCACTTCTTTCAATACCAGATTTTCATTTGTGTTTAAGGTTTCATTATAGTTAGTATTACTTAAAAATAAATTGGAAGAACCTATCTCCGCCTGCTCTCTATCACCCTTATATTCTCGCTGAATCATTTGTCGAACTTTTGTAGTAATATCACCAATACTCACCGGGATTTTTTTGCCGAGATTAAGTGCAATATTACTTTCCGTAAATTTCAATAATATACGTTTACTTGTGCGATATTTTTTTGATGCAGATATTTTTTTGTATTCAATATTTGCAATCATATTTATTTCTTTATTTAATGGTTTGAATCCATAGCGATAATAAAACCAAAATGCTGCGGAGTCAATTCCTTCCGGATTATCCAAGCCATATTGAAATGCTTCTACAAGAAAATAATTAATTTGAAATACTTGTCGGAATACACGCAACAACTGACAAAACATATAACCCGATTCTCCACCACGAAATGCATCGAAAATATTTATTCCAAAATCAGCACGCTCGCCAAAAACCCAGGCACCACCATACGCTACAGGAAATTCATTTTTAAATAATGTATATCCCACATAGGATTCTAAAGGCAATTGTCGCTCGGAAATCATACCATAAATTGCAACAGATAACCCTCTCTCCAATTCATAAAACTGCAATGAATTTTCATCCATATAAGTAACGGTATCTGTTTCTCTGGCAGTTACAGCCATAGCATTATTAATTACAAATAAGAGATCATTTTTTTCTTTTTGATTTAATGTGTTAGCAGCTACGTTTCTATTTAATAATTCAATATGATCGAATTTTTTAATTATCTCCGAATGATAATATACTTCTTGTTTCGCAATGCGGTTATAGATTTTTGAAAACTCTTTCTTTCGGGGAATTAACTTCACATAAATCTCCAAACCATCATATAAAAAGTCTTTTACAAAAGTTTGGTTTTTTACTCGGTTCAATTCATTTAGTATAAAAGGAAGTCGCTTTTTTTCATTTACTAAAAGTGCATCCATCAAATCAAAATTTGAATAGCCGGAAGTTGTAATACTCCTTTCCATAGGAGGCAATGTGAGATACAAAATATCATTTAAATCAAACTTGGTATTCTCTATTGAACTAAGTTGTACTTCACAACCCGGATGGGTAGAAAGCAAGGAAACAAACGTATGTGAGAAGCAACCTAAATATTCAGTAAAAGGAAGGCCGGAATTTACATATTGCACTTTTGACTTACTCTGCGCAGATTTTAATGTTGTTGTAATTCTTTTCAACTCACTTTCAGCAATCAACTTCACTTTTTTATTATTTGGAAAAGCACATATAAAAAGTAATGCATTTACATACTCGTTCAATATACTATTACACACAATCTTTCTCTTGGACAGTAATTCTAAAAGCGTAATTTTCTGTGTATTGCTTTCCTCATCAAATCGATTAACGAGAGATTTTAGTGAATTAATATTGCTTTCAAATCCAGATCGCATTATACTTTAGTTATAGTTTTTAAAATTGAATGAAACACATTTAAGCTTCAAAAATAATTAAGTTGAATGATAGGTGAGTATGAATATAAATCAATCTGTAAATTCAAAAGTTTATAATTATCCAAATAAGAAAATTTAAGTAATCACTTTTATGTATTTTTAAAAATTCATTTTACTTAGCAACTTAATACCGATGCGATTTTCAATAAATAACACTTGTAAACCACCACAGTTTTCAACTGTAATATTCATTTTAACTTTTGTAGTATGGATGTCTTCAAGTGCTTGTGAAAAAACTGGTACTAAGAAGGAAATTACTCAGGAAATCACTTCACAAAATGTACTTTCCTCCTGGAATGATACACCCACAAAAAATGCCATTATCAAATTTGTTTCAAAAACTACTGACTCAACAAATCAATCTTTTATTCCCATTGCAGATCGTATTGCATGTTTTGATAATGATGGAACGCTATGGGCTGAACAACCAATATATTTTCAACTTGCGTTTGCAATTGATCGAATAAAAGCATTGGCTCCCAGTCATCCTGAATGGAAAAATCAGGAACCCTATAAATCAATTCTTGAAGGAAATATTTCAAATGTATTGGCGGGTGGTGAACATGCCTTATTAGAAATTATAATGGCTACTCATGCAAATATCAGCACCGACAGTTTTAGCTTAGTTGTAAAAAATTGGATTGACACTGCCTCCAATCCAGCTACGGGAAAACACTATAAGGATATGATTTATTTACCCATGCTAGAGTTATTAAATTATTTGCGTGCAAACAATTTCAAAACATTTATTGTATCTGGTGGTGGTGTTGATTTTATGAGAGTGTTTGCAGAAACCTTGTATGGCATTCCTCCTTATCAGGTTATCGGATCTTCGGGAAAAACACAATATATTATAAAAGATGATGTGCCTACAATACAAAAATTACCAGAATTAAATTTTATTGATGATGGTGCCGGAAAACCAATTGGTATTTATCAATACATAGGTAAACGACCTGTGTTTGCCAGCGGTAATTCTGATGGTGATTATCAAATGTTGCAATGGACAAGTGCGGGTGATAAACCGAATATGTGTTTGCTGGTACATCACACGGATTCTATTCGTGAATTTGCTTATGATAGAAATTCAGCTATTGGTAAATTAAATAAAGGATTAGATGATGCCGAAAAATATAATTGGATAATAGTGGATATACAAAAAGATTGGAAGCAAGTGTTTAAGAATTAATCCTTAACATTCAATTAATCATCATCTTCTTTTTCTGAATCATTATTTGTAAGATCATGCACAAGACCATTTGCAAATAATCGCCAATCGAATTTCTTGTCACCTTGTGTTCCTTTAATAATATTAAAAAACAACAAGCTGGCTATTCCTTTAATGATAGTACTTGGTCCTTTTTTGAAACTGCTATCTTGCGTGATTGATTTAAACCCCAATTTTAGAGTATCCATTAGGCTTCTTCCATCAGTAATTTTTTCTTTAGCACTATCAAATACTTCTCTGATTATATTGATAGGCTTAAGCGACTCCTGTAATTCGGATATAGAATCTTTGATGTTATCCTCATACCCTTCCTTTAATGCTCTCAGTCTGGCAAATTCCACCTGGACGTCATCGGCAGTTTGAATTGTGTTTCTCATTCTTCGTTATTATAAATCTGATTAGCAAAAGTTTTCAAAAATATTTTCTTCAACCATGAAGTGCGTATGAACAATGCAATTAATCCAATTAATACATATCCAGCCGCCACATAAGCAAACCCTTTAAAAGTATCTCCAGATTTTGACCCAATATAAAATGCAAGTGCTATACTGCCGAAAAAAATCCCGATTAACATAAATATTATAAATACCAACTTACCCAATATTGAACCGACTAACTTAGAAAGTTGAACCGTAAATGTCAGCATCAGAATATCGTATTGCGTTTGAATCAGGTCCTTTACTGAATCAAATAATTCTGCTATTATTTCTTTAGTGTCTTTCATTTTTATCTTAAAAATTGAGGTCAAATATAAGCTAAACCTTTAAAAATAATTATAGAACAATTTTAATAAAATTTAGTTGACAGCCGGACTTTCTGATGCGTTTTCTTACCTTTAAAATGGCATAAAATTATTTAACAACCCTAAACCCATCTTAATGGAACTATCTACCCAGATTGCCTATCTGTTTTTATTAGCAATTCCAATTGCTTGTATTGCTTGGACAATAACCCATGAAGAAATTACCAGAGAGCCAAGAGAATACTGTCTCAAAAAATCTAAAAACAGTAAAAGTATTTTAAAATGTAAATTCTTTTATCTGTTCACTTGCGAATATTGCTTCAGTCATTATGTAACTATTTTTTTTTTATTACTTACCCAATTTAAATTATTATATCCGGACTGGAGAGGGTATATAATCAGTGGATTTTCTTTAGTATGGGTAGCAAATATTTATATGAGTGCATTTCAACTTTTGCGTGTAGATATGAAAAAAGAAAAAATGGAAGCCGATATTGAAGAAATTAAGTTGAAAGAAATTAAAGAAAACAAATGAAGTTATCTAAGCTCCCCCATCATAAAACAGTTTTAACTTCTTCTTATTCTTGTTGTATTTATACCATTGTTTTATTAATACACTCAACTCATTAGTGATATGCATCTTTCACTTTGTAAATTCCATTCTGTTATTTCCACTCAACTAATATTATTAAACCAAAGTATTGTATCAATTACAATTTTAAATAATACAAGAGCTGTTAAATGTGTAAATAATCTGCTCGTTAAAAATCATCCCATAAAATAAAAAAATCATGCGTCAACTTGCTGCCATTATGTTTGCTGATATTGCCGGGTTCACTGCATTAATGCAGGAAGACGAAACATTAGCATTAGAGCTCCGCAATAAACTGAAAACCAAACTTGAAACAGAAATTGCAATTCATGGTGGGAGAGTAATTAAATATAGTGGTGATGGCGCCCTATGTAGTTTCGATAGCGCAATAGAATCTGTTCGAGTTGCAATTGCTGTTCAACTTGAGATGCAAAGAAAACCAGTGGTTCCACTGAGGATTGGTATTCATCAGGCAGATGTAATTTTTGATGAGGGTGATGTGCATGGTGATGGTGTAAATATTGCATCCCGACTTGAGTCCTTTGCAATCAACGGCAGCATTTTTATTTCTGCTAAAGTGCAGGATGATATTAAAAATCAAAAGGATATTGAAACGGTTTCGCTTGGAAAATACACCTTAAAAAATGTGATTGAACCAATAGAAATATTTGCAATAAGTAATAGTGGATTGCAAGTCCCACTAAATAAAAAATTAGAGGGCAAAGGTTTAAAATTTGTAAGCAAACAATTCTCTATTAAAAAAAATACTTTGTTTATAAGGGTGATTGCAATCTTATTAATTCTCGCCCTTGCATATTATTTTATCGTCCCTCCTATTCTTAAAAAACAATATGCTAAAAACACATTAATTCCTAAAATTCAGAAATTGGTTGAGGAAAATTTCAGACCACCAACTGAAGCGTATGACCTAGCGATAGAAGCTAATAAATATATTCCCAAAGATTCTGTTTTAAACAAATTACTTGAACAAGTTGCCAGCACTTTCACTATAGTTACTGAACCAGAAGGTGTAGAAGTTTTTTGGAAAGATTATGAAAAATTGGATGCGCCTTGGCGATCAGCCGGTGTAACACCAATCGTTGATGCAAGATTCTCTCGCAGCTATTTGCGCATGGAGTTTCGTAAGGAAGGATATCAAACTATTGAATATGCAGGACCCGGTGCTTATTGGCGCTTAGGTCCGGATATAGATACGCTTAAGATGGACGCAATGAACGAGCTACCTGAAAACATGGTGCGCATTCCACAAAATTTATCTTATTTATTTCTTGTTGGTTTGGAACAACATGGTGGTAAAATAGTTGATGAATTTCTGATGGATAAATTTGAAGTAACTAACAAGCAATACAAAGAATTTATGGATGCCGGTGGTTACAACAACTCTGCATTTTGGAACTATCCAATTATTTCCGGAGGTAAAATAATTTCGCTTGATGAAGCCAAATTATTATTTATAGATAGGACTTCAAGAGCCGGACCTTCAACTTGGGAAGCAGGCAGCTATATTGATGGTACGGAGAATCAACCCGTCTCTGGTATTTCATGGTACGAAGCAGCGGCGTATGCAAAATATGCAGGCAAGCAATTACCTACAATTTATCATTGGGGTTTAGTTGCAGAAACTTCGAGAACAGAAATGATTGTACCACTCAGCAATTTAGGAGGAAAATCAATAGTAGATGTTGGAAGCAAACCCGGTTATTGTTCTTTTGGTATTTATGATCTGGCAGGTAATGTGCGTGAATGGTGTTTTAATTCGAGTAATAATGATGAGTATAAATATATTTTAGGTGGTGGCTTTAATGATCCTACTTATGCATTTAACGACAGCTATGTACAACAAGCAATTGATAGAAGTCCCACTAATGGATTTCGGTGTATGCAAACATTACCTGATGATACGACATTAGCAATATTAGATAAGGACGTGCCCATGGCCTTTAGAAATTTTAAAGAAGAAAAGCCGGTTGATGATGCAACTTTTAATATTTTTCTACGACAATTTGTGTATGACAAAAATCCATTGAATGCTACAATTGATTCTGTAATTGAAAGTGAATTTTGGACTGCCGAAAAAATATCTTTTGATGCGGGATATAATAATGAGCGAATGCAAGCTTATCTCTATATTCCAAAAAATATGAAAGGTCCATATCAGACGATACTGTTTTTTCCCGGATCGGGTGATTTGTTTTCAAGAAAATATGATCCTCAAACTATTTATCGTATTGATTTCATATTAAAAAGTGGAAGAGCTATTATGCGTCCGATATACAAAGGAACACATGAGCGTTTTAGTGAAATTAAATCTGATTTACCGGCTGAAACTGCTTTATATAAAGATCATGTAAGCATGTGGTGTAAGGAAGTATCAAGATGCATTGACTATTTAGAAACAAGAAAGGATATTCAATCAAATAAAATTGGATATTTGGGATGGAGTTGGGGTGGATTTTTGGGAGGTATAATTCCAGCAGTTGAAAAGCGCATTTCTTGTTTAGTACTCAATGTTGGAGGAATGTGTATGACAAAAGCATTTCCCGAATCCGACCAAATCAATTATTTGCCAAGAATTACACAACCAACACTAATGCTCAATGGAAAATATGATATGTATTTTCCTGTGGAAACTTCTCAAAAACCAATGTTTAATTTTTTAGGAACGCCGTCGAATGATAAAAAACTCATAATTTATGAATCAGGACATTTAGTGCCAAGAGCAGAATTTCTGAAAGAGTCTTTATTTTGGTATGATAAATATTTGGGGCAAACACAGTAATTATAAATTCAATATATATTTTAAAAAAGAATTGAAATGATATTGAAAATATTATTTAAACCATAGATTTAATAAAGAGTTACCATAAACGAAAACTTTTTCTGATAGAATTAAGAGGAATGAAGAAAATTAATTACAATAAATGAAACTGATAAAAAAAATAAAAGAAGAAGTTACCGAAGCATACGACACCTGGTTAAATAGTTATTTAAATGGTGATGTTAAAACATATAATTCGTACTTAGATGATGCCTACCATTTTATCGGCTCAACCAACAATGAAGAATTTTTAAATCGGAAGGACACAACTATTTTTTTTAAAGCCACTGCCGATCAACTTGCTGGGAAAACGGATATAAAAAATAAGACTCGCATAATTGAAATTTTTGATGGTTTAGTTTTTATTACTGAAATTTTTGATGCCTATTTTTTGATGGAATCAGAATGGGCTTACTATGGCAAATTTCGGTTTACATCTGTGCTTCAAAAAAAATCGGAAGGTTGGCGATTTATCTATCAGCATTTTTCAATGCCCGATTCAAAAGCACAAGAAGGTGAAACGCTAGGTGGGGAAAAAGTAAGTAAAGAAAATCAAGAATTAAGAGATGCGATTAAAAGAAGAACTGCAGAATTAGAAATAAAAAACCGTGAACTGGAAATAGAAACATCACTTGAACGAGTGAGAGCGCAAGCGATGGCAATGCATCAGCCAGACGACCTATTGAACATCTGCAAAACTTTATATAAAGAATTCAATACGCTTGGATTCGGCGAGATGCGCAATACAATGATTAATATTCACAATGATGCTGACAAATCATTTATCAACTATGATTATTCAGATGAGATTGGCAAAACCACAAATCACTTAACATACACTATTCATCCACTTGTAGAAAAACAAATAAAAAAAATACGAAGTGCCAAAGATGCTTTTTCTGAAACATACTTCGAAGGGAAGGATTTAACGGAATGGAAAAAATTCAGAAAAAAAATTGGTGAAAAAACTGATTCAAGACTTGCTACAACTAAAGGCCTCTACTATTATTTTTACTCTATCGGTATAGGTTCTATCGGCATTTCCACCTTTGGCCCTATCAGTAGTGAGAAAAAAATATTGCTAAAACGCTTCCGCAATGTTTTTAATCTTTCCTATCAACGCTATATAGATATTGCAAACGCTGAAGCACAAGCGAAAGAAGCAAGAATAGAAACAGCACTTGAAAGAGTAAGAGCAATTGCAATGGCTATGCGCAAGCCCGAAGATTTAGCGAGTATTGGAGAAACATTATTTACTGAATTAAAAGCATTGAATTTTGCCGATATACGGAATACAGAAATGATAATTAATAATGATAGCAAAGAGACTATTAAAAGCTATTATTATTCTGACTATGGCATCACCGGCTTTATTGAAATGAGTTACAAAACAAATCCCGTTTTACAAAAATGGATAGATGATTTGAAAAAAGCAGATGATGCATTTGCCGAAGTGATTATTCCGAAAAATGAAATGAAAGCATGGATACAATTTCGTGAATCAATTGGTTATTTGCCTGACCCTAAATTGAATAAAGCAACCTCTGTATATTATTATTCTTATTCAATAGGTTTGGGCGCATTAAGTATTTCATCTTTTCAAGCAATAAGCGAAGAACAAGTTAAAATATTAGAACGCTTCCGCAATGTTTTTAATCTTTCTTATCAGCGCTATTCAGATATTGCGCAAGCAAAACTACAAGCAAGAGAAGCTGAAATAGAACTTGCATTGGAAAGAGTGAGAGCAAGAACTATGGCAATGCAACATAGTGATGAATTACAGGATGCAGCTATTATTCTTTTTCAGCAATTAAAAAACCTGGGTATAGAAACAGGCAGTTGTGGTTTTAATATCTGGGATGAAAATGAAAAAACCGCAACTGTTTGGATGAGTTCACCAGAGGGAAGTTTACAAGCACCATTCACACTACCACATACAGAAAGTAAAATATATAAAGAAGTAATTTCTGCAAAGAAAAATAATGAAGATTTCAAGGTAATAGTAGTAAAAGGTAAAGCATTAATAAAACATTTTGATTATTTAATTACACTTACAGGCATTGGAGAAGTAATAAAAAAATTGAGAGAAAGCAATTATGTTTTTCCAGAGAAAATGATTTACCATTTTGCATTTTTCAATAATGGATATTTAACATTTCATACGCACGAATCTGTTACAGAAGCACATGCTATTTTCAAACGTTTTGCCAAAGTATTTGAACAGACTTATACACGATTTATTGATTTGCAAAAAGCAGAAGCCAGTGCAAAAGAAGCACAGATAGAAGCCGCACTTGAAAAAGTACGGAGCCGTTCGCTGGCTATGCACAAAGCAGAAGAATTGGGCGAAGTGGTTACGGTTATTGTTGAAAAAATGAGGGAGTTGAATCTACCGGTTGATGATGGAGTGGCACTTGTTACACATATTGAAGGTTCAAAAAATCAGATAGAGTGGCTGGAAAATCCTGGTTTCCCTTCTGCCATTAAATTTTATCAAACTTATTTTGATCATCCTATACTTTCTGATTATTGGAAAGCTAAAATGGAAGGTTTGGATTTCATTGCTCCCAGATACACTGCTGAAGAAAGCCGATCTTTTTTAAATCATATTTTTCAATTTAGCGACTATAAACATACACCTCAGGAAATAAAAGACTATTGTCTTGCTGCTAACACTTATTCTTATTCAGCGGCCTTTCAGAAAAATTCGTCCATATTCATCAATGATTATTCCGGTAGATCACTTTCGGAACAGGAAATTAATTTAGTCATACGCTTTTCAAAAGTATTTGAACAAACCTATACCCGTTTCCTGGATCTGCAAAAAGCAGAAGCACAGGCAAGAGAAGCACAGATAGAAGCGGCGCTGGAAAAAGTGAGGAGCCATTCCATGGGTATGCAAAAAAGTGAAGAGCTTAAAGACGTTATAAAAATTGTGTATCAGCAACTCACCAGTTTAAAAATTAATTTAGATCACGCAGGTTTTGTTGTTGATTATAAACCAAAAGATGATTGGCATTTTTGGATTGCAGATGAGCAAGATATTCCTTCTAAAATAACGCATCCCTATTTTGAATCTGTTTGGGCAAATCAATTTAATGCTGCAAAAGAAAAAGACGAAGATTACTTTACCACCAATTTAAATTTTGAAGAAAAAAATAAATTTTACAATCAGCTTCTATCATATGTTCCCGATTTACCGAAAGCATCAATAGATTTTTATTTAAGCTGTCCGGGTCTGGCAGCAGCTACTGTTTTATTTGATAATGCTTCCCTCTACATGGAGAACTTTTCAGGCATCCCTTATTCCGATGAAGAGAATAAAATATTAATGCGTTTTGGAAAAGTATTTCAACAAACATATACCCGTTTCCTCGATCTGCAAAAAGCAGAGGCACAGACAAAAGAAGCTAAAATAGAAGCTTCATTAGAAAAGGTAAGATCTGTTACACTTGGTTTGCAAAAATCGGATGAGTTATTAGAAATAACTCAAGTGTTGTACGATCAATTATATGAACTTGGATTTAAAAATATTCGCAATTCCATTATAGATATTCATAACGAAGAAAATGAAACTTTTTTAGATTATGATTACTCTCCTGAAATGGGTAAAAGCATAACATTGATGTCGTACTATGATCATCCAATTATTGAAAAACAAGTGCGAAAAATGGAATCCAGCAATGATGCTTTTTTTGAAATAATTTTGGAAGGACAAGACCTACAAGACCTTATTGATCTACGCATAAAAAATGGTGAAGAAGAAGATACCCGATTATTAAATATCAATCAACTTACTTATAACTTTTATTCATTTGGTGATGGTGGAATCGGCTTATCTAACTTCGGCATATTAAGCGATGAACAAAAATTAGTTTTAAAAAGATTTAGAAATGTATTTGCATTTGCATACAAGAGATATAAAGATTTAGCACAAGCAGAAGCACAGGCTAAAGAAGCACAAATACAACTTGCTTTAGAAAGAGTGCGGGCAAGAACTATGGCTATGCAAAGTTCAGATGAACTTGCAGAAACATCGGTAGTAGTGTTTCAACAATTGATGCATCTTGGTTTAAAACCCAATCGTTTATTTATTGGAATAATTAAGGAGGAAAACGGCAACATAGAAGCATGGGCAACCAATGAAGATGGGACTAAGATTGCAAATCATTTTGTTTTAAACATAGAAAAAAATGCATCTGTAAAAAAAATGTACAATGGTTGGAAAGAAAAGAAAACCACTTTAACTATTGACATGCAAGGTGAAGAATTAAAAAACTACTTTCATTATCTCGCCGAAGAAATGCAAATACCATTTAAAGACGGACTATCTCAAAATCGTAGAATACAAACTATTGCATATTTCTCAAAAGGATTTATTGGTATTGCTTCACCAGAGGAACAAGCGGAAGAAACAACAAAATTGTTAGAACGTTTTGCAGCAGTATTCAATCTTACTTTCACTCGGTTTAATGATTTAAAAATTGCCGAAGCACATGCTATTCAGGCAGAAGAGGATTTAATTAAATTACAGACAGAAAAGAAAAGAGCAGAAGAAGCATTGATTGAATTAAAGTCAACACAATCTCAACTTATTCAGGCAGAAAAAATGGCTTCACTTGGTGAGTTGACAGCAGGCATTGCTCATGAAATTCAAAACCCATTAAACTTCGTAAATAATTTTTCCGAAGTGAGTAAAGAATTGTTGGATGAAATGAAAGATGAATTGGAAAAAGGTAATCTTGATGATGCAAAAGAAATCATGAAAGATATAATTCAAAATCTTGAAAAAATTAATCACCATGGCAAACGAGCAGATGGTATTGTAAAAGGAATGTTACAACATTCAAGAAGCAGCAGCGGAATAAAAGAGCCAACAGATATTAATGTAGTTTGTGATGAATATTTAAGATTAAGTTATCATGGGTTGAGAGCAAAAGACAAATCGTTTAATGCAAATATGAAAACAGATTTTGACTTAAGCATTTCAAAAATTAATATCATACCACAGGATATTGGCAGAGTAATTTTAAATCTGTTGACCAATGCATTTTATGCTGTTGATGAAAAGAAAAAATCTGGTTTAATAAAATATGAACCCACTGTCTCAATCACTACAAAAAGGATTGGTGTTATAGTAGAAATTAAAGTAAGTGATAATGGCAATGGTATACCTCAAAAAGTATTGGATAAAATTTTTCAACCATTCTTCACAACAAAACCAACCGGACAAGGTACAGGTTTAGGATTGAGTTTGAGTTATGATATTATTACAAAAGGACATGGTGGAGAATTGAAAGTGGAAACAAAAGAAGGTGAAGGAACAACATTTATAATTCAATTGTCAGTCAAAAAACAATAATGAAAAAAATTTTTCTTGCTGTACTAATTTTTCAAATAGGTATTGCACAAGCGCAAAATAAAAAACCATATTTTAATACCATAACTGTTCAGGATGGATTACCGGAAGCATATATTCAATCCTATTTAGAAGATAATAAGGGGTATTTATGGTTGGGTACTCAAAATGGATTAGTTAGGTATGATGGATATTATCTTAAACCATATCCTATGTTAAGTGAAAAAGGAATTCAAATTCCCACTAATTCTATTAAACATTTACTTCAAGATAGGAATGGAAAAATTTGGGCATTCACCGGTCAAAATGGTATCTATTATTATGATTCTAATACAGATAAATTTGAAGGTATTTCCATTGATCAAAAATTGGCAGACACACTGAAGAGCAGCTCTGTAATAGCATGGGAAGCAGATAATCAAAATAATATTTATTGGTTATTGATAAATAAATACAATACCAATAAAATGCACTTATACAGATTCAATTCGCTCGAAGCTAATTTGGAAGAATATGGATCCGAAGAAAAGGAGAAAAATTATTTGGCATTAAATAATAACGGAAATATTGTAAAAGATAATGCCGGAATAATTTGGATTTACAACGACAGTTTGGTGAGCTATTTTGATACTACTTCACACTCCTTTAAACCCTACTTTGATTTATCACAATATTTAAAAAATCACATGTTTGTCGGCATTACTAAAGATCCTATTACCCCGGACATACTTTGGTTAAATACATACGCATCCAATAATACTAATCATATAAATCCTACATTAGTAGGCAGAGATATTATACAATTAAATACTAAAACAAAAGCGTATATCGTATTTAGTCCTGATAGCAATGACCAGAATGCACTAGCATTTAATTGTATAAATATTCTCACAGATTCATTGAAAAGATTGTGGTTTGCCACTGAACATGGCATTTCATTATTTAATCATAATAACAGCACATTTACCAACTATGTAATTCCTTTTGAAAAAGGCACCATTAACACTACTTATATACGTACACTAGTAGCAGATAACGTTGGGAATTTATGGCTTGGAGGTACTTTTTCCGGCATTTGCTATTTAGATACCAAAACGGCTTTAGCAACTATTTATCCAAGCGATAATGAAGAAGGAAATTTGCCGAAGTTTCAGTTTATCAATACATTATTTTACGATAGGTATGGTACACTTTGGGTTAATACGCCCTGGTCTGGAATCTCTTATATTAATAATCAAAAAACATTATTTGCTACTCAATCTATTAACCCGAATGAAATATCTGCTATAAAAGAAAGTAATACCTCTAACTTCAGAATTGTTGGGTCGCACGCAGATAGTATTGGCTTTATTGCAGATAATATTAGCTTATTTGCATGGCATCCTGAGACAAACAAATTCAGTAACATTGATATTAATCAAAAGGAAGTCTACAAAAATATCACTCAGGTAATTGTAGGTATAGATGGCAATATATGGATAAGTACTTGGTCTGCAGGTTTGTTTCGTTATAACCCTAAAACAAAATTAGTAACTCAATTTAAAAATGATCCTAATGACAGTACTTCCATTTTAAGTAATACAATTCGAAAAATTATTTCGGACAAAAATGGAAATATATGGATAGGAACATATAGCAATGGCCTGTGCAGTTTTAATATTCAAACTCAAAAGTTTACACGATATCCTTATATCATTAATGATGGTGAAATGAAACCCAATAATAAATTGGATGATGATCAAATTAGCAGTATGCTTTTTGATGATGAAGGTATATTATGGATAGGTACTAACAATGGTGGATTAAATCGTTTTGATATAAAAACAAATCAATTTAAAAGTTACTTAGATAATGATCAGGGTTTTTATTGTGTAATCAGCTTATTAGAAGACAGTAAAAAAAGACTTTGGGTAGGTACATATTTATCCGGCCTGTTTTTGTTCGACAAAAATACCGGCACATTAACAAAATATTCTGAACAAGATGGCCTATTGCATAATACAGTCCAATATCTAAAGGAAGATAATGCTGGTAATATTTGGTGTGGTTCAGAACGTGGATTTTCAAGGCTTAACCCTGAGGATAAAAGTATAGTTGTTTTTGACAATTTATCAAAACATTTAGCAGGTGCAAGACAAAATTTAATATATGTAGATTCCATCGGCACTTTTTATATAAACTTATCAAAAGGTATCATGTCTTTTAACCCAGCAGACATAAAAGCGAATATGGTTCCTCCTTCCGTAGTTATTGAATCCGTCCGATATCAACCTGATGGTGCTGACTTTGGAAAGGACACTATTGTATATACTGAAGTAAATCAAAAAATTGTATTGAGATATAATGAGAATAGAATTAATTTTCAATACGTGGCTTTGCATTTTGTAGATGCAGAAAATAATCAATATGCTTATCAATTAGTGGGTTATGATAAAGATTGGATACAGGCAGGTACACAACGTAATGCTACTTATACCAACCTCTCTCCCGGCACTTATACTTTTAAAGTAAAGGCTGCAAACAGCGATGGAGTTTGGAACAACACAGGAACAAGTATTACAATAAAAATTCTTCCTCCCTGGTGGAAAACCTGGTGGGCTTATGTGCTATATATTCTTATAATTAGTGCAAGCATCAGAGGGTATATTCACTACCGGTCAAAAGCATTACGCAAAAAGAATTTAGTATTAGAGGAGAAAGTAACTCATAGAACAAAACAACTACAAGAATCTATAGAGAATTTAAAAACTACCCAATCACAATTAGTGCAATCAGAAAAAATGGCTTCACTTGGTGAGTTAACCGCAGGCATTGCACATGAAATTCAAAATCCATTAAACTTTGTAAATAATTTTTCGGAGGTGAATACAGAATTAATTGATGAACTAAAAACAGAATTAGCAATTGGCAATAAGCAATTAGCAATAGAATTAGCGGATGATATAAAAGCAAATGAACAAAAAATAAATCATCATGGCAAAAGAGCAGATGCAATTGTAAAGGGTATGTTGCAACATTCAAGAAGCAGTACAGGCAGAAAAGAGCTTTCAGATATTAATGCATTATGCGATGAATATCTTCGTCTCTCCTATCATGGATTACGAGCTAAGGATAAAACATTTAATGCAACAATGAAAACTGATTTTGATAACAGCATTGGAGAAATAAATATTATATCACAAGATATAGGAAGAGTAATTCTGAATTTATTGACGAATGCATTTTATGCTGTAAGCGAAAAGAAAAAACAGTTAGGAGATGGATATGAACCCACCGTTTCTATCAATACAAGGGAAGTGAATAAGCATATTGAGATACATGTAAGTGATAACGGAAACGGCATCCCTCAAAAAGTATTAGATAAAATATTCCAACCATTCTTCACTACCAAACCAACAGGACAAGGAACAGGATTGGGATTGAGCTTGAGTTATGATATTATTACAAAAGGACATGGCGGTGAATTAAAAGTGGAGACGAAAGAAGGAGAAGGAAGTGTGTTTATTATTTTGTTACCTGTTGTCTGAATCACGGTTAAATATTTTAGTGCTAATATTAATATTCTATTAAAATCACGGGGTACATATAAAACAAAAAACATGCAGTCTGGAAATGAAGCAAATAGCAATGAAATTGATTTACTCAAGAATAAGCTGGCTCAGCGAGAAGCTGAGTTGGCAATCATCAGCAGTGTAAGTGAAGCGATTTCGCAACAATTAGATATTTCAAGTATTACCAAAATTATTGGCGATAAAGTAAGAGAAATTTTCAAGTCGGAAGTAACAGAAATATTATTGTTGGAAAAGGAAACCAACACTATCCATATTCCTTATTCTTATTATCGTGATTATCAAAATGCAGAATCATTTTCGATTGGTGAAGGTCTTACATCTAAAATTATCAAATCACGCAAACCTCTTGTTTTAGGTTCGTTCGCAGAACAGGAAAAATTAGGCGTTATTGCACAAACTGAAGAAGAAAAAACAGAAACCTATATCGGCGTTCCTATTATCATTGGGGAAAATGTGTTGGGTGTTGTTAGTATTCAAAGTTATAATCAAAATGATTTTGATACTGATAAAGTACAACTCCTTTCCATTCTTTCCACCAATATGGGAACAGCCATTCAAAATGCACGACTTTTTGAAGAAACCTCCAGACTTTTAACTGAAACGGAACAACGCTCTGCTGAATTAGCAATCATCAATAGTGTGGGTGAAGCGATGTCAAAAGAATTAGATGTAAGTACTGTTACAAAAATTGTTGGTGATAAAGTAAAAGAAATATTTAAGGCGGAAGTAACTGAAATTCTATTATTGAATGAAGGCTCATCAATGATAAGTGTTCCTTACTCCTTTTATGGCGGTTATGAAACAGTGGAACCATTTGAGTTAGGTACAGGATTAACATCAAAGGTTATTCACTCACGCAAACCTTTATTATTAGGTGATTATATAGAACAACAACAACAGGGTGCTATAATAGATACCAATATTGGCGATGCAGATATTACTGAAACGTATCTCGGAATTCCTATCCTGTTTAATAATAATATATTAGGTGTGGTAAGTATTCAGAGTTATAAACGCAATGCCTATTCCGATACAGATGTGCGATTGCTGACTACGCTTTCTGCGAATATGGGCATTGCTCTGCAAAATGCCCGATTATTTGTTGAAGCAAAATCATTATTGGAAGAATCGAAACAACGTGCAATTGAACTTGGAATAATAAATAGTGTGGGCGAAGGACTTGCAAAGCAATTAGATTTTCAAAGCATTGTTGATTTGGTTGGTGAAAAAATTCGAGAAGTATTTAATGCACAAATAGTTTCTATTTCCACTTATGACAATTCCAATTCTGAATTTGTGCATCACAGATATGTAGTTGAAAAAAATAACAGATTTTATTTTGATAAGCCAAGTCCGATTGATATTGACAGAAAAGAAATTATCGAAAAAAGGATAACACTCATTTTTGGAACAAGTGAAGAAATTATTGCACATAGTGGAGAAGGAATATTGGATGGAGAGATGCCCCAATCATTTATGGGCGTTCCTATTGTTCATAATAATGTTGCTACGGGAGTAATTACAGTTCAAGACCTGGATCAAAAGAAGCTCTATTCTGAAAAGGATGGACAACTTCTGCTCACACTTGCATCAAATATGGGAGTTGCATTAGAAAATGCAAGGTTATTTGAAGAAACTTCTCGTCTGTTAAACGAAACACAACAACGCAATGCAGAACTTGCAATTTTAAATGGCATTCAGGAAGGTCTGGTAGAAGAATTAAATTTCAATTCAATCATAAATTTGGTCGGTGATAAATTTAGAGAAGCACTCAAACTAAAAGATATCGGAATACGAATTTATGATAAAGAAAAAAACACTTTACACTTTCCATATGAATACGAACATGGAGAACGATTAGAAATTCCTTCCGGTGATCCAACTCCATATTCTAAGTATGTTATAGATACAGGAAAGGTTTTGATACTTAATAAAAATACCGAAGAGGAAGCAGCAAAACTTGGTATTAGCGGTTCCATTACCATTCCAGGTACAGATAAAAGCAAATCATTGATAATGGTGCCGATTATTGTTGGCAATGAAACTAAAGGATTGATTCGTGTAGAGAATTATCTGCAAGAAGATGCATTCAGCGAATCAGAAGTACGCCTATTAACTACTGTTTCAAATACAATGAGTATGGCTCTGGAAAATGCGAGATTATTTGATGAAAGTAAAAAGAGAGCTGCAGAATTAGGTTCGGTAAATAGTATTAGCCAGGCAATTGCCGGGCATCTCGAAATTGATAAACTCATTTATTTAGTTGGCGAAAAAGTGCGGACATTATTTAATGCAGATATCGTCTATCTCGCTCTTTTAGATAAAGAAAACAGCATCATTAATTTTCCTTATGGTTATGGAGATGAATATCCTCCTCTACCGTTAGGTGAAGGACTCACATCGCAGATTTTTTTAAAGAAAAAACCATTGCTCTTGAATAATGAAGTAGGAAAGAAAACACAAGAATTAGGTGTTGAGCGTATTGGAACAAAAGCCAGTTCTTATTTAGGTGTTCCAATATTTGTGGGTGAAGAAATTATTGGCGTATTGAGTGTGCAAGGTACCGAAAAGGAAAATATATTTAATATGGATGATATGCGATTGCTGAGTACAATTGCTGCCCATGTTGGTATTGCTATCAATAATGCAAATTCATATAAAAAATTGAATAGTACACTTGCCGATTTGCAGGCTACACAAAATCAACTTATCCAATCTGAAAAAATGGCTTCGCTCGGAGAACTTACAGCAGGGATTGCACATGAAATTCAAAACCCATTAAACTTTGTAAATAATTTCTCGGAAGTAAATGCAGAGTTAATTGACGAATTAAATGAAGAAGCCGATAAAGGAAATTTATCTGAAGTAAAAGCAATTGCAAAAGACATTAAAGAAAATGAACAAAAAATAAATCATCATGGTAAGCGAGCAGATGCAATTGTGAAAGGTATGTTGCAACACAGTCGCAGCAGCAGCGCAACAAAAGAGCCAACTGATATTAATAAACTTGCTGATGAATATTTACGATTGGCATATCACGGGTTAAGAGCAAAAGACAAATCATTTAATGCAAACATGAAAACAGATTTCGATCTGACATTGGAAAAAATAAATGTGATACCACAGGATTTTGGTAGAGTAATTCTGAATTTAATTACCAATGCATTTTATGTTGTTACCGAAAAGAAGAAATTAAATGGTGAAGGCTATGAACCAATGGTTACGGTTAGCACAAAAAAAACTTCCGGAAAAATAATAGTGAGTGTAACTGATAATGGCAATGGCATTCCACAAACCATTTTGGATAAAATATTTCAACCATTTTTCACAACAAAACCAACAGGTCAGGGAACCGGATTGGGATTAAGTTTAAGTTATGATATAATTACTAAAGGTCATGGAGGAGAATTAAAAGTGGAGACGAAAGAAAATGTAGGAACAACATTTACTATTCAATTACCGACAACATAACGCAATACATGAAATTATTTTTAAAAATAAGCCTCTTCATTTTAATACCGGCCTTTGCGTCAGCACAGCAAGATGTTTATTTTGAAACATGGAGCAATTCACAAGCTGACAGCATGCTCATATTGTTGAAGACTACGGATAATGATACCACGAAAATGTTCCTATCCAGGTGTCTGGGTTTTCATTATCAGGAAACAAATAGGGATAGCAGCCTGTACTTCCATCAACAACAGTTGGTATTGGCAAGAAAACTTCAATTCAAATTATGGGAAGCAGATGCGCTGGACCAGGCAGGTTGGGTACTTTCTTATTTAAAAAATTATCCGCTATCTCTTGAATACTTTATTGAAGGAATTAATATCTTGGAAAATCCGGATTGCGAAAAAAATATCTGGATGCTCACCATTTTCTCAATAGAAAAAGATCCTCAACAAGCAAGGTTGAGAAGCCTTGGATTTATTAATAATGATCTTTCACAATTGTATAAGGCCACCGGAAACAGAACCAAAGAAAAAGAAACCTTATACCATGCATTAAGAATCGGCGAAAGCATTCCTAATAGTGCAGTAATTGCCCTTGTGTCAGCAAATCTGTCTCAATGTTATTACGCACTTAATCAACTGGATTCTTCGCTTTTTTTTGGCCGCAAAAGTATACAACAAATGAACATTTCAGATTATAAAACCTATAAGGGATATGTATATAATACGATAGGGAATGTTTATCTAAAACAAGGTCAAAATGAATTTGCAAAAAAATATTTTGATTCAGCAATTATTGCAAATATTGAAGTAAATAGCCTTGTGCAGCTACCAAACACTTATTTGTCTTTATCTGATCTTTACAGATCAATGGGCCAGATAGATAGCGCTTTGTATTATGCCAAAAAAGCTTTGGAAGATGATAATAGATTTGGCGGTTTGGACAGAGTAAGCCAGGCATATAACACATTGTACCTTTTATATAAAGAACAGGAAAATAAAGACAGTATGTTTACATACCTGCGGCTTTCCAAAACCTTAGATGACAGTTTAAACAGAGTAGAAAAAGAAAAAATATATGCATACCAAAATATAGGATTTAATGAACAGATAAAAATAAAAGACCAGGAAAATGAACGCATTGAAAAGGAGAACACTATTAGAATTTATGTATTGCTAATTGGTATCGGAGTTTTTATGTTGATAGCATTTCTATTGTATAGAAATAACAGGAACCGAAAAAAAGCAACCGAGCTTTTGCAAAAGCAAAAAACAGAAATAGAAGTACAGAAAAAAAATGTAGAAATAACATTATCTGAATTAAAGTCTGCCCAATCCCAACTCATTCAGTCAGAAAAAATGGCAAGCCTTGGTGAACTTACCGCAGGCATTGCACATGAAATTCAAAACCCATTAAACTTCGTGAATAATTTTAGTGAAGTGAATTCAGAATTGATTGATGAATTAAAAACAGAATTAGCAATTGGCAATAAGCAACAAGCAATAGAATTAGCAGATGATATAAAAGCAAATGAAGAAAAAATAAATCATCACGGCAAAAGAGCTGATGCTATTGTAAAAGGAATGTTGCAACATTCAAGAAGTAGCACAGGAAAAAAAGAACTTACTGACATTAATTCGTTGTGTGATGAATATTTACGATTGAGTTATCATGGTTTAAGAGCAAAGGATAAAACGTTTAATGCTACAATGAAAACGGATTTTGATCAAACTCTTGAAAAAATAAATATAATCCCGCAAGATATTGGAAGAGTTATTTTGAATGTATTAACTAATGCATTTTATGCTGTAAGCGAAAAGAAAAAACAGTTAGGAGATGGATATGAACCCACCGTTTTAATAAATACAAGGAAAGTGAATAAGCATATTGAGATACATGTAAATGATAATGGAAATGGTATTCCTCAAAAAGTATTAGATAAAATTTTTCAACCCTTCTTTACCACAAAACCTACCGGGCAGGGAACAGGTTTGGGATTGAGTTTAAGTTATGATATTGTTAAAGCACATGGCGGGGAATTAAAAGTGGAGACCAAAGAAGGTGAAGGATCAACTTTTATAATTTCAATCACTCAATAATAAAATAAAATGGCGCAATTTTTTTCAATAAGATTATGTATTACCTTCTTCTTTACTTTACTATCTGTTTTTTCCTTTTCTCAAAAAAATAATGAGAAAACGAATAACCAAGATGCTGGCGAAATTTTAAACGATACAGTTTTACTGAATAAATATGCTCAGTTTTTAACCGCAAATGTTGAATCGAACAGAGACAGTGCTCTAATTTATGGGTATAAAGCTCTTGACATTGCAAAAAAATTAGATCAAAAATACTATCAGGGATTTATTTTATGTGATCTGGCATATTTGTATTTAAATATTGGAGATTATTCAAATTCGTTGAAATTTTTAGTGGAGGCAACGAAATTGTCGGAAGAAAAAAATATTGGTAAAAACATCCTGCAAACAGAATTTATAGAACCCTATTTGCAGGGAGATGCAGAGAAAAATCGTAAGGAATTACAAGCCTGGATCAAAAATTCTTTAGGGATTTTGTACGGATTAACAGGAAGCCAAGACAAAAAATTAAAAGTGCTATTAGAAGCTGAACAACTCATTGAAAATGAAACTACCGATTGGTATCTTATCTCCGGAATAACAAGCAATATAGTAGAAGTGTATATTACTCAAAACAAATTCGATTCAGCACTCCTTTATCAAAGAAAAACAATGGAATATGAGAAAAGGGATACTTCCGAAATTTATAAAGGCGTTTCATTAAGCACTATAGGAGAGATATTCCGATTACAAAGCAAACTTGATTCAGCAAAAAAATACATTTTCCAAGGATTAAATATCATGATTACAGAGGAAAATGTAATAGGTCCGGCATTAGCGTACACTTCTTTGGCAAATATATATTATGATACGAACCATCCAGATTCTGCCATTTTTTATGCAAGAAAGGCAATATTTTACTATGGTTTAACAGGTACTATTATTCCCGAGATAGTGGATGTTTATAAAATACTTGCCTTGAATTACAACAAAAATTTCATGTATGATAGCGCTTATAAGTATATGGCTTTGGCAACAAATATCAGCGATAGTTTAAGCAAAATTCACATCGATAATCTTAGCAAATTTCATAGTATTGGCAGTGAAGAAAAATTGAGATTGAAGGAATTGGAAACCCAAACAATTATAAATAAAAATAAGAATAGAGTGATTCTTTTACTTGTTGTTGTAATTGTATTTTTTATTATTGCCTTTATTCTCTATAGAAATAATAAATTAAAGCAGAAGACAAATAAAATTTTAGGAAATACTCTTGCGAATTTAAAAGAGACACAAACTCAACTCATCCAATCCGAAAAAATGGCTTCCCTCGGAGAACTTACTGCAGGCATTGCACATGAAATTCAGAATCCGTTGAACTTCGTCAATAATTTTTCAGAAGTAAATAGGGAAATGATTGCTGAAATGAAAGAAGAAATTAAGAAAGGTAATTATGAGGAAGTAAAAATCATTGCAAATGATATCGAATCAAATGAAGAAAAAATAAATCATCATGGTAAGCGAGCCGATGCAATTGTGAAAGGAATGTTGCAACATTCAAGAAGTAGCACAGGCAAAAAAGAGCCTACAGATATTAATGCATTGTGTGATGAATATTTACGATTAAGTTATCATGGGTTGAGAGCAAAAGATAAAAACTTTAACGCTACAATGAAAACAGATTTTGATCTGAAATTGGAAAAAATAAATGTGATACCACAGGATATCGGAAGAGTAATTTTGAATTTACTTACCAATGCATTTTATGCTGTAGGCGAACGAAGTAAAGCCGAAAGTCCCGATCGAATTATCGGGGTTGTAGATGAAAAAAAAAAATCCGGAATTACTGATTACGAACCAACAGTATCAATCAGCACGAAAAAGATAAACGGAAATGTAGAAATAAAAGTAAGTGATAATGGAAATGGAATCCCTCAAAAAGTATTAGATAAAATATTTCAACCATTCTTCACAACCAAACCAACAGGACAAGGAACAGGATTGGGATTGAGTTTGAGTTATGATATTATAACAAAAGGACATGGCGGAGAATTGTTAGTGGAGACAAAAGAAGGAGAGGGTTCAAAATTTATTATTATTTTACAGGTTTAAATTTTATATATGAAAATCCTAGTAGTAGATGATGAGCATGATATTCAAGTACTATTTGAACAACGATTTCGCAAGGAAATAAAAAATGGCGAAATGGAATTTGCGTTTGCTTTTTCGGGAGAAGAAGCCTTGAGCTATTTGGGAGAATTGCATCAAGAAGCCGTTTTGATATTATCTGATATTAATATGCCGGGAATGAGCGGCTTGGAATTGTTGGAAAAAATAAAAACCAAATATCACGAACCGCCACCGGTGGTGATGATGATTACTGCTTATGGTGATGCTGAAAACTTCAATATTGCAAAACGGTTGGGTGCTGATGATTTTTTAACCAAGCCTGTTGACTTTATTGCATTAAAAGAAAAACTTAAATCCAGATTAGTATGACAAAAATTTTAGTTGCAGATGATGAACTTGATCTTCAGGTTTTAATCCAACAAAAATTCCGTCAGAAAATACGGGATCATCAATATGAATTTGTATTTGCTTTAAACGGTAAAGATGCTTTAATTAAAATGTCCGAAAATCCCGATATTGATATTGTACTTAGCGATATTAATATGCCTGAAATGGATGGACTTACTCTATTGACAAAACTCAGTGAATTGCGACCACTTGCAAAAACAGTTATGGTTTCTGCTTATGGCGATATGGAGAATATTCGTACTGCCATGAATCGTGGTGCTTTTGATTTTGTAACCAAGCCGGTAAATTTTGAAGACCTTTCACTCACCATAGAGAAAACAATTATTCACGTGCGACAAATGCAACAAACGCTTCAAGCTATTAAGGAAAATAATATTCTAAAAATGTATGTAGATGAAAATGTACTTACATTCATGGAAAGTAAAGAGTTTGAAAATTCACTTACAGATAATGAAACCATAGAAGCAACAGTTGCATTTATAGATATATGCAGTTTCACCAATATTAGTGAATCTGCCAAACCGGATGTAGTTGTGAAATTGCTGAATAATTATTTTGATGTAATGGTGAAAGAAATAATTGCGCAAAATGGTTATATAGATAAATTTATTGGCGATGCAATTATGGCTGTATTCCGTGGCGATTTTCATTTAGATCGTGCGATTGATGCCTGCCTTGCAGTACGTGAAAAAATTAATGCATTACCTGCTTTATCAGAAATTGATTCCTATAAACCGCAAGTGTCCATTGGCATTAATAGTGGAGAAATGATTTCGGGAAATATCGGTTCGGCAAATCTCAAACGTTTGGATTATACAGTAATCGGCGACTCAGTGAATACATCTCAGCGATTGCAATCAATCGCTGAACCAGGAAATATTATCATCAGTGAATCTTCTTATGAAAAAGTAAAACAATCCTTCAATTGTGTAAAAGTGGGTGAAGTAAGTTTAAAACATAAAGCAAATCCAGTAACTATTTATAACGTTATCAGCTAACTGATTTATCGAGAAATTATTCTTTAGATTTTTCTCCTTCAAAATAATCTGCTTTCAATTTGAATAAGACATTAAATGTGGTAAGGCTACCATAAATTCTGGTGATGTATTGTTGCATTTCCACTTTCTCTGCATCGGTAAATTTGGGATGGGCATTTATTTTTTGTTCCATTACTCGCAAGCGATCACGCAACATTACTATCTTATGAAAAAATGTTTCTATAGGAATTTCTTTATTCGCTAGATTCTTATCAAAGGGTTGTAAAATCAAATTACCTTTCTCCCATTTATCTGCAATATGAATCACCTCAGTTACATCACTCCATGTTTGCAAAATTTTCATTAATGCATCTTCTGCTTCATTAAAACTTTCAGAATATTCTTGTGCAATAGCTTCAATAATTTCCATCTCTTCCGAACGTGGAATATTTTTCATACCTGCATCAAAAAAACAAATTTCATATAGGCGTTTGTGCACATGTACGATTACACCAACACCAAGATTACTGTGTTTAATACGGGAACCTACACCTAAATTTTCCATACAAAAATATTTGTTGCTAAGTTAAGCTGAAATGCGTTGTTGTTCTGAATTGACTTTTCTGAATACAGTATTCCATTGATCAGCTAAATCAGTTCCTGTAAATTTCTTGACTTGCCTTCTGCCTTTTTCAATCATCGTATTTCTTAAATCAGGATCGCTATGTACCTGCATAATTGCATCTGCAATACTCTTTGCGTCATAAGGATCAAAATAGACTGCAGCATCGCCCGCCACTTCCGGCATTGATGAAATATTGCTTGTGATTACCGGCACTCCACACACCATACTTTCCAAAACAGGTATTCCAAATCCCTCGCAATAAGAAGGATAAATAGTGCATTCTGCAAGATGATAAATTGGAGGTAAATCTGCATTAGGGACATTGGTAAGAAATACAAACCATTGTTCAAGATTATTTATTCTTATAAAATCCTTTACCTGCTTTTCATATGCTTTTCCTTTTCCAATTACTACAACAGGTATTCTATCTGCTTCCGGAATTAACAAAAATGCCTTACATACATTCAACAAATTTTTTCTTTCAATTACCGAACCCACATTTAAAATAAATTTCTCCGGCAAAGCATACTTGTCTTTAACTGTTTGTATTTGAAATCTGTTTAGATTCTGAAAATAAGAAGCATCACAACTTTGATAGATCACAGAAATTCTATCCGGAGAAATATTATAGTATTCAATAATATCCTGTTTTGTTGTTTCACTTGCGGCTACAATATGCGATGCATTTTTGCAAGCATATTTGGATTTAAAATTATAAACTACTCTATCAAATAACGGGTATTGATTTGGATATCTTTTAAATATAATATCATGCATCAACACTATAGATGGCATGTCAATATTTTTTAAAGTAAATGGAATTTCATTGGAGGGTCCCACAAAAAGATCAATTTGTTTTTTTATTAAATCCTTTGCAATTCCTCTGCTGCGCCACAAGCCTTTGAATGCGCCTGTATATTTAAACACTTCGGAATTACCTCGTATATGCGGATTTATTTTAATGCCATTAGTAAATAACACATAATCATGTTCCGGATGATGGTCTATCAACATCTGAATTAATGTGCGATTACCGTTGCCTAAACCTGTGGCATTATGAAAAATACGTTTTGCATCTATCCCTATACGCATGCAACAATTTAAATTTAATGAGAAGGCAATTTTATAACAATGTTCTTAAAATTGCATTAAAATCTATTGAATTATAAATTTCCCTTGACTGGAAATTTGTTCGCTTTTTAATTTATAAATATACATACCGGAAGGAAGCTCCTCTTTATTAATTATAAATTCATCATCGGAAGTGGTAGGATATTCCCGCAATAATCTTCCGGTAAAATCATACAGGTATAATGAAAAATCTGTATGCAGATAATTATTAAAACTAAACACAGATTGTTCGGTTATCGGATGCGGATATATATTGATATTTAATAAGTCAGTACTATATACTAAATCGTTAATGCTGGTGAGTGTATAACATGCATCATTTTTTAATGCTACTACTTCATGATAGTCTTCATTAATTGCTGTAGTTACATAATCAATGCAAATAGTAGTAGGATAGATTGTAGTGAAATATATTCTGAATAAGGGCAGTGGTGTAATATTTTTGATAAAGCCTTGCTCATTATAACCCAATCCGATAATTTCTTTATCACTGTGTTGAATTTGAAAATCACTTGTTTCAATAGATGGTGCAAGCTTTTCTATTGAATCAATTATAAGTCCATCTAAGGATAATTGAAATCCTAAAATATCCGCAGTCATATTTTTTGCATAGATATCAATATATTCTTCTGCTGTATTTATTTCTCCAATATTGAAAGTTACTGTATCACTAGTATTTAAAAATCCGTAAGGCATATTGCATAAATTAATAATATGCGTAACACCAGCTTCCTGCCAAGCACAACCATCAACAATTGCCGCATCATAAACATCTATATCACCATCACCATTTGCATCATTACAAGAAGCTGCAATAATCGTATTTGATAAAATTCTTTCTATATATTCATCCACATCCACAGCAGTTCTGGCAGTATCTGCATTTAAATCACCAACTCGTGCAAAGCCATTACATTCGCCATTACAATCATATTTTGCCGAACCAAAAATTTCACCATAACAATCATAATAGGGTGCACAGCTATCCACCCTTGTAACTGTTGGCATATCACCCGGCGCATCTCTTTCAAGATTGATACATACGCTAGTCCAATTATTAGAGAGATTTATTTCTGTATTGCCATCTGCATCCGGATTATTCAGCCAGTTAACTCTTGCAACCAATGTATAATTACCATCAGGAATATCAGTTAAATCGACCCATTGACAACTGGTACCTCGACCATAAATATCATAACATCCGGCGGAGATTCCCATATTGCCTCCACCATATTTTGGAGTACCATCAAAACAACCGACATCCATAACTGCATACCCATTTTTATGTCCTGAAGGAATTTCATTTCCAAACTCATCATACAAAATATATTCACCATAATCAGCATAATGCCAATGACCATGACACGGACTATAAATAAATCCCGGAGCGCCATCACCCGGTGAACCAAGATGATAATCCACATCTCCTATATTATCGATCTTCACACCAAATTTTAAAACATAACGAGTACCTACACCTGTAACACAAGCCTCTTCAAAAGCACAATCATCCCAATCTGCATTATACGATTCAATGCTAAAATCTGAACTGAAGTATGGTAATCCATCAAAATATGTTGAGTCAAGAGTTAAGTCAGGACCAAGCGGACAATCCGGATCGCCGGGATAAATACAAGAGCCATCATCAATAACTGCAAGTGGAGAATAATTACATGCATAAGGATCTGTACAACCAGAAGGTGGACCTATATAAGTTATCTGCCAATTAATTTCGGAACCCTCACAAGAAGTTTCTATATCACCGATACGGATATAATATTCTTTTTCCGTTTCAAATATTCCACTGATAAAAGATTGTTCATCACACCAATCATCATTGTAATAAGTAGTTCCTTCTGCAAACTCAGAAGGTATTAATCCTGCACAATGATCATACACCCAAATTTGTGTATTGCAAGTATTTTCTAAATCGCAAGTAGTTATTTGATAAGTCCCAAATTCTTCAGGTATAAATTTATACCATGTATTCGGAGCAGATGCGGTATATGTTCCTGTTGTAACATCAAATGCAGAGCTACAAGAAGTGCCCGGAGGACAGCCCATATCTATTGAAGTAGAATAATCAAAGTCGCCGGTAAATGTTGCGAGTAGTGCACCATCATAAAATAATTCAACTCCATGTGGTGTATAAATTCCATCACCATAACTATCGTACAAATGAAATGTATAACACGTGCCTTCTGCAACACATAAGCTATCACTTTCAGCATCGCCCTCTGCTATAATAACTCCATCGGCATCCGTAATAGCCCAGGATGTTTCTGCAGGCCAAGAATCCGGATCAATTAAAATAACAACACCTACTTCACCAGCATCGCAGGAAATAGCATGCACATTATTTATATTTAAACATAACAGCGTAATCAGTGAGAGATGTAAAAGAGGAGTAGAAGTTTTCATTGTTACAAGTTTGAAGTTTGAAGTTATTCAATATTTTATTTCAATTGAAAATATTATTGTTAAAAAGGAGAATAGATTGACAATAAAATCTGATTACTAAAAGCAGTTGCTTTTCATTATTTAGAAAATTCATTTTTTATTTTGCTCAACTGTTTTCTTACATTCTCAATATTATTGGCTGCATTTCCAATAAATATATTTTCACCAATTACAACTACAGGTCGTTTTAAAAATGTGTAATCTTCAAGAATATAATTCCGGTAATCCATTTCAGAAAGTTGTTGATTTTTAAGATTCAATTCTGTATACTTTCTTGCAACTAGGCTGAACAAAGGTGCATAACCTCCTGCCCTATTTGCTAAAAAATCAATTTGTGCTGGTGTAATTTTTTCAGTTTTAATATCCTGAAATCGAAATGGATATTTTGCAATTTCCAATTCCTTCATAATTCTGCGACACGTATCACATGTAGATAAATAATAAAATTCGAAGGAATTGATTACAGCCATTCAGTAAAAATAAACACCAAAATTTAAAATTATTATTTGGCTAAAGTAAAACGGAAGGTACTTCCCTCTTGTGGAAATGAAACAACATCGATTTCACCACTATGTTTCTCAACAATTTTTTTGCAGATGGATAGGCCCAATCCTGACCCTTTATATTCGGCTGACGAATGTAAGCGTGAGAAGAATTGGAAAATTTTATCGTGAAAAGATTTATCTATTCCAATTCCATTATCGGTGACACCAAATTCCCATTTATTTTTTAAATCTTTTACTTCTATAAAAATCATAGGTGCGGCACCACCCTTAAATTTTACAGCATTTTCAATCAGGTTTTGAAATAATCTTACAATTTCTTTTTGATATCCTTTCATATCACCGGGCAAATCATTATAGAAAACAATGGCATCATTTTCCTCTATACTCACTTTGATATTCCGCATCACTTCTTCCAGCATTATTTCACCATTAAACTCACTCATCGGTTCTTCAATATAATCTAATCGTGAATAAGCAAGCAAATCTTTTATCATGTTATGCATGCGTTCTGCTCCATCCTTTGCATACTCCAGATATTCTTTTCCTTCATTATCAATGATAGATCCATATCGCCTGAAAAACAATCCAATATAATTAGAAATGGTGCGCAATGGTTCCTGTAAATCATGTGAAGCAGAATATGCAAATTGTTTCAATTCATCATTGGAACGAATCAGTTTATCATTGATATTTTTTAATTGGCGTGATTGATCAATATTTAAATCTTGATAACTATTATCCTTTGCTATCGCATTATTTACAACTTGAAATTTTGCCAGCGCACCAGCCGCTATACTGCATATTGCCCGAACCAATTCTTTATCTCCACTGGCAATTTCAATATTGCCACTATCACCCGCAATTATACATGCATACGGAAATTCATCTGCCCCGGCAGGAATCACTAAATAGGAACCGGAAGTCATTGGTTCTGATTCAAAGAATCCTGATCTATCATGTCTGATGATTTTGCAAACATCTTTTTTTATACGCTCAAAAGCATCGGTTGATTTCAGATATACCGGAAAATCTATAATACCATTTGAATATTTTGAACGGGTTATTAGTGACCGGCGAATATATACTCCGTCCTTTTGTTCCTGAGAAAATACCATGCAATATTCCAAGCCTATACTGTCAATTATAAAATTGCCAATAACCTGACAGGTTTCGTCAAAGGTGGTAGTATTAGAAATGTTGCGTGCAAACAGCCCTACAGATTCCCAGTTGATGTTTATTCCTAAAGAGGTCATTGTTACGAGAAGCGAATTTAGAAACTATGATGAAGTGCGCAAGTAAAAGACTGCATGATTCAAATTTTTATTCTTACTTTCTTCTCCACTCTGTGACAACATTTTTAATACGTTATCATCACACTTTCCATTTTTTTTCTTTGAATATCAGGCACTGTAGTTTCAGGATGTGGTTTACCAACAGGTATTAATAAATATGGACTTTCATTTTCAGGTCGCTTCAATAATTCTTTCAGAAAATTCATCGGACTTGGTGTATGTGTAAGTGCAATTAATCCCGCATTATGAATTGCCGCCAACAACATTCCGCAGGAGAGTCCCACAGATTCGCTTACATAATAATTATTCTTTTTACGTCCATCCACTATTTCATAATTACGTTTAAAAACCACGATTAATACAGGCGCAATTTCCAAAAATTCTTTATGCCAATCCGTACCTAATGGAGCAAGATCCTCTAACCAATCGGCAGGCATGCGCCTATCATAACTTTCTTTTTCTTCTTTCTCGGCAGCCATTCGAATTGCATGTTTTAATTCTTGATTCGTAACGATACAATAAGTCCAGGGTTGTTTATTTGCACCTGATGGAGCAGTGGATGCTGTCATAATAATATTATTAATTACTTCATCAGGAATGGGGTCGCTGCTAAACATTCTCACCGATCTTCTCTTCTGCATAAATGCATAAAAAGTTTTGCTTCTCTCCTCCATTTCTTTATTGGAGTATGTTGCATGATGATAGGAGATAAATGGATATTTCTTCATTGCTTGATTTGTTTTCTATTAGTGAAATTACTTGTTCGGAACGAGTAGTTAATAGTTAATGGTGAGTAGTGAGTGAAAAAATAAATCGGTAATGAAATTAATAGTTAGTTTTTTGTCAATAGTCAATGGTAAATAGTCATTGTCAATAGTCTATAGGCAAAGAATTAGTTTTGGTGAAATGCAATTATCCAATCAATATAGAACCATCAATACTAATTCAGAAGGAAGTTATTCAGAATTGTCTAGTAAGTTTCTTGCATTTGCTTATCCCATTAATTCTGAAAGTGATATTAATACTTATAGAACTCAATTAAAAAAATTACATCATAAAGCAGTGCATATTGTGTTTGCTTATCGCTTGGGTATAAATAATGAAATAGAAAAAAGCAGCGATGATGGTGAGCCTGCAGGTTCGTCTGGCTTACCTGTTCTTAATGTATTGCGCAGTCATCAACTCACCAATATTGCGATTTGTGTTGTACGTTATTATGGTGGAAAAAAATTAGGTATCCCCGGACTTATTCGTGCATATAAAACAGCAGCCGAAAATGCAATTGAAAATAATACAGTAATTATTAAAGATATTTTTCATCACTATTCCGTTTCTGTTGAAGAGCAATATTTTAATAATCTCATTCATGCACTCAACCAAATGGGTGCATCTGTTTTTGAAATAGAATATGGTACTCAATGTAATTTCAATATTCGAATTAAGGCAGAACAAAAAGAAAATTTGGAAACTTTAATTGAAAAATTTTGGCAGGCAGAATTGACTATGGTGAAGGGTGAATAAGCAATAAACAATAGGCAATTAACAATTAGCAATTGTAAAGGGTAAATGGTAAATGAAAAAAAATTAATGAGTAATCAATAATGAGTGATAGGTGATGAGTATTTTGTCAATGGTCTATGTCAATAGTCAATGTTAACTGTCAATTTAGATTAAGTCCAGATTCGCTATACAATACCCTCGTTTTATTCACAGTTAATATCAAATTATCAACAAACCTAGAAAAAGAAAAATGTGTTTGATAAAATTGAATTGTAATTACAAAAAAACTTATGAAAAATTTATTGTGGAAGATCCGGAGTTTTCATCAAATGAATGTATTTGAACTGAATGCAATCTTCCGTTTACGACAGGAAGTGTTTGTGGTAGAGCAGAATTGTGCTTATTTGGATGCGGATGGAAAGGATCAGTTTAGCGAACATATTTTTGGTGTAGATGATGATGGAAGAGTGCTTGCTTATTGTCGCATTGTGCAACCAAGTGTTACAGTCCCCGATGTTTCCATCGGCAGAATTGCAACACATACAGACGTGCGTGGAACAGGATTGGGAAAAATATTGATGGAAAAAGCAATGGCGTTTATTGACGACCGTTACGGAAAAGTTTCAATCCGTTTAGAAGCCCAACAATACCTGTTAAAGTTTTATGAAAATTATGGCTTTGTTGTGAATAGCGATACTTATCTTTTGGATGGAATTGAACATGTAGAAATGTTGCGCAACGTTGAAAAGGTTATGATCAATTTTTAAATAAACAAATTGACGCTTGATGTGTTTCCTTCTTCTTGAAAGTTTATAAAGAATATTTATCCTGAATCAAATTAATTTAAACTAAAACTGAAATTTTATGGGAATGTTGAAAGAATTTAAGGAGTTTGCCATGAAAGGCAACCTTGTAGATATTGCTGTGGGCTTTGTAATGGGCGCCGCTTTTGCAAAAGTTACCACTACATTTATTAATGGTATCGTAATGCCTCCAATCGGAATGATTCAAGGCAAAGATATGTCAGATTGGAAATATGTAATTAAAGATGCCACAATGGATGCGGAAGGAAAAGTAGCAAATGCAGAAGTTGCTATTCAATACGGAACATTTATTTCAACAGCCATTGAATTTATAATTATTGCCTTTGTAATGTTCATGGTTATCAAAGGAATTAATTCAATGAAGAAAAAAGAAGAAGCCGTACCTGCTGCACCACCAGCGCCAACTTCATCTGAAGTGTTACTTATGGAAATCAGAGATTTACTAAAAAAATAAACTGCTTTTATATTATTTACAATTAATTCCATGAATTACGATTTATGGAATTTTTTTTTAATTCAAAAAACAAACTATGAAAAAAATAATTTTTATTCTCGCTGTATTTTCATTTTCTATTGCAAATACATTTTCACAAATAGATACTATCTGGACAGTTGGCGGATTATCTACTTTAACCTTTAATCAAAACAGTTTAACCAACTGGGCATCTGGTGGTGAAAATTCATTTTCCGGAAATGCATTTATTAATTTATATGCGAATTATAATTTCGAAAAATCATCGTGGGATAATATGATCATGCTGAATTACGGTGTGGTTACTGCAAATGATAATCAGGATATCAGAAAAAATAATGACCGTATGGAACTTAACTCCAAATATGGCAGATATGCGTTTGGTAAATTTTATTATGCAGGTTTGGTAAACTTTCTTTCGCAATTCAGACCGGGATATGATTACATTGTGGATCCAGAAGCAACCACTCCAATTTCAGACTTTTTTGGCCTGGGATATCTCACATTATCGGCTGGTTTAGATTATAAACCCACCGAATATTTTTCACTTTATCTCTCGCCTGCAACCGGAAAATTTACATTTGTTATGGATCCCTATATCGCTGCATTGGGTACTTACGGAAATACTCCAGGTGTAATTGATTCTTTGGGAAATATTGTAACAGATGGTGATAGCTTTCGCAGTGAATTTGGTGCTTCGTTAATTGCTACCCTTAGTGTTGATCTTGCACCAAAATTCAATACCACTGGTAAACTTACTTTGTTCAATAATTTTACTGATCCTATTAAAGAAAATCGAGGAAATATTGATGTGAATTTTTATAATACATTTTCCTATGCCCTTGGAAAATTATTTACCCTCTCTTTATACCTAGAAGTAATTTATGATCATGATATAATTATTCCAATTTATAATGACGCTAATGTTCAAATTGATGAAGGACCCAGAACACAATTCAAAGAAATATTCGGTATTGGATTAAGCTATACTATTGGTGATAAATTAGAATAATCAATATTTTTTTACCAACCTAATAACCAAGCAAAAATAAGTGGTGCTACAATGGTGGCATCACTTTCAATTATAAATTTCGGTGTATTGATATCTAATTTCCCCCAGGTTATTTTTTCATTGGGTACTGCTCCTGAATAAGAACCGTAGGATGTAGTTGAATCACTAATCTGACAGAAATAACTCCAGAACGGTACATCATGCCATTCCAAATCCTGATACATCATCGGCACTACGCAAATAGGAAAATCACCGGCAATACCACCACCAATCTGGAAAAATCCAACTCCTTTGCCTGCTGAATTATTTCTATACCATTCGGTTAAAAACATCATGTATTCAATTCCTGATTTCATAGTGGAAGGATTCAATTCACCTTTGATACAATAAGAAGCAAAAATATTTCCCATCGTACTATCTTCCCAGCCTGGAACTATGATCGGAATATTTTTCTGCTGCTGCAAGCATCCAACTATTTTTTTTATCAATTTCATAATCATTTTCCATCACACCACTCAACAATAATTTATACATATATTCATGAGGAAAATATCTCTCACCTGCTGCTTGTGCATCTGTCCATATTTTTTGAATATGTTTTTGAATTTTTCTAAATGCTTCTTCTTCAGGAATGCAAGTATCCGTTACTCTATTCAATCCTTTTTCCAATAAAGCCCATTCATCTTGCGGTGTTAAATCACGCCAATGCGGTACACGTTTGTAATGCGTATGCGCCACAAGATTCATAATATCTTCTTCAAGATTTGCACCTGTACATGATATAATATCTACTTTCCCCTGACGAATAATTTCTGCCAGTGAAATTCCAAGTTCAGCAGTACTCATTGCACCGGCAAGTGTAATCATCATCTTCCCACCTTCATTCAAATGTGTTTCATATCCTTTAGCTGCATCCATTAAAGCGGCTGAATTGAAATGACGATAATGATGTTGCATGAATTGTGATATAGGTCCCATAATTTTTCTTTGTTATGCCCACAAAGTAAATGATTATTTTATAGATACTGAATCCAATTATTCTATTTTATGTGTAGATTAGATGTTGTAAATCCAACAATATGAAATCAACTACGACTCGCCATTACATTTTTAGCAATCGCAATTATGCATGGCAATTTGAAAAAGAAGTATTCTTAGATGATTGGGATACTCAGGAAGTGTATAATACAAGATTTGCATTTTTTAATTGTGCCGACAATTCTGTTGAAATAATTCCTGAATTAAAAAATGAATATGAAATTTCTAAAAAATAAAACGCAAGTGCAATATTCCCGCTTAGGTTCTATTGAAAAATTAAAAGGATCACAACGTTTTTTTGCTGAATTATATCAGGATATTAAAACAGAATATGAATCGGGAAATACAACACAAAATCAAACTTTAATTTTTCTCTTCGGATTTTGGGTATCTCAAGCCAAGGCAATTGATTTTTTAAAACAAATGCATGAGAAATATATAACTGATCCTAACAGTCCTTTTAAACGCATTATCATGTATAATTGGCCAAGCCAAACCGGAAAGATATTACCCGAAAAAATCGGAATGGTAAATTGGAATCAAACATTGGAAAGAACAAAAGCATGTGGAAATATTCTCTCAAACTTTTATGAAAAGCTTTGGCGTTTTGGTGAGCAATATGTAAAAAAAGAGGATGCGGATTTTTATAAAAATGTGTATCAAAAAAATTTCAGCATCATGACACAGTCAATGGGTAATCAGGTGTTCGGATATTTTGTAAAAAAGATAACACGATATAAAAAAGCAAAGCTCCCGAAATTTCAACAAGCATTTATGATGGCGCCCGATTTAGATAATGACGTATTTGAACCGGAATGCATTTTGGAAAACGTAGATAGAATTGCAGAAAAAGTATTTGTGTTTTATAGAATGGATGATTCCGCACTTTCACTTTCACGATTTTTATTTGCAATGAAAGACCGATTAGGTACAACAGGATTGCGCAAGAAAAAAATGAAAGTTGGAATTATTATTCCGGTGAATGCAAATAATTTACATGATCTTAAATTAAAAGAAAAAGGAGATGATCATCGGTATTTTATTACAAGTAATTCACAAATTCCAAGCAGTATAAAACAATTTGCGATGGTGAATGATTTAAATGCATTTGCAGGATTAACCTACAATAATTCTAAAGCAGAGTTGGAGATAACGTAAACAATTAGTCATAATATATCAGTCAATTAAAGTGATGATAGGTTTACAAATAATCTGAGATTATATTTACATTTGATAAAGCATTATTATGAAAAGAAAATAACAAACCTCAATACAATGCTGATTGGTTATTCTGCATTAAGTGTATCTTTTTTATTAATTGCTCAGAAATCTGATGCACAAATCATTTACACAGATATAGATCCGGATGAAATGCTATTGCCATATTATGATGATGGTTTTGATATGGATATAAATGGCGATGGAACCAACGATTTCCATTTTCAAGTGTATAGTTGGGGTTTTACTGCCTATGCAGGATATGAGTATTTCGCTGCTATTCAACCTTTGGGAAGCAATGCGGCAGGATATATTTTGGACAGTTCATTTCGAGAATGTTCTTCATATTTAAATGTGCAGAAAGTAGCACCTGTACTCAATGCAGAAGATACCATAAGCGCAGATATGCAGTTTGCAAATGAAGAAATAATATTTGCATCAGTTTCACAAGATGATTACCCTTGTTATGGTAGTGGTCAGATGCTGGGATCATGGGTAAATAAATCTGAAAAATTTTGCGCCATCAAATTTAAAATTGATAGTGAATATCATTACGGCTGGATACGCATGAGTATGAATGAATTTTATGAAATAACAATTCACGATTATGCTTATGAATCATTACCTGATGTACCTATAATTGCGGGCAGAACTACTGGAACAATTGCTGAGGCTACCGGTAAAGTTTCGGATGTTTTACTTTCAGATATTTCGGACAACTTAAATGTAACTGATTTACAAGTGAATTTTACAAAAGCAGAAGAAGAATCTGCCATTGATGCTTATCATGTTTTTATTTCTCCAACAAACGAAAGTGCATATTTTACAACAGAATTTGCTTTGGCTTTACCAGAGGATAGATTTACTTCTATTTTGCCTACCGGTGAAAATATAACTGCAAATTTTACTGAAGATGTAAAAGACATTTTTGGATTTGATATTGTTCCCGGAGTTATTTATTATGCAGGTGTGTTAAGTTATAACCATTTTGCAACTTACCCTATGAGTGTTTCAGATGTTTCAAATGGTGTTGAATTGAATTTACCTGTTTCTATACAATCACTTCAATCGTCAGCAAATATTTATTATGCCGATGCTCAACTTCATGTGCATTCTTACGACTTATTTAGAGATACAAATCTTTCAATTTATGATATTGCCGGTAAGAAAGTATTTACAAAAACAATTACTCAAAAGGATGAATTAATTGATATAAATATTCCGACAGGTATTTACACAATCACAATGCAATCACCTACAAATTTTATATCCGGAAAATTATTTTGCGGAAAATAAATAGTTTAAATACAAGTACAACATTTTCCTTACACGGATTTACCGAAGAGTAATTAAATTTTTATTCTCCATGGTTTGCGTCTAATCCATAAAAGATCTTCCGGATTAAATAGGTATGTAACAGATTAACTTTTGAAAATTTAAATGCTGGGTTAATTATTAAATCCAGTAGTAAAAAATAGCGATTAGAATTTTTAATTAATAAATCGGATTGGCCGACAACCGTGGAGAATAAACTTCATTCGCTCTTTTTCCTTCCCGCCATGTTCCCCCCCAACGTGCCAGCAGATTCCTCAAAACATAGCCTTGTGCGTTAGCCTTTGAGAACCTGACTATCCTTAATAAAATTTTATTTTTCTTTTTATTAAATCACACATTATAATCGCAAATATTAAAATAAAACCTATTCACTCTTTTCTTTACCTTAAAATAAATTCGCTTTTTTATTTTTCCTGCATTAACTTAGATAATCCAAAAAAAGATGCATGCAATTTAAATACTCTATATTTTTATTTATTTGCAGCATAGTTTTCATTTTAGCTGCTTGTGATTTGAATTATACACCTGAACCTTATACCGGAGTAAGCGGGATTGTGAGAGATAAAACAACAGGCGAATGTATTCCAAATGCCACAATTTATTTATTAGAAAGCGGTGACTCCCCAGGTGCTGGATATTATTATAAGGATTCCTTAGTAACTGATGTGTATGGAAATTTTGAGTTTGAATTCGAAAAAATAATTGGATATGGTTATGCCCTGCTAGCAAATAAGGAACATTATATAGAAAGCACTGGACTTACCTTTATACAATATGGTGAAATTAAAGATGTGCTATTAAGTCCTGAAGGATATATAAAATTGCATGTTCAAAATATTTTACCTTCAGAACCTTGGGATCAATTAGGAATTAATGGTCCATTTACTGCTCATTTTTATGGGAATGAAATAGATTCTCTAATGACCTTTCAAATTAATGGAAATACTAATATTGTAATTTACTGGGGATTAAATGGTGTTGCGGTAAATACAGATACTATTTTTTGCCCTGCATTTGACACAACTTATTACGAATTACTTTACTAACTTTTAATTGAACCCAATTCTATTTAGACAAAAATTTTAAATCGCTCATAACAAGATTTATGTAACAACTCTCTATCATCAGGATGTGCAATTTCGATTAATGCTTTTGCTCGTTGTCGTAAATTTTTCCCGAATAAAAATGCGACACCATATTCAGTAACTATATAGCGCACATGCGCACGAGTGGTAACAACACCGGCACCGGGTTTAAGTATGGGTACAATGCGGGAGATTCCTTTTTTCGTTCTTGATGAAAGTGCTATGATAGGTTTACCACCTTCACTTAAAGCCGCACCACGAATAAAATCCATTTGTCCGCCCACACCTGAATATTGATATGTACCAATTGAATCAGAAACTACTTGTCCGGTAAGATCCACTTCTATACAACTATTAATTGCACATACTTTTGGATTTAATTTTATTACTGCAGGTTCATTCACATAATCAATATCCATAAATGCAAACCCGGGATTATCATCAACGTAATTATATAATTTTTTTGTGCCAAGAGCAAAACCGGTTACTGTTCTGTTTGGCTCTATCACTTTAAATTTATTATTCACTACATCACTTTCAAATAAGGGTATTAATCCATCCGAAAACATTTCAGTATGTACACCCAAATTTTTATGATTGGTAAGACATCGCAATACAGCTTCCGGTATCGATCCGATTCCCATTTGTAAAGTGCTGCCATCATCAAATAATTCTGCAATATATTTTCCTATCAATGCATCACTTTCCAAAATCTCTTCTCCAAATGTTATTTCAAGTAAAGGTGATTCTATCCAAACCATTTTATGAAATCGTGTGGAATGAATTAAACTATCACCATGTGTGCGAGGTACATTTGGATTCACTTGCGCAATAACAAGCTTAGATGTATTCACCGCAGTGCGTGCAATATCTACTGATACACCCAACGAACAATACCCATGTTTATCGGGCGGAGAAACCTGCACTATTGCAACATCCAAATCCAGAATTTTTTGTTTAAACAACTCCGGAATTTCACTTAAAAAAACAGGAATATAATCTGCTCTTCCTTCGTTCACTGCATTTTCTTCCTCACATGTTCCCCCGCCGTACCAAGTTCCTCAAAACGCAGCATTGTGCGTAAGCCTTTGAGAACCTACGTTTAATTAAGTAAATTTTATTTTACTATTTATTTAATCCTAAATTTCAATCGCAAATATTAAAATAAAACACATTTATTCTATTCTTTACTTAAAAATAAATTTGTTTTTTATAATTATCTGATTTAATTTAGATAATCCAAAAGTATAAACCATGAATAATTTAATTATTCTTTTGAGTTTCGAATACAAGTTGCAAAATATATTACACCAGAATAATTATTTATCATTTTATTTAATTGTATAACTTGAATAGACTAATCTACATTAAGATTATGAAAAAAATATATTTATTAACGATAATAAGCTTATTAATTATTTCTTGTGAAAAAGAAAGCGGACCAACATTTATTAACGGCAGCGTAAAAGACAAAACCACCAATGCGGGAATTGCAAATGCCGATGTAGGGTTATTTGAAACAGACGGCGAAAGCGCCTTTGGCTTAGGCGGTGTTTTAATTGACGAAATATATTCTGATGCCGCAGGCAAATTCACTTTTGATTTTGAAGCCCGCAATGGCTATAGCTATTATGTGCAGGCAATAAAAGACCAATATTGGAATAACCAAACCGATAATATAACTTTTGTTGATGATACCGGAGGTGAAACAGATGTTATTGTGTATTTGCATCCGGAGGGGTGGTTGAAATTAACTATAAGAGATACAATGCCGTTTACAATAAATACTGAGTTCAGAATGACTCCATTTAACGGTTCTTTTTGGGTAAGCGCAACTGAACTTGATACAATTTTAACAGGCGTTATTTTTGGTAATCAATATAAGCCACTTTACTGGGTATTAGAAGATTTTACTACAAGCGGTATAGAAACTTATACGGATTCAATTTATTGCCCGGCTTTTGACACTACTTACTACGAAATACTTTATTAACCATTTGAACCAACAACATGAAATACTACACCCTACTCATTGCACTCAGTTTATTTATTAAAAATCAAACCTACGCTCAACAGACGCTCAGCAAGCTCGACAGCATTTTCATGTATCTGGACACCACCGATATGAGCACCGGAATTTTATATGATAAGACATACCGCTTCGGCAAAGCGGATACCTTTAATATAATTAATGATACAGCTATAAGTATGCATAATTTTAGGCAGATTTTGCTCGACATGAAGGTCGGTTCGGTCAACCTTAATAATTCAATTATTACCCTTGATTCTTTGCGCAACATGGTGAATGCTGATGCAATAAATAATATTGTTCCAATAACTATTCTTAACTATAAGTATAATGTCATTAAAGAATATGCGCTGGATAGCAACCTGATGTATTATTCATCAGATAATACATGATAATAATGATGATGATCCGGGTAATCCAATACCAAATCGTTTTGATGGAAATTTATATGGCATACAAGCATGCTATGATTATTATGATGCAGATGATTTAGGTGGCACAGAAATCTTAGCGGAACATAATCATTGGCAAACCGGAGCGGGTCCTGCAATTGGCTATCTTCAAGCAGGATTTGATGAGGATACGCATCCTTGTACTTCGATAAATTTTGATACGGATGATTAGATAATAACTAAACCAAGTTCATGCACTTGTGATGAAGAATATTGTGAAGAAGAGTTAACCGAAGAAGAAATTACACTGCGTCTTGCAGCTACTTCATGCAATTCTACAATACCAAAACCCGGTGGTGGAGGAACAGTAACAGTTGGTCAACAATTCAGAACTGCATATTTAAAATATCTTGATGGTGATTATAATTATGCGTATCAGAGTTTTCTTTATCTGAAAAATAAAGTGAATCAAAATTATCCTCAAGGATTAACAAAGGGAGTTTGTAATACTTTATACAGAGAAGCAGTAATGTATGTAGAGTTGTGTTCTTTGTTAGCAACAGTACATTGTCAACAACCCTTCTATACAGGTCGCTTAGCAGACGAATTTTCAGATACAGAATTCAATATAGAATTATATCCAAATCCCACGAATAAAGAATTTACTTTATTCACTGATAATGCGGAAATAATTGAATTTAAAATTATGGATATCACCGGCAGAGAAATTATTTCAAACAGTTTTCAAACAAACACAAATATTTCTGTTGTCGGTTGGCCTTCCGGAATTTATTTGGTATATCTGAAAAGTGAAAATTCTGGGTTGGTTACTACTTTGAAAGTGATGGTGGAGTGAGAGCAATTCTTTTTATACAAAAATCTTAAACCTTTCAAAACAAGATTTATGCAACAATTCTCTATCATCCGGATGTGCAATTTCGATTAATGCTTTTGCTCGTTGTCGTAAATTTTTCCCGAATAAAAATGCGACACCATATTCAGTAACTATATAGCGCACATGCGCACGAGTGGTAACAACACCGGCACCGGGTTTAAGTATCGGCACAATACGTGAAATGCCTTTTTTCGTTCTTGATGAAAGTGCGATAATAGGTTTACCTCCTACACTTAATGCAGCACCACGAATAAAATCCATTTGTCCGCCCACACCTGAATATTGATATGTACCAATTGAATCAGAAACTACTTGTCCGGTAAGATCTACTTCTATACAACTATTAATTGCACACACTTTTGGATTTAATTTTATTACTGCAGGTTCATTCACATAATCAATATCCATAAAAGCAAACCCCGGATTATCATGCACGTAATCATATAATTTTTTTGTACCAAGAGCAAAACCTGTTACAGTTCTGTTTGGCTCTATTACTTTAAATTTATTATTAACTACATCACTTTCAAATAAGGGTATTAATCCATCCGAAAACATTTCAGTATGTACACCCAGATTTTTATGATTGGTAAGACATCGCAATACAGATTCCGGGATCGAACCAATTCCCATTTGTAGAGTGCTGCCATCTTCAATTAATTCTGCAATATATTTTCCAATCAACGCATCACTTTCCAAAATCTCTTCTCCAAAAGTTATTTCAAGTAAAGGTGATTCTATCCAAACCATTTTATGAAATCGTGTGGAATGAATTAAACTATCGCCATGTGTGCGAGGAACATTCGGATTTACTTGTGCAATAACAAGCTTAGCTGTATTCACCGCAGTACGTGCAATATCTACTGACACACCGAGTGAACAATAGCCATGTTTATCCGGCGGAGAAACCTGTACTATTGCAACATTCAAATCCAGAATTTTTTGTTTAAACAACTCCGGAATCTCACTTAAAAAAACAGGAATATAATCTGCTCGTCCTTCGTTAACTGCATTGCGGAGCGTTCCTGAAACAAACATGGAATTTAAATCAAATGCTTCTTCATATTCCGGTTTATCCAACATAATATCGCCGTATAAACTTATGAATACAAGTTGCACATTTCGCAGTTCATTTTTCCTTTCTGCAAGCTTATGCAACATGGCTATTGGAGTTTGCGCACTGCCTTGAATAAATACAGTATCACCCGAATGAATACATTGCAATGCTTCTTCAGCACTTACATATGGAGGAATTGGATTCATAAAAAAAATAGTTTACACATTTGCTTATTCTACATCTACATAATCTTCTATTGGCGGACACACACAAATTAAATTACGATCGCCATAAGTATTATTAATTCTTGCCACGCTTGGCCAGAATTTTCTATCACGCACATACGGCGCAGGAAATGCAGCTTTCTCTCTTGTGTAAGGATGACTCCAGGAATCACTTGTAATATCATTTAAAATATGCGGTGCATTTTTCAAAACATTATTCACTTGATCTGCTTTACCATTTTCAATCTCTTCAATTTCTGCACGGATAGAAAGCATTGCTTCCACAAATCTGTCTAACTCTTCTTTACTTTCACTCTCTGTTGGTTCAATCATTAATGTGCCTGCAACAGGAAAAGAAACAGTGGGTGCATGAAATGCATAATCCATTAATCGCTTTGCAATATCTTCTACTTCAAGATGAATACTGTTTTTCCATTTTCTGAAATCAATAATAAATTCATGTGCTACTTTACCATATTCACCGGAATACAACACATCATATTGTTTTTCTAAACATGCTTTTAAATAATTCGCATTTAGTATTGCAAACTTCGTTGCATTTGTACAACCATCAGCTCCCAACATTTTTATATATGCATAAGAAATCAATAAAATACTTGCACTTCCAAATGGTGCACTATTCACCGAATTAATTCCTTTTTCACCACCGGTTTCCACAAATGAATGTTTGGGTAAAAACGGTTTTAATTTTTCGTTTACACAAATAGGTCCCATGCCCGGACCGCCGCCGCCATGAGGAATTGCAAATGTTTTATGCAAATTCAAATGACAAACATCGGCACCAATTTTTGCAGGACTGGTCAAACCCACTTGTGCATTCATATTTGCACCATCCATATAAACTAATCCGCCATTCTCATGAATAATATTACATATCTCGGTGATAGCTTCTTCATACACTCCATAAGTAGAAGGATAAGTAACCATTAAACAGGAAAGATCATTTTTATGTAGCTGTGCTTTATTTTTTAAATCTTCAATATCAATAATTCCTAAAGCATCATTTTTAATAACAACTACTTTCATTCCTGCCATTACTGCGCTCGCCGGATTTGTTCCATGAGCAGAAGCCGGAATTAAAACTACTTTGCGGTGCGAATCACCTTTATCAATATGATAAGCACGAATTACCATTAAGCCTGCAAACTCGCCTTGCGCACCTGAATTCGGTTGTAATGAACATGCATCAAATCTTGTGATCTCACATAAATCTTTTTCAAGCTCAGTTAATATTTCATAGTAGCCTTTCACCTGATCTTTTGGAACAAACGGATGCATAGCACTGAACTCCGGCCATGTAATCGGAAACAATTCCGTAGCAGCATTTAATTTCATTGTACAGGATCCCAATGGAATCATGGATGTAGTTAATGAAAGATCTTTATTTTCCAATCGTTTAATATACCGCATCATTTCACTTTCGCTGTGATATAAATTAAAGATAGGATGTGATAAAAAATCATCTTCTCTGAGCAGATTATTTTGCAGTGATGAGGTTACATTTTTTGTATCAGGAGATTGACCATTGCTTTTGCCGGATGCATTTGCAAACACATTAATAATATCCGTTACATCCTGCAAATTTGAAGTTTCATCAAGCGCTATTGAAATATTATTTTCTCCATAAAAGAAATTCATTTCTGCATCAAGTGCTTGTTTTTTAATCGCATCTATTTTTCCTGATGCTTCAATAGTGATTGTATCAAAAAAGGATTCATTCAAAATTTTATAGCCTAATTTTTCTAATCCATTTTTCACTAAACAAGTTAGGCTATGCACTTTCGTTGCAATATTTTTAATACCTTCTTCACCATGATATACTGCATACATTCCGGCCATAATTGCAAGCAATGCTTGTGCAGTACAAATATTTGAAGTTGCTTTTTCTCTGCGAATATGTTGCTCACGAGTTTGTAAAGCCATACGCAAAGCATTGTTACCGTATTTGTCAATGGAGACACCAATTATTCTTCCAGGAATATCTCTTTTAAATTCATCTTTTGTTGCAAAATATGC
>JADKAC010000008.1:0-40000 GCA_016715425.1 Bacteroidota bacterium
ATGATGTAAAGAATAAAGAAGTGTTTGGCGTTTGCAATAATCCAAATTATCATGGACATAACTATGTACTCATTGTAAAAATTGTGGGAGATATTGATCCGGATACCGGCTATGTGATGAATCTGAAAACATTAAGTGATATGATTAAAAAAAATGTTACTGAGCGATTCGATCACCACAATCTGAATATGGATGTTCCTGAATTCAGCAAATTAAATCCTACAGCAGAAAATATTGCAGTAGTAATTTATGATATCTTGCGAAAAATTCTTTCTTCAGATTTGGAATTACAAATTCGTTTGTACGAAACAGAAAATAATTTTGTGGAATATCCTGCTCTCTAACCGCTGTTAATCGTTATTCCTCTTTCAATGCTTCAGTAATAAATTCATTAGGTGAATGCAGTATTTTATGTACCGGACATTTATCCGCAATGATTAATAATCGCTTTACTGCCTCTTCACCGGGGTCTTTTTCAAATCGTATCTCTTTTTTAAAAATAGATTTATCCGCCAACCTTTCTAATGTAACGTGTACATATATTTCACCCAAATCCCATTGCTTGCGTTGTGAATACATTTTCAAAGTTATGCTGGTGCATGCTGCCAAACTCATACATAATAATTCAGTAGGTGTAGGACCTAACTCACCACCCTCTTTTTCTATAGGCTCATCGGCAAATAAAGTATGTGAACGACTGTTGCAAACTGTTTTATACTTGATATCGCCGGTACTTGCGGATGCTTTTAATATTTCTTCCATGATATATTTTAATTAAAACTTGGTTTGTTTCAAATTAACAAAATTTAACGAGTAATGTTGTAGCGCTTTTAATCAATGATTAAACTTTATTAAAATGCGTGTGGTTAATTTTGCGACTCTTATTGTTTATTCAAATACATTATAAAAAAATGGAAACAGCAGCAGCTTTGGATATTAGCGAATTGAATGAGCGCATTCATCGTGAAAGTGCTTTTATTGATTTACTCAGATTGGAGATTTCAAAAGTAATAGTTGGACAGAAATACATGACCGACAGATTATTGCTCGGGTTACTTGCGCAAGGACATATATTATTAGAAGGTGTACCCGGCTTAGCAAAAACGCTTGCAATTAAAACGTTGTCAAGTGCCATTCATGCAAAATTTTCCCGACTTCAATTTACTCCGGATTTATTGCCTGCCGATTTAATCGGTACATTAATTTTTAATCAAAAGGAAAATAATTTCGCTGTACGCAAAGGACCCATCTTCGCCAATTTTATTTTAGCAGATGAAATAAATCGTGCGCCTGCAAAAGTGCAAAGTGCATTATTGGAAGCAATGCAGGAAAGGCAAGTTACTATTGGTGATTCCACTTATAAATTAGAAGAGCCATTTCTTGTTTTGGCAACACAAAATCCGATTGAACAAGAAGGAACCTATCCATTACCGGAAGCACAGATAGATCGTTTTATGTTGAAAGTGGTAATTACTTATCCGAATAAAGAAGATGAAAAAGCAATTATCCGTCAGCAAGTGAGTAATGATTTTGCAACCATACAACAAGTAGTAACTCAGGAAGAAATTTTAAAAGCAAGACATCTTGTTCGTGAAGTGTATATGGATGAAAAAATTGAGAATTATATTCTCGATATTGTTTTTGCAAGTCGTAAACCGGAAGATTATAAACTTTCGAAGTTGAAACATTTAATTGCGTATGGTGGATCGCCTCGTGCTTCTATAAATCTTGCATTGGCAAGTAAAGCGTATGCATTTATAAAACGCAGAGGATATGTAATTCCGGAAGATGTGCGGGCGATATGCCATGATGTGATGCGTCATCGTATCGGACTTACTTATGAAGCCGAAGCAGAGAATTTGACTTCGGAAGAAATTATTTCTGAAATATTGAATGTGGTGGAAGTACCATGATTTATTTTTCTTACTGTTTTGATATAAAAAACCACGTGCATGGATAAGGCAACGTTGTTGAAAAAAGTGAGATTGGTTGAGATCAAAACAAAAGGATTATCTCAACATATTTTTTCGGGTGAATACCATAGTGCATTCAAAGGTCGTGGTATGTCTTTCAGCGAAGTGCGTTCTTATACTTATGGTGATGATGTGCGCAATATTGACTGGAACGTTACCGCCCGCATGCAACAGCCTTATATAAAAGTATTTGAAGAAGAACGTGAGCTTACCGTGATGTTGTTAATAGATATAAGTCCATCTTCTTATTTCGGAACTATTAAGCAAAGTAAAAATGAATTGATAACAGAGATGGCAGCAGTTCTTGCTTTTTCTGCAATTAATAATAATGATAAAGTGGGTGTGTTATTATTTACTGATAAGATTGAAAAATTTATTCCTCCCAAAAAAGGTAGATCACATATTCTGCGCATCATAAGTGAACTTTTAGATTATAAACCCGAAGGAAAAGGAACAGATATCGCCAAGGCATTAGAATTTTTTTCAGGCATAATTAAAAAACGTTGTACTGCTTTTTTATTCAGCGATTTTATGAGTGATGATTATGAAAAACCTTTGCGCATTGCAGCTCGCAGACATGATCTGATTGGTGTGCAAATTTGGGATCGTCGTGAAAAAGAATTGCCTGCTGTGGGGATGATGCGCATGCGGGATGCAGAAACCGGTGAAAAATTTTGGGTGGATACAAATAGCAATCGTGTACGAAAAAATTACAGAGAATTTTTTGATAAGAACACCAAATATTTTGAAACTACTTTTTTAAAATCCGGTGCGGATACCATGCACATTAATAGCGAGAAATCTTATATAACAGAATTACATAATTTTTTCAGCAGAAGAATGTTCAGAAGATAGTACGATGCAAAAGAAGATTTCACATATCATATTTATAATTTTTCTTTTCTGCATTTCTGCATTGCATGCGCAGGAAGTAAAAGTGAGTGCATCCGTAGATAGCAGCAATTATTTAATTGGAGATTATATCCGTTATGATTTGCATATTCAATCGCCTGTTACAAATACTTTTAACTGGCCCTTAATAGATTCTATCGGCGGAGAATTAGAAACTATTTCTGTTTCCGGTGTAGATACACTTTTGCAAAATGGAGCCTATGCATTGCATCAGCAAATTGTTTTTGCTGCGTATGATTCAGGTATGTTTACTATTCATCCTGTGTATGTGGAATATAAAAAACAAGGCGACACCACACAATACATTGCAGTTTCTGATAGCATACAATTACTTATTCAAACTATACCGGTAGATACCACACTTGCAATAAAACCTATCAAAGAAAATATTTCTGTAACAGTGCCGGATTACACATTGTATTTTATTATCGGTGGAATTTTATTATTGGCATTAATCGTATATCTCATTTACAGATATATTAAAAAGCGCAAACTAACACCGAAATCAGAGAAGCCAACACTCATTACTTTATATAATTACACCATGCAAAAATTGCAGGAGTTGGAAAATAAAAAGCTTTGGCAACAAGATGCATATAAAAACTATTACTCTGAATTAACAGATATACTGCGTGAGTATTTAGATATTCGTTTTGATTTGCAAACAATGGAATCCACTACGGATGAAATTATGGAACAAGCGGTGCAAGCCGGAATAAGCGCTGAGTTATTAAATCAATTAAAATTTATTCTCACTACCGGTGATCTTGCCAAATTTGCAAAGTCAAAACCTTTAGCAAATGAAAATACATTGAGTTTGCAATATGCATATCAGTTAGTGGAAACAACAAAAATGCAGAATGAAAAAGTAATAGAACAAACGAAATGAATTTAGATTTTGCACATATCACTTTTGCTGATCCGTGGTTTTTATTACTGCTGATACTTATTCCTGTATTTATTTTATATCAATATAAAAGCAAGAAAAAATTTGTTGTATTTAATTCCAGTACAATTCACAACATCAAAGAAAAATTATCTACACCTCGTACAAACTGGATTAAAATATTACCTGCATTGCGCATGCTCAGCTTTGCATTTGCAGTAATTGCATTAGCAAGACCACAAGCAGGATTCAGCAATAAAAAAATTACTACTGAAGGAATTGATATCGTAATGGCAATGGATATTTCCAGCAGTATGTATGCAATAGATTTTAAACCAAATCGTATGACTGCTGCAAAAGAAGCGGCCATAGATTTTGTGAAAGCACGTAGTAGCGATCGCATCGGATTGGTGGTGTTTGCGGGTGAAGCATTTACACAATGTCCTATTACACTCGATCATATTTTATTGGAAAATCAAATTGATATCGTGGACAACTGGCAGTTGGAAGATGGCACTGCAGTTGGCGACGGATTATTTATGGCTGTGAATCGGTTAATGGATACTACACAACTCAGTACCAAAGTAATTATTCTGTTAACCGATGGTGTACGCACAGCCGGCGAATATTCTCCACAAGATGCAGCATATGCAGCCGCTCAATTAAATATTCGTGTGTACACAATTGGTGTCGGTTCAGAAACAAACAGCCCTATTCCCGTTGTAGATAAAAGTGGCAGAATGATTTTTGAATTAGATCCACGAATTTCTTTTGATGAACCTTCGTTGAAAGAAATTGCGGAAACAACCGGCGGATTATATTTCCGGGCAACGAGTAAAGAAAAACTCAATGAGATTTATAAAGAAATTGATAAAATAGAACGACAAAAAGTGGAAGTGAATGTTACTAAACGCTATGAAGAAAAATTTTATTTGTTTGCATTGCTCGCTTTTGTTTGTTTACTTCTGGAAATAATGTTATCACAAACTATATTCCGCACATTGACATGATGGAGTTCGAGAACATACAATATTTATATCTGCTTGCAGTAATTCCGGTGCTGTTGGTATTGTATTATTTACTGTTGCGTTGGCGAAAAAAATCAATACAATCTATTGGCGATTCTTCTCTGGTAATGCAAATGATGAGCAGGTATTCCATGAAGCGCAAAACATTAAAGTTTGTATTACTCTGTCTTGCACTTATTTCATTTGCAATTGCGCTTGCAAATATTCGCATGGGCAGTAAGCGTGAAAAAGTAAAAGCAGAAGGCAGCGAAGTAATTATTTGTTTTGATGTTTCTCGAAGTATGCTTGCAGAAGATGTGAAACCTGATCGCTTGACCCGTGCAAAAATTCTTGCTTCTCAAATAATTGAAAAATTAGAAGGTAATAAAATTGCATTGATTGTATTTGCAGGAAAATCGTATGTGCAAATGCCCCTTACTGTTGATACTCGTGCCGCACTAATGTATTTGAATACCGTAAATACAGATATGGTGCAAGTACAAGGAACAGATATAGTCGCCGCTTTGGAGAATGCACAAACTACATTTGCTAACGGCACTGAAGAAAGTAATATTAATAAAAAAAATAAAGCCGTTATTATTATCACCGATGGTGAAAATCACGATTCTGATGCATTGCAAATGGCAACAAAAATGGCGGCAAATAATATTAAAATTATAACTGTTGGTGTAGGTTCAACAGCAGGTGCACCCATTCCTGTGAAAGCAGGTAGCAACACTTCTGATTTTAAAAAAGATGGCGATGGCAATATTATTCTCACAAAAATGAATGAAGGAATGTTGCGTGAAATGGCAGTTTCCGGTGGTGGTATTTATGTAAATTTAGAACAAGGCAGAACTGCAGTGAATGATATTGAAAAAGAAATTGCTTCTCTGGAAAAAGATGAAGCAAACCAATTTGAATACACCGATTATGCATATCATTTTCAATTGTTCCTCGCCATCGGAATTTTTCTGTTAGCGTTGGAGTTTTTTATAAGTGATCGCAGAGCCGGTTGGTTTTCACGATTTAATATTTTTGAAGAAGGAGGAAACGATGCGTAATTTTTTATTAATATTTGCAATTGCATTTACAACTTCATGTATTGCACAAAAAGAAAATAGTTATATAGACAAAGGCAATAAAGCATTTGAAAATAATAACTATACCGATGCAGAGAATGATTATAAAACTGCTATTACAGAAAATCCTGAATCAGTAGCGGGAAAATATAATCTTGGCAACAGTTATTACAAACAACAGAAGTATGAGGAAAGTCTGAAACAATATCAGGCAATTGCAAAAACAAGTCTCGATCCCGGCATACGTTCAAAAGCATATCACAACATGGGTAATGCATATATGGAAATGCAGGACTACGAAAAAAGTGTGGATGCATATAAAAATGCATTGAAAAGTAATCCGAATGATATGGATACAAAATATAATCTTGCCTATGCATTATCCAAACTAAAACAAGAGCAACAACAGCAACAACAAAATCAGAACGATAACAATCAGGATAAAAAAGATCAGGATAAACAGGATCAACAAAATAAAGAGGATAAAAATAAAGATCAGAAGGATGAGAATAAACAAGATCAGCAAAATCAGAATCAGCAAAATAAAGATGAACAACAGCAGAAACCACAACCGAAAAAATATTCTCCTGAAGAATTAGATCGCATTATGCAAACGCTGAATAATCAGGATAAAAAAACACAGGATAAAGTGAATCAACAAAAAACTCAACCCGTGAGAGTGCAGGGTGAAAAAGATTGGTAATGAAACAACTGAGTGTAATCATAACATGTATTTTTATCAGTGCATTATCCATTGCACAAAGTGCATTTGAAGCAACTGTAAGCAGAAACCAGGTAAATACTTCTGATCGTTTTACAATCACTTTTACGCTACAAAACGGAAGTAGTATTTCTAATTTCAAAGCACCGGCCTTCAGTGATTTTTATGTATTGGGTGGTCCTAATCAAAGCAGCAGTTTTAGTTCTATAAATGGCAGAACATCTCAGAGTATAAGTTATGCCTATGTGTTGCAAGCAAAAGCAGTTGGTAAGTTTACTATTAGTTCTGCAAGTATAAAATCAGGAAAGGAAACCTTAACAACACAACCAATCACGATTGAAGTAAGTGAGCGTCCGGCATCAAATAATAATAATTCAAGCAGCAATGATGAATCCACCGATGTAAATAGTTATTTGAAAAAAAATCTTTTTATAACAGCAACTGTAGATGTTGCTTCAGTGTATAAAGGGGAAGAAATTACAGTTACTTACAAACTCTATGTAAATCGCAATTCGCAGATTTATGATTATCGTGTAACAGGTGCTACAGTAGTTCCAAAATTTAATGGCTTTCATTCTGCGGAAATAAATGTGCAGAATACACAAGGGAATTATGAAACCATCAACGGTCAATCGTATTTAGTACAAGTAGTAAAAAAGACTAAGCTCACTCCGCAAATTGGTGGTACATTAGAAATTGATCCACTTGGTGTGGATGCATTGGTTGCGCTGCGAGCAAAAAAACAAAGCAATAGTAAAGATCCATGGGATCAATTTTTTAATTCAAATTATGAGCGTTATGATTTTGAAATTGTTTCAAACGCATTGAATGTTGAAGTGAAAGAATTGCCTGCAAATGCACCTGAAAGTTTTAATGGTGCTGTTGGAAGATTTGATATGAAAACAGAAATCAACACAACAAAAACAAAAACAGATGAACCTATAACTTATCGGATTAAAATTACAGGCAACGGAAATCTTGCATTATTCCAAACACCTGTATTAGATCTTCCTCCGGGTTGGGAAACTTATGATCCTAAAATTTCAGAAACCGCTACTTCTAAAACTTATGAATATTTATTAATACCTCGTTCGCCCGGCACATTTACTTTACCCGCACATAAATGGAGTTATTTTGATCCGGATAGAAATCTATATCAAACTATTGCATCCGATGAATATGCAATTGATGTAGAAGCAGGAACAGGATACACAGGTGGTAATAATACAACAGGTATCAGCAAAGAAGAAGTAGAAATGTTAGCTCAGGATATTCGCTATATAAAAACAAAAGCACCGGAGTATGTTGTATCAAAAAACTTGTTGCAATCACCCATTGCTTATATCGGATTATCTGCACCCATTCTTTTAGGTTTCTTTTTATTTTTCTTCACAGCAAGAAGAAGTGAAATGGAAAAAGATGTAGTAGGAATGCGCAATCGCAAAGCAACAGGTATTGCAACAAAACGATTAAAAGTTGCGCATGGTTTTATTGCAGAGGACAATCGCAAAGCATTTTATGATGAAACTATTAAAGCAGTGTGGGGATATCTTTCGGATAGATTTAATATTCCGCAAAGCAATCTTTCCAAAGAAAACATTGCGGACATTTTGCAACAGAAAAATATAAGTGAATCTGCAACACAGGAATTATTTGCGTTATTAAACCGAAGTGAAATTGCGTTGTTTGCTCCCGTGCAATCCACAGCAATTATGCAGGAAGAATACAATAAAGCAGTGCAATTAATTTCAGGAATTGAAAATGAATTATCCGCATGAAAAAAATAAGCTTTATACTCAGTTTGTTTTTTGTGTTTGTGGTGAATGCACAAGATTCATTGGATGTGTATCTTGCCAATTCACAATACGATAATAATAATTATACTGCAGCAATTGAGATGTATGAAAATCTGATTGCAGCAAATGGTTCTTCAGCAGAAATATATTATAACCTCGGCAATGCATATTATAAAACAAATCAATTTGGTTTAGCAATATTAAATTATGAACGCTGTTTGCAAATTACTCCCAACGATAAGGATGCAACATTTAATTTAGAATTAGCCAACCTGCATATTAAAGATAAATTAGCACCTGTAAATCGTTTATTTATTATTCGTTGGTGGCAAAGCTGGATTAATATTTTGCAAGCAAATCAATGGCTTATTATTTCCATTATTCTTATTTGGATAGCTGTTGCAGGATTTGCAGTTTATCGCATAAGTAGAAAATTACAATTGCGCAAAGCCGGATTTTTTATTTTCGGAATCAGCTTAATATTTTTTGTTTTTGCAATTAGCTGCACGTATGCAAAAGCAGCTTATGATAACAATTATCATTTTGGAATTATTACTCAACCGAGTTTAATAATTAAAAGTGAACCGAGTGAAAACAGCACCAATTTAGTGATGTTGCACGAGGGATTAAAACTGCGTATTCTCGATTTACAAAACGATTGGTATAAAGTAGAAATGCCCGATGGCAATCAAGGTTGGGCATTAGCTGTTGGCGTTGCTAAAATTTAAGACAGGTCAACAGTTTGTTATTACTTCCTGTCTAATTGCTTCTTTGAATTCTACAGAAATCCTGTAATGCCGATCAACATCCCACTTCTATATGTTAATGTTATGTTATAAAAAATTTTTAGTCGAAGCGAAAATGACCTTATAAAAGCTTGCTTGCAAAATAAGGAATGCTTCTGTGCGCAGGGGAATGTGCGGGAAAAGAATTCAGTCAGCCAGTTGATAGAATTTTTTCATTTCGATTAAACACAATTCTCGCACAACGTAATAAATTTGAAATTACCCGGCTGACCTTATTCTTTTCTGCAAGAAGTATGACGTAAATTTTGCTGCTTGCCTGCCTGTCCGGTAGGCAGGCTTTTATACAGTCTTGATCTTTTTGTTTCTTTTTGCATCAAGGCAAAAAGAAAAGAAATTAAGAAGTGTGATGAAATAGTTTGAAATAGTTTTTTGCGCTGCAAAAATTTAATGCCAGTCAACTGTTTATAATTACTTTCATTCAAAATACTTTTCCTATTTCAATTGCAGTTATTACATAAATGACGTTTATGGAATAGTGTGGTACAAGCATCTCACCAGTAATAAAAACTAAAAGCTATGAACACTAAAACTGCCTTCAATCCATTTCAACACACTACAGTATTTTTTATGTTTGGTGTGCTCATTTCTTTGTTGATTGTGTTATATGCACTCAACTGGAATGGACCTAAAGTATCTCACAAGATATTAGATTTTTCTTCCGATGATTTCACGGATTTTATGCCGATTGAAATTCATACTGAAGAAATAAAAACAATAGCACCTGCTCCAAAGCATGTAGAAAAAACTGCGACAGAATCAACCACTGTTGTAAATACACAAGTGATTGAAGTATCCAATACAAAAATGACGTTTGATAAATTTAATATAGAAGCAATTGATATTAAACCAATACAAAATCCGGTGATAATAACTACTACAGAATCAAATGATAAAATTTATGAAGTAGTGGAACATGCGCCTGAATTTCCCGGTGGATTATCTGCATTGTATCAATGGTTAAGTCGCAATATTATATATCCTGAATTTGCCCGTGATGCACAAATAGAAGGGATAGTATATGTAAGTTTTGTGGTGAATAAAAATGGTATTATCAGCGATGCAAAAATTGCAAGAGGTATTGGTGGCGGATGTGATGAAGAAGTGTTGAGAGTACTGAGTTTAATGCCCGCATGGAAAGCCGGTATGCAGGGAAACTCCAAAGTGAAAGTGCGTTATAATCTTCCGGTAAAATTCAAACTTGGATAACATATAGTTTTAGTTTAGGTGAAAAAGTGAAAGGTCTTGTATTATGCAAGGCCTTTTTTATTTAAATAAATATGTGATTACATAAATAAATTCAGATATTTTTTCAGAGAAAAATACACGATACTCAATACCCGATACTCATTACTATTCCACCATCACCTTCTCAGTATGCAACAATATATTTTCCTGATAGCATTGCAACAAATAAATACCTGCACTAAAATTATTGAGTGCGATAGTTTGTATTTCTCCAGCAAATAATTCCTGCTCTAAAATTTTATTGCCAATTAAATTATAAATAATAATGCGAACCGGAATTTGTGTTTCTGTAATTGCTGTTAGGTCAATATATAATTCGTTGGTAGCTGGATTGGGATAAATAGTTATGTCTTCATATACATGTAAACTTGATTCAATTGATACTGTATTTAAATCAAATGCTACCAACCATGCATCGGTTTCAAAGTAGAAATTTCTTTCATACCCGCACTCAATATCAAAGTCTGGGAATGAATCAGGTATGGTATTTTTAATAAAGGCATATAACATATTATCCTTCAAAAGTATGTTGCCATTAAAACTGCCACATGCCAAATCGCCACATGGATCGCTGCCGCCAAAGTTTTTGCTCCATAATGTATTGAAGTTGCTATCGGTAGCAAACAGCCAGTAATCCAACTCTTCTCCATTGTTATAATTATCAGGCAAGTCATAATCAGGCGATGCGCTTGCACCTATAAAGTAAAAATTTCCCTTGTCTTATCTTCAATCACCCGATTAAATCCATCAGATTCACTTCCTCCCCATTGCTTAAAAAGGTTAAATCAAGATTGGCATTAAAAATTGCCATCGCTCCCTCATCGGAATCATGTTCAGGGAAGTAGGATATAATTCAGATGCCGGATCCCCCTGTCCAACGATCAAAAATCCATCTTTAAAAGTCATAACCATATGAGCAGGTATAATTATATAAATCTAGTGTCCCCCGACATAAAACTTTCGTCCACAATATTGCCGAGGCTGTCTAATTTTACGATCCAACGCTTGTCGCCGCTGATACCGCTATCTGCCAAATCATAGTCATTGCTATGGGCACCTATATTAATGATGTAATAACCTCGCTCGTTTTCAATGATATCACCCAACGGTCCATCATCCCCACTGCCGCCCAAAACTTTCAACCAAATTATTTCACCAGCACTATCTATTTTAATTACAATCGCATCATCATCTCCCGCACCACCCGGATAATGAAATGGGATGTCGCCACCGGCGGCACTGCTGCGGCCGGTGAGTAAAAAGCCGCCATCTTGTGTTGGAAGCAACCCCTCAATCACATCTGTGCCGGGACCGCCAAAAGACTTTTGCCAAAGTTGATTACCAATGTTATCGGTTTTCATTAAACCAATGTCCAAAAAACCATTATTCTCCCCACAATCTATTTCAGTAGCACCACCATAAATATATGATTCATCGTTAAGTTGAAATATTTTATTTGCAGTAAACTGGCAATCATAATATCCTGAAAATTTTTGCCATTCAATATCAAATAAACTATTAAATTTTATAATCCAACCATTTGAATATGGTATCCCAGTTAAATCTCCATTGGTTGAAGAAGTTAAGATACTGGCTAAAATTCCCCCATCTGTGGTATGAATAGCATCAGAAAAAAAATCATTGGCACTTCCTCCATAACACCTCTGCCATGCTATCTCCGGCCCGGGGTTTACCTGTGCATTCAGAGCTAAAGCAATTGCAAATAAAAAGGAGGTGATATAATATTTTGCTTGTTGCATAGTGGTAGAATTGGAGAGTAAGGTAATAAATTTTTTCTATTGAAATGAAAAAATAAATTTGATGTTAAGCATCGAAAAAAATATGAGCAAAGACACTAACCTTAGAGATAGTGAGTACAACATTTTGTAGCTTAGGATAATGGTAATAACATCAAATATTGAAAGTATCAGAAAGTTGTGTAACGCACATTATGTAGAAACAATGTATGTATTCGGCTCTGCATTAAATTCAAATTTTAATGATGAAAGTGATATTGACTTTCTTGTCAAATTCAAAGAAATTGATTTAGCAGAATACTTTAATAATTATATGGATTTTAAATTGAAGCTTGAATCTTTAGTTGGTAGAAAAGTGGATTTATTAGAGGAACAGACTTTAAAGAATCCAATTTTAATACAATCAATTAACAGATCGAAAGAAATGGTGTATGGATGAAAATATTTGTTGAGTGTTGTTTTAGAAGGTTTTACCGCAATAATGTTGGGGGTACCGAGTGGGGGTATTAAAAAATTTGGGAATTCTCACGATGCTAAGCTTATTGGTTTAAAAAGTTATTCATTCTTATGACAACATATCTAAGAAAATATTTGGTCAATTTTAATAAATCATCTTCCTAAACTCAAAGCAGAAATTGAGTTACTCATAAAGAAATAAATCTTGTGTTCAGGTAGTCGTACTAACCCCCAATGGACAAAGAAATCTTAAAGAAAAAAAATTGAGATAAAACAAAAACGCTACATCCCAAATATCAGATTCGTAAACATGAAACTGAAAAAGCCTAAGAGATATCCGTAATAAATTTCACGGGTTGTATGTGCATGTAATGCAAGTCGTGCGGAACCAACTAAACCTGCAATGATTATCATAATGATAAATGGATATAATGAATTGAAATTGGTATAAGGTAACAGCAGTAAAAAAAATGCAACCATTCCACCAACACCTGTTGTATGCATACTAATTTTTAATACAAGTAAATTCATTAAAAATGCAAGCACAATTGAAATGGTGGACCCCAATAACATAAACGTAATTATGCCATTAAATCCTTCTTTATAAAAGACATAAAATGCCCAGATATATAAAGCAAGTGTTGCTATGTATGGAATGATGCGGTCCTGCCGGTCACGTAGATTTACACCTTTCACAAAATTTAATGCACTCATTAATAACACCACCACCGCAGGGAAAAAAAATGTGAGCAATCCTACCCGCAACATCAACATATAATTTTCATACGGATCGGGAAAAGTAAATGGGTTGGATTTGATGATATAAATTGTTCCCAACAATGGAAGTAATAATGGTTGGAATACAACAGAAATTACATGGCCGTAAATATTTTTAATATTCATGTAATGCAAATGTACACATAAGCACTTATGCAGAATAACAGTTATACAATACGGTAAGTGAATATTATAATTCTCTGCGCAATCGGGCTACAGGAATATCCAATTGCTCACGGTATTTTGCTACAGTACGCCTTGCAATATTATATCCTTTTTCATGCAGTTGTTCTGTAAGTTCCTGATCGCTCATCGGACTTTTTTTATCTTCCAGATTAATTAAATCATCCAGAATTTTTTTCACTTCACGAGTAGAAACTTCTTCACCGGCATCATTGGTAAGCGATTCACTAAAAAAGAATTTTAATGAGAAAGTACCAAACTCAGTACTTACATATTTACTGTTTGCCACACGACTCACCGTAGAAATATCCAGACCTGTAACCTCAGCAATATCTTTTAATATCATTGGTTTCATCCGTGTTTCATCGCCCGTTAAAAAGAAATCATACTGATGCTCCATGATTTGATACATGGTGTTGTACAAAGTATTTTGACGTTGACGAATAGCATCAATAAACCATTTTGCAGAGTCTAATTTTTGCTTGATAAATTGAACCGCTTCTCTTTGCTTTTTATCTTTCTTATCTCCCGCTTTATAATCCTGCATCATCACTTTAAAATCCTGACTGATGCGCAGGTCGGGGGCATTGCGTGAATTCAATCGCAATTCAAGAGTACCTGTATTATTTATAATTGTAAAATCAGGAATAATAAATTGATTGAACGATGAATTGTTGTCTTTCACCGAGCCACCCGGTTTTGGATTAAGTTTTAAAATTTCATCCAACACAATCTTCAATTCACTCTCCTCCAACTTCATCTGCCGTGCTAATTTATCGTAATGCTTTTTTGTAAATTCATCAAAGTATTCTTCAATAACTGTGATAGCTCTCTTCACATTTTTTGTATGAATTTTTCTTTCTAATTGCAACAACAAACATTCACGCAAATCTCTTGCACCCACACCCGGCGGATCAAATCCCTGAACTACATCCAGCAATTCTAAAATCTCTTCTTCGGTAGTAATAATATTTTGAGAAAATGCAAGATCATCCACTATCGCACTAATTTCTCGGCGCAAATATCCATCATCATCAATGCTTCCAATAATTTGTTTTGCAATGGATTGTTGTCTGTCATCACAATCCACCATACCCACTTGTTTGGTCAGGTTTTCATGAAATGTTTCCAGCACCGGAATCGGCACCGTGCGATTATTTTCATCATCATCATCATAACTATCGCCTCTTGTTTTATAATCAGCATAATCATCATCTTCTAAATAATCCGTAAGATCAATTTCTTCATTATTATCCTTTTCCTCCTTGATAGATTCTTCTTCTTCATTCTTATCACTGAAAATATCTTCTTGTGGTTCTTCACTATCATCTGCAGAAACTTCCAAAGCCGGATTAATCTCCAATTCTTCTTTGATGCGTTGCTCCAACTGATCTGTCGGCACCTGCAATAGTTTCATCAACTGTATCTGCTGTGGCGATAGTTTCTGTAATAGCTTCTGACTGAGTTTTTGTCGTAACATAATTTTATAACTGCTTCAAAATTAGGATAACTTATTAAGTCCGGCAATACAGATAGTTATACCTTTTATGAAAAATATTTTGTAATGCATTTAATTTAAAAGACAATACTAACGATATAAAGTTGCAGGGATTATCTTTTCAAATGATATTAATCTTTTTAATAAATCAGACAATAATTTTTTATGATGATCTAAACATCGGGTTTATAACAGATTATATTACACCACTGCAAATAAAGATTATAGGTGATGCATGCAGTTGATTAATTTTGCAACTCAAATTTTAATTTTTAGAATATGCAAATCGAACCATTTCAATATATCAGCAAACTCAGTGACTTTGAAGGAAAATCAGTGGAACTGCGTGGCTGGGTAAGCAACAAGCGTGAAAGTAAAGGACTTGAATTTATTATTTTGCGTGATGGCAGTGGCTTTGTACAATGTGTGGTTGACGAACAAACAATTAGTGCAGAAATGTTTGAAGCAGCTAAAAAACTCACCTTAGAAAGCTCGGTTATTTTAAAAGGCAATGTGGTAAAAGATGAAAAACAAATTGGTGGTTTTGAGATAAAAGTTTCTTCATTAGAAGTAATTCAATATGCAGAAAATTATCCGATTGCTAAAAAAGAACACGGTGTAGAATTTTTAAATGAGAACAGACATATCTGGTTGCGTTCGAAAAAACAATGGGCAATTATGCGGGTGCGCAATCGCATTATCTGGGCAATACATAGTTTCTTTCAGGAACATGATTTTTTGCAAATGGATGCGCCGATTTTTACAGGCAATGCAGTGGAAGGAACTACTACTTTATTTGAAACGGATTTTTTTGGTCAGCCGGCATACTTATCTCAATCAGGCCAGTTGTATGGTGAAGCACTTGCATTGGCGCATGGAAAAATTTATACGTTTGGTCCAACATTCCGTGCAGAGAAATCTAAAACACGCAGACATCTTTCTGAATTCTGGATGATAGAACCGGAGATGGCTTTTTATGATCTGGATATGGATATGGATTTAATAGAAGCATTTTTAAAATCTGTAGTGAATGATATTCTTACACATTGCAAAAATGAATTGGAAATTTTAGAACGGGATACAACGATGTTGCAAAATGCAGTTGACATCACTTTCCCGAGAATACATTATGATGATGCAATAAAAATTATTCGTGGTGAACAAGATGTGGAAGGTCGCAATAGTATAAAAACTCTGGAAGAGGATATGGTAAAATTGCGCACTGAAAAAACAGATTATGAAAAAGAAATTGCAGAGCGTGAACAAAAAATTGCAGCAGGTGGAATGAAAAAAGGAGAGATCAATTTTAATCAGAATAAAATTGATACCATGAAAAACGCAATGAAAGAAATTGATGAAAAACTCGGTAATATTCCGCAATGGTTAGAGAGTGCAAAAAACTTTGAATGGGGTGGTGATTTAGGTGGTAGTGATGAAACTGTTTTAACAAGATTATTTGATTGTCCGGTGATGGTTTATAACTGGCCTACGCAAGTGAAAGCATTTTATATGAAGCGTGATCCGAAGGATGAAAAATATGTGAAAGGTGTAGATGTATTAGCACCTGAAGGTTATGGTGAAATTGTGGGTGGCGCAGAGCGTGAAGACGATTTAGAATTATTAAAAGAGCGCATTATCCATGAAGGATTACCAATGGATGTTTTCGAATGGTATCTGGATTTACGTCGCTTCGGTTCAGTACCACATTCAGGATTTGGTTTAGGATTAGAACGCATGGTGATGTGGTTAACCGGCATTCAGCATATTCGTGAAAGCATTCCATTCCCAAGATCTTATGGAAGATTAAAACCGTAAAGGGAATGAGTAATCAGTAATGAGTTTTTTTAGTGAATAGTGAGTAGTGAATGGTGAATAAAAAAAAATAGTGATGAGTAATCAGTAATGAATTTTATAACCCGAAACGTGAAACTTTTTTGTCAATGGTCAAAGTCAATAGTCAATGTTGCAATGCAAATAGCCAACAGCCAACAGCCAACAGCATTTTTTTAAAACCTGATACCCGATACTCACTACCTGATACTCTTTTTAGTCAATGTTCTAAATCAATCTGTTAATAGCTAAAATTATGAATACTATACCGACAATTAATCTTGCAGATTTTTTATCCGGAGATGCAAAGCGCAAACAAGATTTTGTAAATGCAATTGGCAAAGCTTATCAGGAAGTTGGTTTTGTAGCAGTGCGCAATCATGGTGTAAATAAAAATAGCATTGATGATTTTTATGATGCAGTGCAACATTTTTTTTCTTTACCAGAAACTATAAAACATAATTATGAAATTGACGGACTTGCAGGACAAAGAGGTTATACTTCTTTCGGAAAAGAACATGCAAAAGGAAGTACCGCAGCAGACTTAAAAGAGTTTTGGCAGTTCGGACAAACAGTAACTGATAATGCAGCAATTAAAAATGAATATCCCGATAATGTGGAAGTAAATGAGTTGCCAAATTTTAATTTGTTAGGTGTTGCACTTTATAAAAATTTCGAAAATTCTGGCAGAGAATTATTAAGAGCTATTGCATTGTATTTAGGATTAAATGAAAATTATTTTGATAATAAAATTCATAACGGCAATTCTATTTTGCGGGCAATTTATTATCCGCCGATAACAGAAGAACCTGCATCTGCAGTGCGGGCAGAACAACATGAGGATATTAATTTAATTACTTTATTAGTGGGTGCGAGTGCCGATGGATTAGAAGTAATGAGCACAGAAGGAAATTGGGTGCCGGTGAAAACAGCACCTGATGAAATAGTGGTGAATGTTGGCGACATGTTGCAACGCTTAACCAATAATATTTTAAAATCTACAACACACAGAGTTGTAAATCCACCAAAAGAAAAATGGAGTACACCACGCTATTCCATTCCATTTTTTCTACATCCGAAATCTGATGTTGATCTTACTTGTCTTGCATCTTGTATCAATGAAAATAATCCATTGCAATACGAACCGATTACTGCAGGCGGATATTTAGATGAACGATTGAGAGAGATTGGGTTGAAATAATAATTTACAATGACATTGACTTAAACTGTTGACAAAAAAAGTTTCGGGTTTCAGGTTTCGAGTTAAATATTTCTGTTCGTCTATTCCTAATAGTATCAGGAATTAAGTACCATATATCTGGTTAAGGCTATTGGAAAAAAAACTTAGACTTTTGACTTTGAAAAAAATGTCCAGAGTTCCATATGTCGGGATCATGTTATAAAAGCCACGGCTGATTTTTTTTAATGCCCTATTTACAGTAATTTAGAAATCTCAACTTTATTCTTATTGAAGAATCGGCTACAAACTAAATTAATAATTATCTGCTTTTTTATATTCTGCGGATATATAAATCTTATGGCACAATATAACCTTGTGCCCAATCCAAATTTTGAAGAATATTTACATTGTCCTAATGATCATAGTAATGTTCATCCTCTGGATAATTTTTATGTTTTAAATTGGTTAAGACCCACTAATGGTACTTCTGATTATTTTAATAGTTGTGTTCTGCCTTATAACCAAGTTGGAGTTCCTTTTAATTTATTCTCTGATAATCAACCTGCTCGAAGTGGTGAGGGTTACTGCGGCTTTTTCGTTTATTATGATAAATGTTGTGAAGGTTCTTACAGGGAATATATTCAAACACAATTGATAGATACATTAGAAGCCGATACTATTTATATTGTAGAATTTTGGGTTGCCCCTGCTCATAAATATATGAATAAGGCTGCGTTTACTACGAATGAGGTGGGTGCGTATTTTTCAAAAGAACGTCCTTACTTTGAATATTCTTATACCAAAAATTTAAACTATACTCCTCAAATTTCCAATGACTCTTTAAGTGTAATTATTAATCCCGGTACTTGGACAAGAGTAAGAAATTATTTTAAAGCAACAGGTAATGAAAAATGGATTACAATTGGCAATTTTAAAAATAAAATTAACACAAACATTTTTGAAATTCCAGACTATCCACCAGTAGATAACGATACAATATTTGCCTATTTATTTATTGAAGATGTGTATGTAGTAAAATATTCTGAAATCGTATTAATTGATATAAGTTCTTGTGTTGGCGATACGGTAATTCTGGATGCCTATTTTGGAGGTGCTGAATATTTATGGAGTACAGGGGATACAACTCCCCAAATAAATGTAACTACCAATGGGGAATATTGGGTAAATATTTCATCCAGTCAGGGATTTCTAAGCGATACTGCTGAGGTAAATTTTCTACCTGATACTACCTTTTCTAAAGTAATTGATACATTAATTTGTTTCAATCATTTACCTGCCATTTTAAAAGGCTCAGAATATTACGATTCTTATTTATGGAATACTGGTTCTACAAATAAAAATTTAAATGCTCATACTGAAGGTTTATATATTTTAAATGCAACGCAAGGTTGTAATTTTTTTATAGATAGTTTTTTAGTTTCTATTACACCACAAAAAATTGATTACTTCTATGTACCTGATACTACTTTATGTCCGGGAGATTATTTTACAGTAACTGCGCCTGATGGATTTGAAAATTATATCTGGAATACAGGAGCAACTATACAACAAATTATAATTTATGAAGCGGGAGATTATTGGGTAGCTTATTCTGATAGTTGCTATAATTTCAGTGAAGAGTTTACAGTGAAATTGGATCCATATTCAACTAAAAATTTAGAGCTGGGAGATGATATTGATTTATGTTCTTATACAAATTTTCCTATCACTATTGATGCCGGTGAATGGCCTGCTTATTTATGGAGCAATGGTTCTACAGAAAGATATCTTCAACCCAATAAACCCGGAGAATATTCGGTAACGGTTTATAACAATTGCGGTCAGAAATCCGATACAATTTTTATTAATGATTGTACAGAAGGTACTGAAGATTTATTGCTGATGCCCAATCTTTCTGAAGGTGAATTTTGGTTATTAAATACACCTGCGGAATGGACTCCTCAAACAACAATCTATATATACTCAATGCAAGGTCTTGTTGATAAATTGCAATCCACAATAGATGGGTTTACCCGACTTGATTTGACACAATATATGAAAGGTGCATATTGGATAATTGCCGAAGCTGATGGACGTCAATTTTTCTTTAAAATTATTATTCAATAATTGAAAAAATCATTACTTAATAGATGGCTATTAACTTTTGGTCGTTAGCAATTGGCGAATAAAACATTGACTATTAACTATTGTCCATTGACAAAAAACTCATCACTGATAACTCATCACTGATTTTGGCTATTGGCTATTAGCCGTTAGCTGTTGGCGAAATAACTTTGACTATTGACTAAGAACATTGACAAAAAAAGTTTCGTGTTTCAAGTTTCAGGTTAAAAATTATCGTTCGGCTTTTCATTGCTATTAATCACATCGTATAATTTTTTAATTCTCACATTTGCATATTTATCACATTGGCTAATTGGCTAATCATCCCATCTGCTAATTATTTCAATTTGCACATTAATCACATCGGCTAATTTGCTAATCATCCCATCTGCTAATCATTTCAATTTGCACATTAATCACATTTGCACATTTGCACATCAGCTCATCGGCTAATCAGCTAATCAGCTAATTGATTTGTTCAATGCTTCTCTTTTATTTCCTTTATAATCAACTATGATTACGGAGCGCACATTTTTGTTGATGGTAATAAAATTTGATCGTTGGGAATAATACCCTTCTCCATTATAAAATTCAACTTTTTGTGTGGTGCTATTTGAGTAAGTAATTAACGCATAAATATCATTAGCTTTTACATTAAGTATTTGATCAGATGGATAGCTAAATACTATTGTTTGACTGCTATTAACTCCGGCAATTATAAATGGACTTTTATTCTCTCCACAATTAACAAGTGTAAGAGAACGTGCATCTCCATCACTCCAAAAACCACTTTCTAAACTGCGTATTGGTATAAATGTTCCATCGCCTTTTCCTTCCAATAATAATCCTGTTCCCGCATCATGACGCATTACTAATATTTCTGTCTGATAATAATTTCCCTGACAAAGAATATCTGTAATTCCATCGCCGGTAAAATCATTGCAAATAATTCCAAACACCGGACTCACCTGAGCTTCTACAGGAAGATTGATTTTTGTAAAATTATTATTGCCGTTATTTATTAAAACAGCACTTTCAAATTGATATGCCACTGTATGATATGCATTCGCTAAATTATTTTTTCCAAACATCTCCTCTGTACTCATTTTACCAAAAGAATTCCAATCGGGAATGGCGCTTCTTATTTCCGGATATTGTTCGAGCATACGTTCTCTGAAATGTACCGGATAAGAAATATCATGCTGATAATAACTCATCAACAATCCCTGAAATTCTGTTTCCTGTTTGCTGAAATAATAACCTTCCAATGGTAGAGTTTTTCCTGTTGTTTCGGAGACAGTATTTTTAAATCTTCTATTGGTACCGAAATTTCCAAGTATATAATCAGTATCACCATCATTATCAAAATCAGCTCCGTTTATACTTTGCCACCATCCCTCCATATTTTCAAGATTAGTTTGAGCAGTGATATTTTCAAATGCGGATCCATTATTTTTTAAAAATACAATGGGCATCCAATCGCCGGTAATAAGCAAATCAATATTATCATCATTATCAAAATCGCTCCAGAGTGCTGAAGAAACCATACCGATATTTTTTAATGCCGGTGCAATGCTTTCTGTTACATCAGTAAATATTCCACCATCATTTTGCAGAAGAGCAGAAGAAACAGGCAGCAAATATTTTCCTGGAAATTGTCTTCCGCCAATTAAGAGATCCAGATCACCATCCTTATCAAAATCACATGCAATCACACACGATGTAGGCACAGCAATCTGTGGAATATTTTCGTTCAGCAATACAAAATTTCCATTGCCTGCATTTATATAAAATCTATCGTTATAACATTTGTCGCCGGCCATTTTTTCATTTCCTCCACTACCAATATATAAATCATTGTCGCCATCATTATCCGCATCAAAAATCAATGCAGCAGCATCTTCATAATTAATGTCTGCTTGTAATTTTATATTGCTTGACATAAATTTTCCGGGTGTTATTTGTAGACAAATTTCTCCTTCTTTTTCAAAAGTGCCACCTATATAAATATCATCCAATCCATTTCCATCCAAGTCGCCGGAAGCAGTGCAAGGTCCGGACACACTCATTTTATGTGGTATCAAAAATTCTCGAGTAAAATCTTCGAAATCATTCTCTTTATGTATATAATTAATTCCTGATGATACTTGCTCATCTGTAAAAATGGGACTTCTTTTTTTATGATTTGCAAATACAATATCTGCAGATGCATTTGCATGATCCAACATTACAATTTGATTGCAGGATATACTTTTTAATTCTTGTTTCTTTCCATCTTGCCAGGTTATTTCAACGGTTTCTATGGTTTTATTTTTACCCGTTCCGAAGTGAATAATATTTTCTGTAGTCGAAATAAATCCACGCACATTTGTATGTTGAATATATTGCATGGTGTCATTGTAATATATTTTAATTTTTGTGCCGAGCCCATAAGTATTGGCGCCATAACCTTTCAATTTAAACCGGATATAATTATTTGCTTCCGGATTTTTTTCAGAATTATTTTTATATACATACGGTGTCTCATTTGCATTTGCACAAATAATATCTATATCGCCATCCAAATCGAGATCTGCTGATGCAGCGCCATAAGAAGAAGAGGGATGATAAATGCCCCATTCATCACGCATATCCTTGAAGGTGAGATCACCATTATTTTTAAAAATAAAATTTGGTGTATTCAAAGTGTATCTCGGAATGGAATTAATAAACTTACTATAGATTGTGCTATCATTTATGCGACAAGCTCTGCGCAATTTAGAATAGGTTTCTGTTTCATCAATATTAAAATCCTGCAGATAACCGGTTGATACAAAAAGATCTTTATTACCATCATTATCAAAATCAGTAAAAAATGTTGACCATCCCCAATCTGTAACTCCCACATTTGCTGTTCTGCCAATCTCTGAAAATGTTTTGTTGCCATTATTTATTTTCAGAGAATTTCCTCTGTTTTGATATCCATATCCTGCATTGATTAGTGTGCGCAATATTTCAACTTGCGAAGAAATTTGAAATGTTTTAAAAGAATAATTTTCTTCCATTTCTATATCCACATAATACAGATCTAATAATCCATCATTATTAAAATCCGCAGCATCAGAACCCATTGAACTTACACTATGTCGTTTAATTGCAGAAAGAGATGCATCCGAAAATGTACCATCTCCATTATTGAAATATAAAAAATCATACATACCGAAATCGTTGGCGACATAAATATCCAAATATCCATTTTCGTCGAAATCGGCAACAGTGGCACTTAATCCAAAACCATGATTATTTATTCCTGCTTCAAGATGTACATCTGTAAATGTTCCATCTCCATTATTGCGGTATAATTTATCACTGAGGTTCTTATTATTTTCAATAGTTTGGAAATAATAAATTTTAAATTTATTTATAAAATCCAGAGGATGAGTAACGAGATACATATCCAGATCGCCATCATTATCATAATCAAAAAAGTTAGCTGCGGAACAAGTAACATCTCCGGTTAAACCATATTCTTTTGCTTTTTCAGTAAAGGTGAGATCACCATTATTAATAAATAATTTATTTCCTCTTTTAGCTGGATCCGCCCAACGGGAATTACAGATATAGATATCCAGAAATCCATCGCCATTCACATCCGCAACAGTGGATCCGGATGTCCATTCATAATCATTTTTTGTGATGCCTGCCGTTGCAGAAATATCTTCAAACTGAAGATTTCCTTTATTGATATAAATGCGATGAGGAACCATTACACCCGTAAAAAAAACATCGGGTAATCCATCATTATTAAAATCACCAATATTTACACTTCCTCCATTATAAATAAATGTGTATCTCCAATAGTTATGTTCGTAATTGTCGGGAAGTGTATTTACAAAATTGATTCCGGTAGATTTTCCGGTAAGGATTTCAAATAATTTTCCATTTTCGTTATCGGTAGGTACTATTCTATTCTCATTAATAATTGCAGTTGCCCGTGTTTCTGCTTCCTTTTTTTTAGTAAAAGAACAACTGAAATTTACGCTCAACAATAAAATAGCAAAAAGTGCAATTGATAGCGGGATTAACTTTTTTGATATCGTTATATTCATGAGATATGAAATTTAACTGTGAATGTTGTGCAAGCAAAAATGAAGGTAGTAAAAAAATTGACAATGGACTTTTAAATTGACAATGGACAGTTGACAATGGACAATGAAAAAAAACTCATCATTGATTAATTGGCTGTTGGCCGTTAGCTGTTGGCGAAATAACTTTGACTATTGACTAAGAACATTGACAAAAAGTTTCGAGTTTAGGGTTAAAAATTTATCGTTCGTCTAATCATTGCTATTAATCACATCGTTTAATCGGCTAATGGTTAATTATTTTTATCTACACATTCGCACATCGGCTAATTTGCTAATCAGCTAATCATTTCATCTGCACATTAACCACATTTGCACATTCTCACATTAATCACATCGGCTAATTTGCTAATCAACTAATCGGCTAATTATTTTATTTTCACATCAATCTTAGTTTTTCACAAAGCTTTTCTGCAAAATGTTTCCTGCTGTTTGCAATTCAATGAAATATATTCCTGAAGAATAATTTTTTAAATCAATATTAATTTTTGTTTGAGTGCTAGTTGTTTGAAAAACTATTTCACCAAAAAAATTTCTAATTATTATTTGCTTTTGAGATGGTGAGTTGCAATTGATAATAATAAATGCATCTGTGGGATTTGGAAATAATTGAAAATAAAAAACAGCATTATTTTCTATTGCAGAAACTCCTTCGTCATATAATCCATCGCAATCATCATCCTGCAAATTAAATATTTCAATAGCATCCGGATTTATTTCAGCATTATTATCATTGCAATCGTCACGATTGGTTACAAATCCCTCCGGCATTAATTCACATATATATTCAAAAACCGCAGGATCACCATAGCCATCGCCATCAGCATCTGCATAGTATAATTGTGGATCAGATATTAAATTATTATCATCATCACAATCATTATTCACTGCACTATATCCTTCGGGCGCTTCATTGGCACATATCCATTCACCCGTTGCAGAATTACCAATTCCATCACCATCATTATCCAAATAATATTTTTGAAGATCGTGAATTGTTGAATCGCTATCATCACAATCCCAGGAATTAAATACATAACCATCTACTGCTCCACAATACTCAATTGAAATCAATGAATTACCATAGCCATCATTATCTGCATCCAAGTATAAAGTCCATAAAGTCAACGACTCATCTATTAATCCATCGCAATTATCATCTATATCATTACATACTTCTACAGCACCCGGAAAAATTGTGGAATCGCTATCATTGCAATCCATACTATTAATTGAATAGCCCTCAGGTATTTCACAATACAACCCAAGCAAAGTGGAATCAATATTTCCATACCCATCTGCATCTGCATCTAAATAATAAACTACAGAATCCGAGCATGGATCTATTTTAATTATCCAATAATCATTCAAGCCATTTGAAGCCACGGTTTTATTTCCTGATATACCCGATTTCGTATATCCGCCGAAAATAATTCCACCATCATCTGCAACAATCATATTCATAAAATAATCATCAAGATCGCCACCATAAGTAAAGTCCCATACTTTATTTCCAAAAGTATCAACTCCAATTATCCAATAGTCATAGTTGCCGAAAGAATCATGTGATTTATCATAACCGGCATTTGACCGGGAGAATCCGCCGTAAGCAAAAAGATTTTCATCAATAAATAATCCGGCTCTTATTTTATCTTCATACGTTCCTCCATAGATAGTATCTTCCAGCACATTTCCAACAGAATCAATTAGGATTATCCAGTAGTCGTGATTATCATCAATAGCATCAATTGTTTTATCTCCGCTACTATCAGATCTGGAATGTGCAATTAATTGAATATTGCCGTTTTCCATTTCGTATAAATCATATAAGTATTCATACTTGTTTCCGGCTATTGTATTTTGCCAAACAGTTTCTCCTAAAGAGTCTAATGCAATTATCCAGACGTCATCATTATCATATGATGAGTATTCATCCTTATCACCGGAGATGTTGGAATTAGAATAACCTCCAGCAACAATAGTACTGTCAGAAGTTATTAATAAAGTAGTAAAATCATCTTCATCGTTACCACCAATTGTGTTTTCCCAAATAAGATTTCCATATAAATCAATTCGAACTAACCAATAATCAGAATAGCCCAAACTATTTTCAGATTTAACTCCTGAATTATCTGATCTTGATAATCCACCAAGTATATAGCCATCATTTCCATAGGGCTGAATATCTTTTAATATATCATGGTCGTTACCGCCATAACCTGCTTGCCAAATTATTTCTCCCTCATCATCCACTTTTAAAATCCAGTAATCAGATTTTTGAATTGTATCTATTGTTTTATTTCCTGAAATACCAGAATTGCTTGCGCCACCAATTATATAACCGCCATCAATTGCCGGACAAATAGCATATAAAAAATCGTTGAGTTCACCACCATAAGATTTCTGCCATTCTACTTCCGCATCTGCATTAAATTTAATTACCCAGTAATCACTTAAACCAAATAATTCTGTTGTTTTATTTCCTGTAATTCCGGAAGCAGATGTACCACCCACAATGAAGCCGCCATCGGGACAAGCAACGATTGTATGCAATGAATCATTTCCTAGACCACCATAACTAATTTGCCAAACTATATCTTCCGTTTGAGAAAAAATTATAGTAGTAAAGAAGAGTAAAATAGAAGTGGTTAGAATTTTCATTTTATTATTTATTGGGTTTTTAAAAATAATAAAAAAAAAATTTTAGACTTTTTAAATTGACAATGGACAATTGACAATGGACAATTAAAAAAAACTCATTATTGCTTTATTTATTCACTATTTTAGCTATTGGCCGTTGGCTATTGGCGAAATAACTTTGACTATTAACATAGACGATTGACTAAAAAAACTCATCACTGATTACTGATCACTGATTTTTTTACTCACTGCTCACCACTCACTATAATACCCACTACTTTTTTATACAAATATTATCTGTGATCCATCACCGGCTGCGAGTTCATAAAATTCACCCACGGTTAAAATTCCTTTTACATGATGTGATAAATCTTCGGGTTTTAGTTTAAACATATCTACTGCAAGTTTACATGCATATACTTCACCACCACCAGCTTCAATCATATCTAAAAATTCACTTACAGGAGGCACATCTAATTCTTCCATTTTCTTTTTCATCATTTCACTTGCCATTGCTTCCATACCCGGAACTATACCGAGCAGAGAAGGAAATTGCATACCACCCGGCAAACGCATTGCAGGATTTCCTACAACAGATGTATGCAAATGATCCATAGTTTTTTTTGTGATTGCTTCCAATCCGAAGAAGGTGAAAAACAATCTTGCTTCAATGCCATCCATTACAGCACCATTGGCAAGAACTAATGCAGCATACACATCTTCAAGTGTGCCTTTCGCACAAATGATACAAACTTTTTTTATAGGTTTATCTATCGTTTTCATTGTAATTTTTTTTTATGATTAAACACAACTTGTTGGTTTCGGTACGCCTGCAATTCTTGTTGCATATTTTAATGGTTTACCTGGAAATAATTGATAGAACATTTTCAGATCTACCACACCGGATTTTCCCATACTGCGCATAGTGAGTTGTTCATTATCTGTCAACACACGTTTGCGTATGTAATCAATTACTGCATAATGTATATCTGTAATATTTTCAATGCCCACTTCTTTTGCAATTTCAGGAGCCATCTCCTTTGTCCATTCCGCAGGATTTATAAAAAACCCTTCGTCGTTAATTTCTACAGTTTTTCCTGAATAGATTTTCGTTGCCATAGTATGTTATTTTTTTATTGTTTGATTAAAAGTATTTTTCTCTCCAAAGTTTTTCAGGAATGTTACCAAAAATCCCAATCCTCTTTTTGCTTCCGGTGTATTGAGTTCACGCATCATTTTCCATAGTCCCATTTCTGGAACATTTTCAGTTTCTACACTCTTGAAAATTATAATGGCATTGTTTATTGCCTGCAGCATATCAGGTTGTGTAATGCGTTTTACAGTTTCTAAAATATATACCACATTATCTCCCAATGCATGTATATCTTCTGCACTAAAATGTTGCACAACACGATTGCCAACATAACCTAATTCTTTTAAAAAACGGAAGTAACCGATGTGATCCAGTTCTGTAATTTTTTCTGTGATATCCATTCCCGCTAACTGAATAATTCTACCCGCATCTTCTGCAAGATCAGTTGCGCTTTCCAGCAAATCGAATACAGTATTTATGTTATCAATATTGCGCATTGCACGCACTAATAATTCTGTTACTGCTTCTGAATTTATTTGTACACCATTGTCTTCCAACATTTCTGTTGCAGATTGCATCACTTCTTTTGAAACATGCGTAACATCTTCTTCAAGATCATTCCATTTTTCTTTTTGCAGTTTCTGCTCCATCATTTCTTCCATGATGAAATCTAATTTGCGATTAATATTTGCAATCTGTTGTTCTATTTTTAATTCTGCGGTTTCCATTATGCTACAATATTTTTTCCGGCTTCACTCATATCTCTGCTGATAGGTAATTCTTTTCCTTTCAATAACATGTGCCAATAAATCCAGCGAAACATCAGCTTACCGTAGTGATTAAATTTTGAACCTTTCAATAAAGTCAGAGGTCCAATTCCCGGTAATGGAAATGTACCGGTGAGCGGTTCGGTATTGTAATTAAAATCGAGAAGTGCAGCTTCACCATTACCCATTTCCACAAAACAATTTGCATGGCCGTCGAAGCTAGCAGTAAGCGGCATTCCATCCATAGCACTCAATAGATTTTCGTGCAATACTTCACTGGAAAAATGCACCACAGAACCCGCTTTACTTGTAGGCAGATTTGCTGCATCACCTAACACAAAAACATTTGGAAACAACTCTGATTGAAGTGTATGTTTATTTGTTTTTACAAAACCAAAATCATCATCCAATCCGCTGTTCATTATTGCTTCTGCACCAAAGTGTAAAGGAATAGTTACCAATACATCAAAAGCTACTTCAGCACCACCATAATCCACTATTTTTTTCTCTGCATTATTTACTTCTGAAATATAAAAATCGGGTACAACATGAATTTGTTTTTCTTCTAACATGTAACCGAGAATAGATGAAGCAGTTGGTTTTGTAAATGCACCGGATAGCGGAGTAACATAAAATATTTCTACATTATCACGCATGCCTTTTTTGCGGAAATAATCATCGGCAAGAAAAGCAAACTCCAAAGGAGCCACCGGACATTTAATCGGCATGTCGGCAATATTGATTACTAATTTACCGCCTTGCCAATGTTTTAAAAATGCAGCGAGTTTTACAGAACCATCATAAGTATAAAAATCAAAAATAGATTTCTGCCATTCGCTGTCTATCATGCCCGGAGTTTCTTCCGGAGCGATACGTGTTCCGGTTGCGATAATTAAAAAATCATATAGCAATGTTTTACCATCGTTGAGCGATACTGTATTATTTTCTGCATCTATCTTTTCAATTTTCGAAAAAATGCGATTCACTCCTGCGGGAAGAAAATTTATTTTTGGTTTAAAGGCATCTTCTTTTTTATAAATACCAAAGGGAATAAATAAAAATGCCGGTTGATAGTAATGCACTTTATCTTCATCCACAATGGTGATGTCCCATTCGTTACGATCCAGATCTTTGCGCATTTTATTTGCCATCATCGTACCACCAGTTCCTGCACCCAGTATCAGTAATTTTTTCATAATAATATGTTTTGATTTGCTGCCATAATAAGGGCTATAACAAAGCAACAACAGAATACTATTAGCAACTGCAACCGCAGTTACATAAGGGTATGATTAATATCACTAAATGAGGGAAATAAAAAAAGCCGCATCGAGGAGTGATGCGGCTTATGTACTAACAAATTAAAAAAGACTACTATTCTATCACTATGAACTGATTTACTAAATGTGCTTCTGTTTGAATATGTAAAATATACTGACCTGCACTTATAGAAGAAACATCAATTGCATTTGTACCATTTGTAAGGTTATGTAATTGCATTACTGATTTACCCGTTACATCAGATATTTCTGCAAACAAAATATCATTTGCGGATTGCACATATATGGTATTATGTGCTGCCGGATTTGGATACACATTTATTCCTGCTGCTTGTGCTTCTGTAATTGACGTAGTTTCTGCTACGGGGAAAGTAATACCGGTTGCTGAAACTGGCACTTCATCTCTATTCAATTTAATTGCCTGAATATCGCCAAACTGAAAATCAACTTCATCAGACATTGCACCACCTGAAATATTATCAATTACCACCACATCCATTCTTGCAATCTGTCCGTTGCCATCGGTATTATTTCTGTCTTTACGAACAATACCGGATACCACTAATTTTTCTGATGCATTTGTTTTGCTTATTGATAATTTTTCAGTGGATGAAGCTAACCATGAATCATCAAATACTACTTTTAAACTTTCACCCAAAACAGATTCGCCTGTTGCAGTAATTGTAAAACGAATACCATAAATTTCATCTACTGAATTAATCGCATCACCCAACATAATTGGAATTTGATTTAAACCAACATTTAATTCATCAAATGCAGGATCAAAATATAATTCCACATCACTAGCTGAAGTGCGTAGCGTATTTAATGGATGATCTAATCCTAAATTATCAGCAACGGCAGTTGTATCATCATCATTAATAATTCCATCACCATTACAATCGGTATATTTCAAATCATTTAATACATACCAATATAATGTATCTGGTTCCATCCATGCACGGCTCAGTTTACCACTCCAGTCAATACTCATATCATCTCTTGTAAAACCATCTGCACCGTAGTTGATTCCAATTTCAAATAAATCGGAAGCATCAGCAAGTCCATCATTATTTGCATCACCCGGCCAAACGCAATTGAAAATACAATCGGGGAATGAACCATCTGCATTAGATTTAATTACTGTAAATCTTTGATTGCAATCTTCAAGATATTGACGACCTGCGAGTATATAACCACCATCAGCAGATTTTTGTACATCCCAAATTTCCATACCTGTTTCGCCAAAGCCCCAAGTACAATTAATAATTGGAATTAATATTGAATCCACTTGATTACCATCTTCATCTAAAACCCAACCATGTGTGCTGTTATCACCTGCATTTTGAGTCCATACCATATAAGTGTCTGCGTCTAATTGTGTTACATGTGCACCTTCTTCGTATTCTGCACCATGGTTATAATACTGTAACCATTCTAGATTTCCATCAGCATCTATTTTTCTTAAACTTCCTGAATAACCTACGAGGGTATCTAATGCAGAACCTGCAAGTAGGTAACCACCATCATCAGATGTTTGTAAACCATTCAAATATTGACCATACTCCCACTTATCCACACCATGCGCATAATCTTGAGTCCACTCTAAATTTATATCACTATCGAATTTGTGAATTGTTCTATAATCTGTTTTACCACATGAAAATGCAAAACCACCATCCGCAGTTGCTACCATACCGGTTTCTTTATAATCGTAATAGGAAAAACCCCAACCGCTAATTGTATCTGCTGCAATAGAGTAAGTGTTTAATAAAGATCCATCAGATGATACTTCGGCAATATGATAAAATAAATCTTCGCCCAATCCCACTGTTGCAAACCTACCATCACTTAATTCTACAGCAGCGCCGTAGTATAAAGAACCAAAACCGGCTGCAAAATCGGATTCCCATTCTATAATTCCATCAGAATCTAATTTGTAAAATGCAGGTGACCCAAAGTCCGCAATACCATAAACTACACAGCCCCCATCTAAAGAAGGAAATATATTTTGACCGGTAAAATATCCGAAAGAAAGTCCGGAACCATCATTGGACCAAGCCACAGCGCCATCGCTATCGAGCTTCACAACATAGTTATCGGAATAAGAAAAGCCTGTAATGTCATAGACAAGACCAATTGCAAATACGCTTCCATCGGACGATTCAGCAACATCCTGCACCCAATGTCCGGGAGTTGCATAGCCCCAGCCTTGTGAATTAGCAGTATTAGTAAAGACTAATGCTGTGAGAATTAATAATAAGTTGAATAATTTTTTCATAATAAAATATTTAAAGAGTTACAGAGAGTATTAATCAGGTACAAATCTGAGACATCCTATGCTTAATAAAAAGTACAGATTATTGCCTTTATATGAATTGGTTTAGCCTTAATATGCACATAAATCATTGATTTAAAAAGTTTTACCGATAAATTTTTCATTCAGAAATAGAAAATTCTACTTTATTCTAGTAAAATATTTTTGAGCTATTACTGTATCTGAGTTTATCCGTACTACATAATTACCTTCCGGCAAGTCAGCAATATCAATTGAAATTAAATCTGTAGTAGTGAATTGCGCTTCAAAGATCAGTGAACCAGTTAAAGACCAAACGCTATAATTACCATTTTGAGTTGTAGGCATTTGAATCTGTAAAACTGTATTTGCAGGATTTGGAAATAATTGAACTCCATTATTAGTAATTGCATCAATTCCGTTTAATACAGGATAATCTGTTGTTGCTCCGCTAATTTCCAACTCTTCATTTGTTGCAGTGATTGCTCTTACGTTGTCAATTTGAATTTGAAAATCATCTGTTAATGCTTCATCATAGTAAAAATGTAAGTCAGCAACTTTACCATGCGTAGAAATATTTGTTTGATCTTTTCTAACTAACCCTGCATGTACTAAAATATTTGCACTTTCAGCAATTGCTAAAGACATCAGTTCATCATCTGTTCCTAATACCGATTCATTAAAGGTGATACTTACAGTTAATGGATCAATATAATAAGAAGTGATAGTTGCATCGAAACGCAAACCATAAATTGCATCAATATCGCTACCGACATTTTCCAACATAATCGGAATTGATATCATTCCACCTCCAATTATATCAATATCCGGACTTGCCCTTAATACTATATCAGTTACAGAAGTTTTCATTGAAAATAAAGCATGTTCAAATCCAAAGTTTAAAACAATTGCAGCCGTATCATCTTCTGAAATAATACCATCACCATTGCAATCAGCATATTTATAATCAGTTCCTGTCAATGTAGAATCACCCCAAGCATCAGAAGCATGACCATACCATTCAATTGAAGCATCATCTCTTGTGCTGCCTTCAGTTCCATATACCAAACCAATAGCAAGCAAATCATCCATATCGGCATTGCCATTATTATCTGCATCACCGGGCCATACACAATTGAAAATGCAATCGGGTAAATTTCCTGCTACATTCGATTTAATAACAGTAAAATAATTATTTGTTGCACCTGTAGGATCTGTAGAAATCATTCCAGATAACATAATACTTCCGTCTGAATCTGCTTTTATTCTATTCAGATACATTACTTCTGCTGGCGCATATAAGGAGCTAGAAATAACATCACCGGTTTCAGTTAGGTGAAATAGTTGTGCTTCTCTTGTTAAGTCAGGAAAAATATAATCGCCACCACCTTCAATTAAATAAATACTGCCGTCAGTCATTTCAGCAACATCATAACCGGTGGCAAACGTATAGATCGCTTCATAATATTGCAGCCATTCCATTTCACCTGAAGCATTTGTTCGCAACACAAAAGTTTCCTGCTCAGTAAAAAAATCTGAACTCTGATTATATCCTGAAATTAAAAATCCATTATCTGCAGTTGCGCAAATTCCTTCGGCATTAGCATCATCTGTTGTGCTATACATATTACTCCAATCCATAGATAAATCCTCAGCATATTTTACAATATAAGATACCGTGGTAAATGCAGGAGAAGTAAGTGCTGCACCTGTAATTGAAAATCCACCATCGGTAGTTGGGGTTATGTCTGCTATCGAAGAAATGAAAATTAAATCTGGTGAAAGTGTATCACTGGAAATATATTCCAATAAAGAACCATCATCACTTGATACTTTTAATATGGTGAAATAATTACTTAAGAAATGTGTGCCGATAAAAGCAATATTGCCATCTCCTAGCAATACACTTTTATTTGAAAAGATGGGTGATGAAATAGTGTCAGACCATGCAGCAGATGTCCATAATAAATCACCACTTGCGTCCAGTTTTGCAAAAAATGGTGTTGCAAAATAAGTATCCTGACCAGCTATAATAAATCCACCATCATCATCAGATAAAATATTGTAGGCATAATCATGAAAGTCGGGATGATCAATTATTGTTTCCCATTCATTAACTCCGCTTGCATTTATTTTAGTTACATAAAATGAAGGTTCAGAAGAAAGCCATCCGCAGGCAACAATTCCACCGTCTGCAGTTTCTGCAATATCCGATGCCTGACCATAAAATTCACACTCTGTTAATGAGACCCATTGCGAATAACTGTTAAAAGAAATTGTTATCGAAATAACTGTCATTGTAATTAAGTAAAGATTTTTCATAATGAATAAATAAAGTTGAAATAGAATTATGCATTTAAAGGTAATAAAAAAGGTCATGAAATTCATGACCTTTCTCTCTGTAACCACCAGAATTATTATTGGCGGATTAATTTTTCACTAACAAAAGTTTCATTGCTTAACATTTCTAAAATATATGTGCCGGCAGGTAATGATTCTATTGAAATATTACCATCTAAAATCTGATCGGCATTGTAATTTATAATGGTTCTGCCTGTAATATCTTTTATTGAAATATATTCAAAATCATTCATATTGCCTTCCAGATGTAAAATATCTCCGGTAGCAGGATTCGGATAAATACTAATTTCATTGTTATTCTGATTTTCAATTCCTGTTGTTTCTTCAGTTTCCACAACAACATTACTGCCTTGCACTGCAAGCTCGTTCCAATCAACATCAATTGCACGTACATCGGAAATTGTGAATGAAGCACTACCTGTCGAAATACCTGCGATATTATCAATCACAACAAAATTTAAGGTGCCTATTGTTCCATTTCCTGTTGCATTCAATTGATTATTACGCACAATAGCAACATCTAATTTATTCACATCTGTATTATTTTTTCTGAATGTAATTAATTCAGGTTCGCTGCCAAACCAACTTTCCATAGATTGAAAACTTACACTGCTTGATTCTATATTTTCACTTTCATAAGTAATTGTAAAACGCAATCCATAAATCGCATCAGCATAATTAATTGCATCACCCAAAATCACAGGTAAACTGTTTGATCCCAGGGGTAATTCTGTTTCTGGTGCATCAATGAATAATGGAATTTCTCCACCCGATGTTTTTAAAACAAACACCGGATGTTCCGAACTATAATTTACACTCACTGCGGTGGTATCGTCATCGTTAATTGTTCCATCACCATTACAGTCTGCATATTTATTTTCATCACCACCAATTACGGGATCCACCCAAGAATCTGCTGCATGTGCATACCAACCGATAGACATATCATCTCTTGCAGAACCGGTAGTACTTGATAACACACCAATAGAAAGTATATCATCTGTGTTTGCAATGCCATCATTATTTGCATCACCCGGCCAAACACAATTATACATACATGCAGGTAAATCACCTGATGCACTAGATTTCTGAACAAAGAAATGATGATCGTATTCAGGAGCCATTACATCAGTGGTTCTAATTTTTCCGCAAAAAGCAAATCCACCATCTGATGTTCCAATTATACTATAAATCCAATTGCTTTCAGATGCAGCTACTTCTTTGCGATCAGTTTCATCGCCATCGCTGTCAATAAATACAATCTCGGGAGTTCCATAATACAGATACATATCATCCAGATTTACATGCGTCATCACATAATTGCCATCATTTAATTGAGCAATATCATATGCATAGGCGACATAATCGGAACTTGTAGCATTATAGTTATTTGACCATTCCTCTGTTCCGTCTGATGTTGTCTTAACCACACCTGTTTGACCACCAAAATAATCGTAAGCAGAAATTGCAAAACCATCATCACTAGTGCTGCAAATACCATAAGCTTCCATAGCTGTTAAAGAAGGATATAACTCTAACCACTCCTGTGCGCCATCACTATCAAACTTCCAGATGTAAGGCATCCATGTTGATCCACCTTGCAATGCTCCACCACTCACAGCAAAGCCATCATCAGAAGGTGATTCTACTAAGTCATATCCGGAAATAACCATGTTAGAACCAACAGTTAAAGAATGATCAATTTCAGAAATTAAGGATCCATCGGAATTTACCATAAACACAACATACTGTGTTGGAATTGAAGAATCAAAACTTGCAAGAACGATTGTTCCATCGGATTGCACATACCCTGTTGGCTGCGGGCAAACTCCAAGTGTAACGCCTGAACTCCATGCTTCACTTGTCCATACTACATTGCCATCAAAATCTAATTTAATAATTAAGGGACGAGTATAGCCTCCACAAAAAACAACATAGCCATCAACAGCTCCATCTACTGAGCCTGCACTAATATCACCAATGTCAGTACTCGGACTTTCAATTGCTACTTCCCAGATTAAATTACCTGAGGCATCATGTTTAGTTACCCTTATAGGTCCAGCACCTCCGAATGGCCAATCAGAAAAACCCCCAACTGTAATAATATTACCTGAGGCATCTTCATACAACTCATTGGCTGTTGTATTTAAATCAGGTGTTGTATTTACATATGACCATTGAGCTGATGCGCCTGTATATATACAGAGTGCAAAAGCAATTGCAAAAGAGTAGAAGAATTTTTTCATAGTCTAAATTTAATTTGTTTCAGCAAATATCTGTCTGATTATAATAACAAACCAATACTTCTTACTAAAATTGTAAATAATATTGTGTTATGAAATTTTTATAAATCATTATATTTCAATAGTATATTTAATCATTAATTAAACACTTATAGATTGTCAATTCCAAAAGTTATTAGTGCGCTCCATTCACTTTCGCAGGCAAAACGCAAACGATTCAGTAAATTTTTGCATAGCCCCTATTTTAATACACGATTAAAAGTGATTGCCTTAGGTGACTATATCACTGAATTGCAAAGCGAGGAGGATTGGGATTCTGCAACTGCTTTTGATCTTGTTTTTGGGAAAAAGAAATTTGAACCACTGCCATTAAATAATGTGTTGAGTGATCTCTATAAATTATTAGAACGGTTTCTGCGCATTGAAGCAATGGAGCAAGCGGATGATTTGAAGCATGCTGCCGAAGTAAAAGGAATTTTAAATATCAGTGCGCCTTCAGTTACAAAAGCATTTTTGCGAAAAAAAGAAAAACAAGACAGGCAAGATCCGTTTGGCAAATATCAACTCTATAAATTATCTGATCAATTTCATTTTCAGCAGACACGCAAAAACAATAATGATGATTTAATTGCAAGTCAGAAAAATTTTACAACACATTTTTTACAACAACAATTACGGACTTGGTGCGAACTGCTGAACAGAAGTAATATTCTATCATTAGAATTTGATAAAAATGAATTATCGAAATTTAAAACTGTACTCAACCAATTTGAAGATGATCTACAAAAAAATCCGAGCATACATTTATATTATTCCATTTTTCAATGGCTGAATAATCCTGCTGACGACGATTGGTATATTGGATTTCCTGAAAAATTAATTGCACACTTAGATAAGTTATCAGAAAATAATGCGAAAGAAATTTGTGCTTATGTTCAGAACTATTGTGTGAAACGTATAAATGAAGGCAAGGAAAATTTTCTGCGTGAATTATTTAATTTATTTCGGTTGATGATTGAAAAAAATTTAATTACGGATAACAATTCCCTATCGCAATGGACTTATAAAAATATTGTTACTACAGGATTGCGATTAAAAGAATTTGAAGAAACAGAACAGTTTATTCACGAGTGGTATATTAAACTTCCGGAAGCCGTGAGAGATAATGCATATCAATATAACCTTGCAGTATTGCATTATGAAAGCAAGCAATATAAAAGAGCAATGCAGTTGCTGAACAAAGTGCATTTCACCGACCCAAATTATTATTTAGATGCAAAATGTATTCTGTTAAAAATTTATTTTGAACAAGAAGCTTTTGAAGCAATTCATACATTAAAGGACACTGTAAAAATTTATTTGCTTAGAGAAAAACTGTTGAGTAAAAATCAAAAACAACTGTATAAAAATTTATTTAATTATACTTTAAAATTATATCGCTTAAAATATGAAAGCGGTTATTTACCTGACGAAAAATTACAAGCCGCTTTACAAAAACTCACACATGAAATTCAACAAAATGAATTGGTGGCAAACAAGGCGTGGCTGAATCGAGTGGTGAGTGGTGAATAGTGAATGGTGAATGGTGAGCAGTGAGTAGTGAGTTGTGAGTAGTGAGTAGTAAGTTGTGAGTAGTGAGTAGTGAGCAGTGAGTGAAAAAAAATAAATAATCAGTAATCAGTAATGAGTTTTTTTAAAGTCAAAGTCAATAGTCAAAGTTATTTCACCAATAGCTAACTGCCAACAGCCAATAGCCAATAGCCATTTAATATGTGATGAGTTTTTCTTCATTGTCAATTGTCAACTGTCAATTGTCAATTTATAAAGTCAATTAAACCTATAAATCTCTTTTGTTAGTTACCTGCCAGTTTATAATAAAAAACAACAGTGTATAAACAAGTCCGACACCAATTGCTAACAGAGCAGGTGCCGATTGTGCATCTTCTCCCATGCTGCGAATGAGTACGTAGGGAGAATTAATAAGCTTCACAAACATATTACTTACGGGCAGATAATCATTACAGCAATCTCTCAATATTGCTTTATTAATTATTACATCCAGTGGGAAAATAAATACTAAAAATAAAAGTGTTGCAACACCGGAGCGTTTAAAAATTGTTCCGAATAAAAATGCCAGTGATAATAAACAAATGCATTGCACAAAATAGGCAAATATTAAACTGCTGCGTTCCATTGCAGTTTGTAAAGTTGCGCCATCCGTATAATTCATTCCCGCAATTACAGTTCCTGCAAAAACAAGTATGGTAGAGAATATTGCAAACGTAAATAACAACAATATTTTTCCTGCTACTACTTCATTGCGACTTAATCCGTCAATAACATTTTGCCTTATTGTTTTATAAGAATATTCATTCGTTGTAACAAAAATTACAAGTATGCCGAGAATGATATTAAAAATTCCGGCGAAGTATAAATAGTAATTCCAGATGTTTGGAAAAGCCAGTACATTAAAAATGGAATTCATATCCTGATTATCCACTTGCACTACACTGCGACCTGTCATCAGGAAACCTAATTGCAATAAAATGTAAATAATAAATAATACTCTGAACGACCTGTAAGGCCAAAGTTTCATAAACTCTATCTGTAATAAGCGTATCATACTTTATTAGCTGTTAATTCTAAAAATTGTTCTTCTAAACGTTTCTTTCGTTGCGCAAAATGATATATCGAAATACCGGATTGAACAAGATGTGTATTAATGGATGCAGGATTTAATTCTTCATTTAATGTTACCAACCACACATTACCTTGTCGTATAATTTGTTGAATACCTGCAAACCCTTTCAACAATGTTTCAATGCGTTCCATATCGCTTCCGGCAATTTCAATTTGAATAGCATTATGCACTATTTCATTTACTCCGCCTTCTGCCAGCAACACACCATTTTTTATTACTGCAACATGCGTACATACTTTTTCAACTTCATCCAATAAATGAC
>JADKAC010000008.1:345000-559980 GCA_016715425.1 Bacteroidota bacterium
GACGACTACCCATTAATCATAAAAGTAGCCTCCTTGCCGGGTTCCCGTATTCAGGTTTATTTCCTGGATAACGATGATTTATTTAAGCGTAAGTATGTTTTCCATGATGAAAATGAAGCTTTTTATGAGGACAATGCAGAGCGTATGGTGTTTTTCTGTAAAGCTGCATTAGAAACAGTGAAGAAATTTCAATGGGCACCTGACATTATTCATTGCCACGGATGGATGACAAGTTTAATTCCCCTTTATCTGAAAACAGTTTATAAAAATGAACCTGTGTTGCAAAATGCGAAGATTGTTTACAGCGTATATAAAAATGCCTTTGAAGATAAATTGTCAAAATCTTTTTTTGATAAAGCGCCTATTTCTGAAGCCGTAACCAAAGAACATTTGGATGAATTTAAAGACTTAAAAAATTCAGGTATTAATAAAGGCGGAGCTGCTTTTGCTGATGCTGTAATTGCCGGAAGCAATGAGTTGGACAAGGACATTCTAAAATATTTAAAGGGTTTAGACAAACCTGTTTTGGATTATGAAGGCGGAGAAGATTACCTTGAAAAGTATGCGGCATTTTATAATGGACTGTAAGCCGGCAATAATTTTAAATTAATTCCGATATCTGGAAGATGAAAAATAAATGTTGGCTTATTGTTGTTCTCACAGTTTCAATACTTATAAGTCAAAGTTGTAAGCGACCCACAATGTTGGGAGAGGATTTAATACCTCCTTACGATCAATTACACTCGCAGCGTCAGGATACTTTTACAATAATTACTACCATTCTTCCTGATGATTCCGCCATTACCAGCTTCAATGTATTTTATGCTTTGGGAAGTGTAAACAATACAGATTTCGGTAAATCATCCGCCGGTATTTATACACAGGTAAATCTGCCTACAAACAATTTATATCTGGGTCCGAATGCTGCAGTTGATTCCATTGTACTCATTTTAAATTATGGTGGTTTTTATGGGGACTCTACTTCAACACAAACAGTAAGTGTCTATAAAATGGTGGATCGTTTTATTACCACTATCCCCTATTTCAGCGATGCAAAATTTCATTATCTGCCTGTAAGTATTGGTAAGAAAAGTAATTTCATTCCCAAGCCAAAGGACAGCACAATTGTGTATGGTAAAAAAGCAGCACCTGCATTGCGTATTAAAATGAATGATGCATTTGTTCAGGAATTTTTAAATCCTGCCGATACCACTAAATTTTTAAACGATACTTTATTTACTAATTTCCTGAAAGGATTATATATAGAAACCGATACATTATCCGGATTCAAAAACAATGTGATGCTGCTCAATTTGTATTCTTCATTATCGGGAATGGCGGTTTACTATCATAATGATTTGGCAGATTCTCTCACTGTTTTGTTTCCCATTCTCGGTCCTAAAGTAAATACCTTCACCCATAATTATATGGGCAGTAATGCATTTCTGCCATTAACAAATCCTAATTATGAAACGGGTGACAGTTTATTATATGTGCAGGGATTAACCGGGTTGAAAGCATACATTCAAATTCCGTATTTAAAGAATCTGGAAGGTGTGGCAATTAATAAAGCGGAGATAACATTTACACTTGCCCGACCTGTGGATTCTATTTTTCCACCACCTAATGAGTTGATGTTTATTACATCAGACTCCTTGAAAAAAAATCAATTTATCTATAGAGATTATGCCACTGAAACTTTTATTTCAGTAGTAGATCAAGATATCTTTTTTTCAGGAATTACTTATGATTACGGTGGGAATCTGTTAAGTGGTGTTGATGCATTTGGTCAACCGGTTATGACTTATAAATTCAATTTAACCCGGCACTTTCAGAAAGTAATACAGGGCGACTTGCCAAATAATGGTTTTATGTTGATTGTTTTTCCCGGATACCGAATACCCAATTCTGTAATTTTGGGAGGAAGCGGTCACAGCAATGAGAACTTAAAACCATACCTCTCGATTACATACACAAACGTGGCTGAATAATTTTTTTTAATCATACTTAAATCAATTTTTTTATGTGTGGTATAGTTGGCTATATCGGAAAAAGGGAAGCATTTCCCATAATCATTAAAGGCTTACATCGCTTAGAATATCGGGGATATGATTCCGCAGGTGTTGCATTATTAAATGGCGACATGCGTATTTATAAATGTCCGGGAAAAGTAAGTGATTTGGAAGCACTCACAGATGGTAAAAATGTAAAAGGTACTATTGGAATTGGTCACACTCGTTGGGCCACTCATGGTGAACCTAATACTCGTAATGCACATCCGCATATGTCCAACGGACAGAAGCTTGCAATTATTCATAATGGCATAATTGAAAATTATGCATCCTTAAAAGCAGAGTTGTTGAAACGTGGTCATATTTTCGAAAGCGATACTGATACCGAAGTGCTGATTCATTTAATAGAAGATATCCAGCAAAAAGAAAAAGTGGAATTGGAAGAAGCAGTGCGCATTGCATTGAATCAGGTAATTGGTGCTTATGCCATTGTGGTGATTAGTGAAGAAGAACCCGATAAATTAATTGCAGCCCGCAAAAGTTCTCCACTTGTTGTAGGAATTGGGAAAGACGAATTTTTTCTTGCTTCTGATGCTACGCCATTAATTGAATATACACGCAATGTAGTTTATCTCAATGATGAAGAAATAGCAATTGTACATCGCAATGGTGAGCTGGTTATTAAAACATTGCACAATGAAGAACAGACTCCCTATATACAAGAATTGCAAATGCAACTCGACTTGTTAGAGAAAGGCGGTTATGAGCATTACATGCTGAAAGAAATTAATGAGCAGCCGAACTCCATTAAAGATTCCATGCGTGGACGTTTAGGTGAAGGCAACAGAATTATTCTGGGTGGAATCATTGAATACGAAAATAAAATAGTGAATGCCAAACGCATTATAATAATTGCATGCGGCACGTCATGGCATGCAGGATTAGTAGGTGAATATTTATTTGAAGATCTCGCACGTATTCCTGTGGAAGTAGAATACGCATCTGAATTTCGTTATCGCAATCCTGTATTAAATGAAGAAGATATTGTGCTTGCTATTTCACAAAGTGGGGAAACTGCAGATACATTAGCAGCAATTGAATTGGCAAAATCAAAAGGTGCTACAGTATTAGGAATTTGTAATGTTGTAGGTTCATCAATTGCAAGAGCAACACATGGCGGAAGCTATACACATGCAGGTCCTGAAATTGGTGTTGCATCCACTAAAGCATTTACCGCACAAGTAACAGTGCTTACAATGATGGCTTTATCTATTGGTCGTAAAAAAGGTACAATAACTGAATCAAGATATCAGGCAATTGCAATTGAGTTGACAAAAATTCCTGAGAAAGTTGCAGAGGTTTTAAAAACTGATGAATTCATTTATCAGATAGCTGAAAAATATAAAGACGTAACTAATTTTTTATATCTCGGTCGGGGATATAATTTCCCTGTTGCGTTAGAGGGTGCCTTGAAATTAAAAGAGATTTCATACATACATGCCGAAGGATATCCTGCTGCTGAAATGAAACACGGACCTATTGCTTTGATTGATAAAAATATGCCTGTAGTTGTTGTCGCAACAAATAAAAGTGCTTATGAAAAAATTGTAAGTAATGTACAGGAAGTGAAGGCACGTAAAGGACAAGTAATCGCAATTGTATCCGAGCATGATGAAGTAATGTATGGCCTTGCTGATCATGTTATAAAAATTCCGGATACGGAAGAAGCACTTACTCCTTTGCTCTCAGTTATTCCATTACAATTATTAGCTTATCATATTGCTTTAATGAGAGGTTGCAATGTAGACCAACCAAGAAATCTTGCAAAAAGTGTTACGGTGGAGTAGTGGATGGTGAATGGTGAGTAGTGAATGGTGAATGGTGAGTAGTGAGTAGTGAGAAAAATGAGTGATCAGTAATGAGTAATGAGTTTTTATCAACCCGAAACTCGAAACATTTTTTCGCCAAAAGCCAACAGCTAATCGCCAATAACCAGTTAATCAGTGATGAGCTTTTTTCAACTCGAAACCCGAAACCCGAAACATTTTTTCGCCAACAGCCAAAAGCTAACAGCTAATAGCCAGTTAATCATAGATAAGTTCTAAGTCAATGGTCTAAGTCAACAGTCTAAGTCAATTGTCTAAGTCAGCAGTCATTGTCAACTGTCAATTGTCAACTGTCAAATGAACAGAACTTCCTTCTAACAGCATTGTATCGGTATTAAAATTTTTCAGTAAAACAACACCCGGATTTTTGCCTGTGTCAAAGGAGCCAAATTCATTATCAATATTTAAAAATTTAGCACCGTATAAAGTTGCCCAACGCAAAAGTTCATTGGTTTGTAATGAAGGAAAATGTTTTTGAAGAAGTTGTAATTCTGATAAAATATCCAATGATAAATTGGAAGCCAAACTATCTGTTCCAATTGTAAAATATTGTGCTTGATTGCGCAAGGTTAAAATATCCGGAAGACGATCTTCAATAAACATATTTGCATTGGGACATAAACACCAAAATAAATTGGGATGTAATTCTTCTGCATATAATAAATCCCAGGGTGTGGCAATTGTATTATGCACCATCAATGTATTTACTTCAGGATTAAAATAAGGAAGTAATGTTTCTAAACTTGTTTTGCCGCTTGGTTTAAAAAAAGAAATATCAATTTTCAAATCACGATATAATTTGCGATACAAACCTGTACCCTGCACATACAATTCATTTTCATCATTGCTTTCTAACATATGAAAACTCGTGGGAGAATTATTCTCAAAATTGTGGTTACTGATTCTTTCTATTAACCTCTCTGAAACTGAATAAGGCGCATGCGGAGCAAAGGAAGCATGCAATCCAAAACTATGTGCCTCCGTTAATAATCTGTTACCCTTATCCATAACAGCAGAAGCACTTTGCGGATTAAAACCAATCAACTCAATAAAAGTATGATAGTGTAAATTGCGTTTTGCTTTTTGCTGAAATGTATGTGATGTATTGCAAATATCAGCCACTGCAACAATACCATTTTTAATCATCTCATCTTCTGCAATTATGATAGCAGAAAATATTTCTTCATCCGTACTTTCTCTTTTATGAGTTACATTTTCAAGAAATACAGGCAAGCCTGTTTTTTGCGCAAATTGATTTCTTAAATGTGATAGTTCGAGATGACAATGTGTATTTATAAAACCCGGAATTAATGCGCCTTTAAAAATTTCTAATTCAGAATCTAAAAAATTACTGCGAGGTTCAATACTTATAATTTTATTTTCATCACTGATTAATAACACGGCATCTTTCACCGGAGCAGAAGTAATTGGGAAAATAATATCGGCGGTTAATTTGCGCATAACATATTAAACGTAAAGCAATCATTACATCTTGCAATTCTCATTTTACATCTCTTGAATACAACAATGTAATAGCTGCAATTTTTTTTGCCAATGCCTCTTTAAAATCACTATTTTTCATGCGCCATTGCCAGTTATCTTTTGTAGTTCCCGGTAAATTCATTCTGCCACTTGAGCCTGCTGCAAGAAAATCCTGCATCGGGGCAATTGCCGTATCCGCAACACTACTCCATGCAGCACGAATCATATCCCAATGAATTCCTTTTACTGTGCCATTTATATATTCCAATGCAAACTTTTTATCCTCCGGTTTTGCATTTATAAACCAACCTCTTACCGTTTCATTATCATGAGTGCCGGTATATACCACACAATTTTTAATATAGTTATGTGGTAAAAAATCATTTGCTTCTGCACTGTCAAAAGCAAATTGTAAAATCTTCATTCCGGGTAAATTAAATCCATCACGCAATGATTCTACATCAGGAGTAATCACACCAAGATCTTCTGCAATAATTGGCACATCGCCGAGACGATAGCGAATGGTTTCAAATAAATGCTGACCGGGTGCATTAATCCATTTTCCATTAATGGCAGTTGTTTCTCCAAACGGCACTGACCAATACGCAGCAAAGCCACGGAAATGATCAATACGCACTTTATCAAACATAAACAAGCTTGTATGAATGCGATCTACCCACCATGCAAATCCATCATTTGCCATTGCTTCCCAATTGAATAATGGATTGCCCCAAAGCTGACCTGTCTCACTGAAATAATCAGGCGGAACACCACCAACAGCAATCGGATTTTTATTTACATCAAATTGAAACAGATGTGTATTTGTCCATGCATCCGAACTATCCATTGCAACATAAATAGGTATATCACCAATTATTTCTATTCCACTTTCATTTGCATATTTTTTTAATGACATCCATTCATTAAAAAATACACACTGAATAAATTTATGAAATTCAATTGTTTCATTTAATTCAATTTTTGCAGAAGCAATTGCATCTGCATTGCGCATTTTATATTCTTGAGGCCATTCACTCCAGGGTTTATTATCGAACTTTTCTTTTAATGCCATAAACAATGCATAGTCATCCAACCATGAAGTATTGAGTTGTTTAAATTGTATAAACTCATTTTTCAATATGTGTTCATGTAGATTTATAAAATTCTGTTCTGCTTTTTTCAGCAAAGGATATTTTCCATCAATCACTTTTCCAAAATCAACACGACCTGTTCCCCATGCACCTGAAATCGGTAAATCATCAGCTTCTAACAATCCCAATTCTACCAAATGATCCATATCAATTAATAAAGGATTACCTGCTTTAGAAGAAAAACATTGATACGGTGAATCACCATAACCTGTCGGGCCAAGCGGTAATATTTGCCAGTATTTTTGTTTTGCTTTTACTAAAAAATCAACAAACTTTCTTGCTTCCATTCCGAGTGTGCCAATACCATATTTACCGGGTAATGATGTAGGATGAAGTAAAATTCCACTTGCTCTTTCGCTTGACATAATTGCGTTAATTATTATGGCTGCAAGTTACAAAAAATGAAAGCGAATTGATTGATAGAGATACTTATACACTTTATCTTTTTATTAAAACATTTTCAGTTATTTTGATAGATACTTTGATGTAAAATACATTTTATTAGTGATTACAACAATCAGCATTTTTCTTTTTGTTTCATTTCATAAACTATGCGCAGATAATCTTAAGTGCATTAACTTGCAAATGCTTAATTCTTATTATGAAATCGCACAGCATTATTGTATTATATATTTTAATCGTTATTCATTCAGTCTCTGCACAGGAATTGGAACCCCGTGCTTACGCCAATTTACCAAAGGCATTAAATGCAATTGCATTAGGTTATACTTATACAAAAGGCAATGTAATCTTAGATCCTTCCATTCCGATTTCTGATTTGGAAATTGTTTCGCATAATGTCAGTGCAGGATACATGCGTACGTTTAGTATTGCCGGAAAAATTGCAAGAGTACAAATTGGAGCACCATTGATTTTAATGAATGGCGACTATGTATATCAAGGAGCGGATACTACAGGCGCACGTTCCGGATTTGGAGATTTGCGCATGCGGATTGGTATGAATATAATTGGAGGCGATGCATTAGCTATCCAGGAATTTTCTAAATATGAACAGAAAACAATTGTAGGATTTAGCGTAGTAATCTCTGCACCAACTGGTCAATATTTTCCTGACAAATTAGTAAATCTCGGTACTAACCGTTGGGGTTTTAAACCAGAGATTGGTGCCAGTAAACGATTTAAAAAAGTGTATATAGATTTATATACAGGAGTTTGGTTTTATACAGATAATCCAAATTTTTATGGAGGAAAAATAAGAGAACAAAATCCGGTTTTCAGTTTGCAAGCACATGGAAATTATACATTTAAAAATCACATGTGGCTGGGTATAAATGGCAATTGGTTTTGGGGCGGCGATTCTTCTATTGATGGCTATCCAGCAGAATTCCCATTAAACAACAGCCGGGTCGGAATTACTTGGTCAACTAATTTTTCACCACAACATTCAGTAAAACTGCAATTTAATACAGGTGCTTTTTCAGTGGCAGGTTATAATTATAATTCTATAGGATTGTCGTATCAGTTTATTTTTTTCTAATAAATAATATATCGTGCCTCTACGGCATACTTTAAATATTTACATTATACTTTGCATAGCTCTATTTCAATACCTGTTATAATATATAATCCGTCGTAACAAAATTGCTCTTCCTGTTTTCGATGATGTTTGAAATAATTTGTTTGTTATTTTCTGTATCCTTAAATGCCACAGTTGTGCGAATAGAAAATGCACGCAATGCATCATACACACTTAGCGTAGATACTGCGGAATCTTTTCTTCCATTAAAAGGATATAAATCCGGACCACGCTGACATTTACAATTTAAATTCACACGACCTACCTGATTTACTAATGGATCAATTAATTCTGCAAGACGATTAGAATCTTTTCCAAACACACTTACTTGTTGTCCGTAAGGAGATGTCTGCATATAAGTAAGTGGTTCATTGATATTTCTAAAAGTTGCTATCGGAACAACAGGACCAAACTGTTCTTCATGCCAAACCCGCATATCTTTATTTACAGGAAATAATACAGCGGGATAAAAAAAACTTAATGCTTGTTCGCCACCATTTGGATTAATAATATTTGCACCCTTTGCTAATGCATCATCCACTAATTCTTTTAAATATTCCGGTTTATTCCTTTCAGGTAATGGCGTAATATCTATATCATTTTCCCAGGGCATTCCCGCTTTTAATTGTTGTAATGCAGCCACAAATTTGTTATTGAATTCCTGCGCAATAGTTTCATGCACAAATAAAATTTTTAATGCCGTACATCGCTGACCATTAAATGCAAGTGAACCATTAATACATTCCTTAACGGCATTATCTAAATCTGCATCGGGTAAAATAATAGCAGGATTTTTTGCTTCTAATCCCAACACACTTTTTAATCTGTTTGCCTTCGGATGATATTGCTTAATAATATTTGCAACCCGACTTGTTCCGATAAAAGCAAACACATCTATTTTTCCGGTTGCCATAATAGGACCTATAATTTCTTTACCATCACCATAGATAACATTGATTACACCTTTTGGAAAATGTGCTTTAAATAATTCCAACATCGGGCGCATTAAAAGCACTCCTAATTTTGCAGGCTTAAATACAACTGTGTTGCCCATAAGTATCGCAGGAATAAGTGTTGCAAAGGCTTCATTCAACGGATAATTAAATGGCCCCATGCATAACACCGGCCCTATGGGACTGCGACGTATCTGCGCATAAATACCTTCCTCTTTTTCCAGAACAGCACTGCGGCGATTCATGTCCTTTAATTCGTCGAGTGTATCATAAATATATTTTATAGTGCGATCAAATTCATTTTCACAATCCGTATTTGTTTTTCCAATTTCCCACATCATCAACCGCACTACTTCTTCACGTTTTGTTTCCATCGCTTTTACAAATCGCAACATACTATCCACTCGTTTTTTTACGGAAAGTGTTGGCCATAATCCTCTGCCTAAATCATACGCATGATAAGCCGCATCCACTGCTTCAACCGCAGCATCTATACTTAGCATGGGTGTAGTTCCAATAGTTACTCTTTCATAACTTTTGTTTGTTTTAAAATATACCGGAGATTTAATAGTGTTTGACTTACCTTCCCAAATTCGCAATTCTCCATTTATTAAATATTCCTTTTGATGAATAGGAAATTTCACTTTTGCATTTTCGGGAACAGCATTTTCTTCGTGAAATATTTCAAGCCAAACATTCTCTGTTGCAGGCAATTCTTTATTCAATTCTTTGATAGCCATATTATTTTATGTTTACTGTTTTGATAACATGTAAGTATGAAATTCATTCACTTAATCAATAACAAATCTTGCATAATAGTTTTCAGTTTTGCCAAATAATTGCAATTGATAAATACCGGCAGCAAAATCCTTTGTTGCAATTGTATTTAAACCGTTACCTACCAATACCAAATCCTTTTTCAATATTAATTTACCATTGATATCTTGTATTTCTAAATAATACTTTCCACTGATTGGAATTGCAATTTGTATAAAATCTTTTGCAGGATTTGGGAAGCAATGTATTTCTGATGCAGATAAATTTTGCAGATTTTGTGTGGTATCTAACGGCGTACTGATATCAATTAATTCATTCCGCAAATCACCTTGCACCCAAACAGCAAAACTGCGTGCAGGCACTTCGAGATTTACTTTATTATCGCCACCAACAATTATATATTCACCCGGAGATTCAGAAAAAATATTAGTAAGTGTATCACCCGAAAAAATATTTGTTGTATTTATTTCCTGATTCACTTGTAGTGTTTCTCCTGCAAAATTTATTGCAACAATTACTTCTCTTCCGCTTACTGCATTACTCAATTGATAGATGAGAGAAGTGTTTGCAAACCCACCACTAAAATCCGCAGAATATGGTGTACTAAATCTGCTGAGATAATCCACTTGTGTTGCACCAAAAATATAGCGACGATGTGCTTCCATTAATCCATTTATTTTATAGCGCAAATTTCCCGGCGCAAAATAATCTGTTTGAAAAACACATGGTACTCCGAGTTTATTATTGGTGAGAATATATGCATAAGCAAGTATCGGATTATTGTCAACCGGCTGACCGGGATCACGGAAATCATGATTGTTTACAAACGTTACAATATTATATCCTGAAGTACCAGTTGCATCAGCTAAAGAAGCATTAAATACATTCCGCACATCATATCCAAAAGCATCACAAGCTTGTTCTAAATTATTGCGCAATGCAAAATCAAAAATGCGGATATCAATTGCATCCTTAGTATCATCATCCATATTTGCCTGCACATCATCCAACCATGCTTTCAAAACAAATGCATTGTATTCATACGATTCACCAACCACCATTTCTAAATCTTTGCCATTGTCGTGCATATAGTCTAAAAGATCACCCATAAAAGAAGCCGGAAAATGTTTTACTGCATCCACACGAATACCACGAACACCGGCATCATCCCACATCCATTTCGTCCACTCTTTTAAAACATCCTGAGTATTAATTACATTTTGATCCAGATCATAAAAAAAATACATCGCATCCTGATCGCCTGCTAATTGAGTTGGAGAACCATTGGGTTTAAAATTTAAATAATTCATTGCGCCATTTCCACTTTGCATATTGGTAAAATCTGTCGCAGTTTGATATGCAATTTCATTTTGAATATCTTCTGCAGCAACTCCACTCCATAAACCATAAATAAAATGATCCGTCATATCACTCAAGCCACCCGAACCGGTATTATACATTCTAATCCATAAGGTATCACCATCCACATCAAATTGCGAAGTTGTAATTGTCAATGCAAATTCATCCACACCACAACCGCTATTATCAATTGTTGCGTCCAAACGTTTTGATAATGTAATTGTATTATTTCCTTCGCCACAATCTGCGCCGCCATTTGGTTCTGATTCTATTGTTGCAGCTAAAGCATAATTCGCATCAATGGTGTTCGTCCACATCATTACAGTAAATGGTTTATCATAAAGACCGGAAGCACCACTTGCAGATTTTATTTTAAAATAATATGTGCCTGCTCCATTTCCAGATACACCACCAAGAGGTAAATAACATCTGTATCTATCGCTTGGAAAGGGTTGATCGCCTGCAGCAATTTTTGTAGCATTCATATTTTCAATCCAACCTTCCACAGCAGGATTATCTTCCCATGCGCCACCATCACGATGATTGTAAACCATGTCCGCAACAATTTTTAAATCATTCGCATTATATGTGTTTACCAGATTATCAAATGCCGGACGATTACCCCAACGACAAATATCGAAATTGCCGAGATCATAATAATCTTTTACATCATAACCCATACTATAAGATCCACCCGAACCTTTTGACAACGGCGGCAACCACACATAAGTAAATCCGGCTTCATGAAATTCATCGGCCAGACTTTCTAAATATTCCATATAAAAATCGGTAACCACATAAGTAGGATAATTCCAATACCAACTCTGAATCATAAATTCCTGAGCATGAACTTTGACTGTGGCAATTGCAAGAAAAAAAATCAATATTATTTTGCGCATAACAGCTATTAAAAAACAAATTTAAAATTATAAAAGCAATATGGGTTTATAAGCTTTTTATTCAGTAGCGATTATATTAACTTGCACTTCAACAGAGTAATGACAAAAAGAGTATAGCATGATTGTATTTTCATTCATCAATAATTCAGAGAACAGACTTCACCACTGTATTCCAAAATTAATATTGTGTTTTATTATAGTTTTCAATTTTATATCTGGTAATGCACAGATTACTATAACAATTATTTCTGTACCAAAAAATAGTATAGGACCTTATTATGCTGCCGGTACTTTTAATGATTGGAATCCTGCTGATCCCAATTTTATGTTTTATCTGGAAAATAATGTTCCCACACTTTCATTTATACCTGCGAATACAGATGATATTGAATTTAAAATAACAAGAGGCAGTTGGGAAACAGTGGAAACAATGTTGAATGGAAAAGATATTCCAAATCGTCAACTCATGAATGCTCCCGGTGTAAAAAGTTGGGCGGCTGTGAATGCATGGCACGATATGTTTACATACGATTCTGTCGCATTAAATCCTGACGTAATTCATTTCGATATATATTCACCACAATTAGAAACAGAAAAACATTTGCGGATTTTACTTCCTATTGAATATATCATTAATTCAAAAAATTATCCTGTAATTTATATGATGGATGGACAGAATTTATTTGATGAAGCAACAGCTCCTTTTGGTGAATGGGGAATAGATGAAACGATGCATACTTTTTATACAGATCAAATTCCTTCAGCAATAATTGTAGGAATTGATAATGCGGGTGCGGACAGAACTAATGAATATTTACCTTGGAAAGATTCTATTTATGGCGGCGGAGATGGTGATGCATTTATTGATTTTATTGTGGAGACATTAAAGCCTTTTATTGATTCGACATACCGCACAAAAAGTTATAGAGAGCAAACATATATTGCAGGAAGTTCTTTAGGTGGATTGATGAGTTTGTATGCGGTGTTGCGCAATAATGATGTGTTTGGAAATGCATTTGTTTTTTCTCCTGCATTCTGGATTGCACAACCTTTATTTACTGTTGCGGATACAACAATATTTTCCGGATCTACATATTTATATTTTATTGCAGGTGGAAAAGAAAGTGAAACAATGGAACCTGAAATGAATCGCATGTATGAAATTTTAAAAGCAAATAAAGATGCTAACGGACATTATCGGTATGTGATTGAAGCAGATGCACAACACAATGAAATTTTCTGGCGCAAAGAATTTCCTGTTGCTTATAAATGGTTTTTTGAAAAATAAAAAAGTATGATAAAAAGAAGTTTAATAATTGTAAGTATAATATTTCATTTGGTGTTTGCTGAAAATCTATTTGCACAACATACAGACATTTTCGGATTGGCAACACCTATTGAATTAAATCCGGATTCCACAATAGTTTTTCTGGAAGATTATTTTAATGATACAAATGCAGTTACAGAAATAATTGCTCCTGATTATTTGAGTATTGTTCGTAATGCAGACAATACAATTCTAATTATAAACACAAATAAAACTATGCTGCCAATCGGTAAAATAGATTTTGTTGCGGGCACACAGCGATATTCTATTCTTGTAAAACAATCCAAAAAAAAGAGTTTTGATTTTCAGTTTAATCCAATGGATTCCATTTATAACACAGTAACTATTGTGGGTGATATGAATGCCTGGAATCCAACGGCAACTCCATTAGAATTTAAGAATGGATTATGGCATACAACCCTTGTTTTAAATCCCGGTCGCTATGCCTGTCAGATAGTTGCTGATGGCAATTGGATGTTGGATCCCAACAATAAAGATGTGATGCCAAATGGTATGGGCGGATATAATACGATATTGACAATTCCAGGAACAAATCATGATTCTATTCCTTTTATCACAACAAGAAATACAACAGGAAAAAATATTTTTATTACCGCAGAGAATAATGTAAAACAATGGTTTGTACTTTGGGAAAATACTGCGTTAAATTATGCAATAGATGAAAAAGGAATTTTAAAAATTACTATTCCACCACAAGCAACTACTGTTAAGCGTTCGCATATTCGTGTGTATGCATATAATAATTTTGGAGAAAGCAATGATATTTTAATTCCGTTGGAAAATGGAGAAGTAATTCAAGATGCAACTTTACTCGACCGCAATGATTTACAAAAACAATTATGTATTTTGTTTTTGTTGACAGGTTTATGAATGGCGATACAACGAATGATAAAAAGTGGATGATGCAAGAGTGGAAGCTAAAGCAAATTATTACGGCGGTGATCTTGCAGGAATAGAGCAAAAAATAAATACACATTATTTTCAGGATTTAGGATTTAATGCATTATGGATTTCTCCTGTAAATCAAAATCCCTGGGGAGCATATCAGGAATATCCGGAACCACATCGTTGGTTCACCGGATATCACGGTTATTGGCCCATCAGTTTATCGCAAGTGGATATGCGTTTTGGTACAAATGCATTATTTAAATCTTTAGTAAGTGATGCACATAATAATGATATGAATGTATATCTCGATTATGTTTCAAATCATATTCATATTGAACATCCATTATGGAAAGAACATCCCGAATGGTTTTCTCCTTTGGTATTGCCCGATGGCAGAAATAATTTACGCTTGTGGGATGAGTATCGTTTAACAACTTGGTTCGAACCATATATGCCGAGCTTTGATCATTCACAACCAATCGTTGCAAATGCAGTTGCAGATAGTGCAATGTTTTGGATTACAGAATTTAATCTGGATGGATTTCGTCATGATGCTACAAAGCATATTGAAATAGAATATTGGAGATTACTCACACGCAGAATAAAAGAAGAAATTGAAGTGCCACAACAGCGCAATATTTATCAGATAGGTGAATCATTTGGAAGCAGAGAATTAATTGGCAGTTACTTAGGCAGCGGATTATTAAATGCGCAATTTGATTTTAATACTTACTTCGATTCACGCAGTGCATTTGCAATTGATGACGTTTCTTTTGAGATGATGGAAACTTCACTACAAACTACTTTTGATTATTATGGATATCATCATACCATGGGAAATATTTCGGGTAATCATGACTTACCGAGATTTATTTCTTATGCAGGAAAAGGATTGCGATGGGATGAAGATGAAAAAGAAGCAGGATGGAATCGTGATATAGAAGTAGAAGATCTGATAGGTTATAATAAATTAAAAATGTTGCATGCATTTAATGCAACTATCCCCGGAATTCCGATTACATATTATGGCGATGAAATAGGTATGCCCGGCGCAGGTGATCCGGATAACAGACGCATGATGCGATTTGATAGCTTAAGTGAAGATGAATTGGATATGCGCAATACTGTGAAAAAATTAAATGAAATACGCAGTGCGAATATGGCATTGTTGTACGGTGATTTCAGAAACATCAGCGTTACAAATGAAGTTTGGTCTTACACAAGAAATTATTTTGAAAATACAGTGTATGTTTACTTTAATAAATCTTCTAAAACAATTTATATTAAATTAAATGATACAATTATTAAAGAAAAATATGCGGTACAATTTGGTTCTGAAATAATGGCTGCTGATGTCAACGACGTCCTTGTTTTAAATCCTTATAGCTTTGAAATAATTACAATGAATAAAACTTTAGACAAATGAAAAAAATAATATTCTTCGTTTTAATAGTAACCACAATGAATTTAGTAAATGCACAATCCACATCCATGAAATCACCACCGGAATGGAGTAAGGCAGCAAATATTTATGAAGTAAATATTCGTCAATACACACCGGAAGGAACTATAGATGCATTTGCAAAACATATTTCCCGATTGGATAATATGGGTGTGGATATTTTATGGGTAATGCCTGTGCAACCTATTGGTGTAAAAAACAGAAAAGGAAGTTTGGGAAGTTATTATTCCATTCAAAATTACACCGCAATAAATCCTGAATTTGGAAGCATGAAAGATTTTAAAAAAATGGTGAGTGCTGCACATAAAGCAGGTATGTATGTAATTGTAGATTGGGTGGCAAATCACACTGCATGGGATAATCCCTGGATAACAGAACATCCTGATTGGTACACCAAAGGAAAGGATGGTTTTATTATTTCGCCGGTAGCAGATTGGGCAGATGTTGCGGATTTAAATTTTGATAATGCCGACATGCGCAAAGCAATGATTGAGGCAATGCGCTATTGGATTACTGAAGCAGATGTTGATGGCTTTCGTTGTGATGTTGCCTACATGGTGCCTAATGATTTTTGGAAAACAGCAGTAGAAGAATTGCAAAAGACAAAACCCAATTTATTTATGCTTGCCGAAGCGGAAGGTCCTGAATTTCATGAAAATGGATTCGACATGACTTACACATGGCAAGTGCATCATGCAATGAATGATTTAACAAAAGAAAAAGTAACACTCGCACATTTAGATTCAATTATTCAAACACAACGACTCGCATATCCTGCAGATAGTTATCGCATGTATTTTACAAGTAATCACGATGAAAATTCCTGGCAGGGAACAGAGTTCGAACGCATGGGAAATGGAGCAGAAGCCATGTTTGTTTTGGCAGCAACTATTCCAGGTATGCCATTAATTTACAGCGGACAGGAAGCAGGATTAAATAAACGTTTACGCTTTTTTGATAAGGACACAATTGGATTTGGTATTGAAAATAAATATGAATCTTTTTATAAAACACTATTGGAATTAAAGCATGATAACAGTGCGCTTTGGAATGGAAGTTACGGCGGAACATTTGATGTGATAAATACAGAAAATGAAGTGTATGTATTTACTCGTCAGCAAGGAAAAGATAAAGTGTTGGTTGTAATTAATTGTTCAAGTGAAAGCAGAGCAATTACATTAAATAATGATTTACTAAAAGGAAAATATACAAATGCATTTACAGGAGAAAAAATAAAACTCAAATCAAAATCGAGTTTTAATTTAGATCCGTTTGGGTATCAGGTGTGGAAATAAAAGTAAAAATGAAAATAAAAAAAGCAGTGAATATTCACTGCTTTTTTTATTTAATATCACCTCGAATAATTCGGTGCTTCTTTCGTAATCACCACATCATGTGGATGGCTTTCACGAATACCACTGGAAGTAATTTGTACAAACTGCGCTTTCTTTAATTCTTCAATATTTTTTGCTCCGGCATATCCCATTCCGGCACGCAAACCACCGATGTATTGCACCATCACTTCTTCTATTGTTCCTTTAAATGGTACACGACCAACAATGCCTTCGGGCACTAATTTTTTTATATCATCTTCTACATCCTGAAAATATCTGTCTTTACTTCCCTGCTCCATCGCTTCCACACTTCCCATTCCACGATAGCTTTTAAATTTTCTGCCTTCATAAATAATTGTCTCCCCCGGACTTTCTTCTGAACCTGCCAATAAACTTCCGGCCATTATAGAATCTGCTCCCGCAACAATTGCTTTTACAATATCTCCCGTATAGCGAATTCCGCCATCACCAATTATCGGAACACCACTTCCTTCAATTGCTTTTGCTGCTTCAAAAATTGCAGAAATTTGTGCAACACCAACTCCGGCAACTACTCTTGTTGTACAAATAGAACCCGGACCAACACCCACTTTCACACCATCTACTCCCGCATCCACTAATGCCTTTGCACCTTCACCGGTTGCAATATTTCCTGCAACAATTTGCAGAGCAGGAAATGTTTTTTTCACCAGCTTCACCATTTCCAAAACACCTTTGCTATGTCCGTGTGCTGTATCAATAATTATCAAATCAACACTCACATTTTTCAATGCTTCAATACGCTCCAATGTATCTGTGGTAACTCCCACTGCAGCACCTACAAGCAATCTTCCAAAACCATCTTTACAAGCTCTCGGATGACTTTGCAATTTCATAATATCTCTGTAAGTAATTAATCCTTTCAACATAAAATCTGCATCAACAACCGGCAGTTTTTCAATGCGATGATTTTTTAAAATTTCTTCTGCTTGTTGTAAGGTTGTTCCTTCAGGTGCAGTAATTAATTTTTCACTGGTCATCACTTCTACTACAGGACGATTCATATTATTTTCAAAACGCAAATCTCTGTTTGTAAGAATACCTGCTAATTTTCCTTCATCATCCACAACAGGAATTCCGCCAATTCGATTTTCACGCATCAGTTGCAATGCATCGCCAATAATTGCTCTTTGATTTAAAATTATAGGATCTATTATCATTCCGCTGTCGGCACGTTTCACTCTGCGCACTTGTTCGGCCTGCGAAGCGATGGGCATATTTTTATGAATAATTCCAATACCACCTTCACGAGCCATTGCGATGGCCATACGATATTCGGTAACGGTATCCATTGCCGCCGAAATTATTGGCACATTGATGCGTAAAGTTCTGGTAAGCTTGGTGCTGATATCTACATCCCGTGGCAGTACTTCTGAATAAGCGGGAACAACTAACAGATCATCGAATGTGAGGCTGGTGCCTCTGAATTTGTTCGAATAATTTTCCATGTGCAAAGATAGAGAATTGTTAATTAGCCGATGGAATGATTAGCAGATTAGCAAATGTGAAAATGTGAGAATGTGCGAATTAGTGATTAGCCGATGAGATGATTAGCCGATTAGCTGATGGGATTAAGTGAAAATTGAAGAATGTGAGAATTAATAAAATGTAGAATCGAAGAATTGTTAGCTATCGGAATGTAGAACTGTTGAATTGTCGAATTGTCGAATCGAAAAACTTGAAACATGAAACTCGAAACCTGAAACTCGAAACCTGAAACCCGAAACTTTTAAAACTCTATTTCTTTTTCTTCTCAGAATGTTGGGATTCTTTATATTGATTTTTGATATCAATATTATATTTTTCATCGGCAATCTCAATCATTTTATCTAAGAACATTAATTTAATATCTAACACTTTAGCCTGCTCTTCAAGTTCTTTTAATCGCTTTTCTAATTTCTTTATTTCTTCTTGCTCGTTTATTTCTTTTGAATCCTTTTTTTTCATTGGAAAATATTTTTTAATAATATTAATTATTCATTTTTTTCATCGGCTAATCTGCTAATCATCACATCGGCTAATCATTTCATTCTCACATTTGCACATTTGCACATCAAATTCTTTCTTCTTTTATTTCATCCACTATACTCGGATCTAACAATGCAGAAGTATCTCCCAATTGATTTATTTCACCTTCGGCGATTTTGCGCAGAATACGACGCATAATTTTTCCGCTGCGAGTTTTTGGTAACCCATTTACGAATTGAATTTTATCCGGCTTTGCCAATGCACCAATTACACGAGTTACTGTTTGCAAAATATCTTGTCGTGTCAGCTCTTCATTTTCATGTGTGCCATTATAAATTACATAGGCATAAATTCCTTGTCCTTTTATATCATGCGGAAAGCCAACTACTGCACTTTCAACAACTCCGGTATGCATATTAATCGCATTTTCAACTTCTGCTGTTCCAATGCGATGACCACTCACATTCAATACATCATCTACTCTTCCTGTAATTCTATATAATCCGTTTGCATCACGCAAGGCACCATCACCCGTAAAATAATAACCGGGATAAGTGGCAAAATAATTTTGTCTGCATCGTTCATGATCGCCATATGTTGTGCGCAAGATAGATGGCCATGGAAATTTGATACATAAATTTCCACTCACATTATTACCATGAATTTCATTGCCCTGTTCATCCATTAATACAGGTACAATTCCTGGTAATGGAAGTGTTGCATAACTCGCTTTTTGCGGAGTGATTCCGGCAAGATTGGAAATTAATATGCCACCATTTTCTGTTTGCCACCAGGTATCTACAACAGGGCATTTTTTCTTGCCGATATTTTCATAATACCATTTCCATGCTTCTTCATTTATCGGTTCACCAACTGTGCCTAATACTTTTAATGAATTCAGGTTTTTATTCTTCAATGATGTAACTCCATGTCGCATTAAACTTCTAATTGCTGTAGGAGCTGTATATAAAATATGTACGCCATATTTATCAATGATATCCCAAAATCTACCCGGATCAGGATATGTTGGAATTCCTTCAAACATCAGTGTAGTTGCGCCTGCACTTAAGGGTCCGTAAATAATATAACTATGTCCTGTTATCCATCCGATATCTGCCGTGCAAAAATGTATATCACCGGGTTGATATTGAAATACATTTATGAATGTATAATTTGTATAAATCAAATAACCCGCAGTGCTGTGAACTACTCCTTTTGGTTTACCTGTGCTGCCTGAAGTGTATAAAATAAATAGTGGATCTTCTGCATCCATTTCCTCCACAACACATTCCTGCATGTTTAAAGTTTCTGTTTTATGTACTTCATCATTCCACCACACATCTCTTCCTTTCAGCATACTTACAGGTGTATGTGTGCGTGTATAAACAATTACACGTTTTACATTATCGCACATTTGCAATGCATCATCAATAATACTTTTAAAGGAATATCTTTTGCGCCACGAAATGCACCATCGCAAGTAATAACAAAATGTGCATCTGCATCTTGAATTCTATCTGCAATACTTCTCGCACTAAATCCACCGAAGATGATAGAATGTATTGCACCAATCCTTGCACATGCTAACATCGCAATTGCCAATTCAGGGATCATTCCCATATAAATACAAACTACATCACCTTTTTGTACGCCATTATTTTTTAATACGCATGCAAACTGATTTACTTTTTTATATAATTCATTGTAGGTTAAAATTCGATGATGTTCATCCGGATCATTTGGCTCCCAAATAATTGCAGGCTGATCGCCGATTGAAATTAAATGTCTGTCAATACAATTTTCAGTAATGTTTAATTTTCCGCCTCCGAAAAATTCAATTTTTGGTTCTGTAAAATTCCAATCCAACACCCGATCCCATTTTTTTCGCCACAAAAAATTTTCTGCAATGTCACTCCAAAATTCTTCCGGTGCATTTACACTTTTTGAATATGCTTTCTCGTATTCTTCTAAAGATTTAATTTGATATGGATACATAATATCTTTTTCGATGAAATGCTAATGTAATTATTTGAAAAGTAAAAATTGCAATTAATAAAAATCATTCGCTTTGCTGCAAAGCAAGTTTATCTTTGCAATACAAATAAAAAATTATGTCTGATAAAAAATGGATGCGCCCGGAATCGTTGATGATGAGTTACGGATATAAACCGGAATTGAGCGAAGGCGCAGTCAAATGTCCGATTTTTCAAACTTCTACATTCGTATTTAAAAAAGCAGCAGAAGGAAAAGCATTTTTTGAATTAGCCTACGGATTGCGTGAACCAAATCCGGGAGAAGAATCAGGATTAATTTACAGCAGATTGAATAATCCGGATATGGAAATTCTGGAACAGCGATTAACACTTTGGGATAAATCAGAAGCATGTGCAGTTTTTTCAAGTGGTATGGGAGCAATTACAACAACGATGATGGAAATGTTGCGGCCGGGAGATCTAGTATTATTCAGCTCTCCATTGTACGGTGGTACGGATCATTTTATTCATCATGTGCTTCCTATTTGGGGAGTAGATTATTTAAGTTTTGATGCATTTGACAGCAGAGAAAAATTATGGAATTAATTGCAGCCACAGGAAAAATTCCTTCCCTTATTTATGTAGAAACTCCATCCAATCCCACCAATACTTTAATTGATTTAGAAATGTGTAGCAGCATTGCAAAACATTTTTCTACTGCAGAAAAGAAAGTGCATGTGGCAGTGGATAATACTTATATGGGTCCGTTATGGTGTCATCCTTTAGAGCATGGTGTTGATTTAGTATTGTACAGTGCCACAAAATATATCGGCGGACATAGTGATGTAATTGCAGGCGCTGTATTAGGAAGTAAAGCATTAATTCAACGTATAAAAGGTATGCGCACATTTTTCGGAAATGTAATTGATCCGATGACATGTTGGTTATTAATGCGCAGTTTAGAAACATTGAAACCACGCATGATGTTACAGGCAACAAATGCAGAACATGTTGCAAAATGGTTGGACGCACATCCGAAAGTAGAGAAAGTATATTTTCCAGGATTAATAAAAAAAGAAGATCCACAATTCAAAATATTAGAAAGACAATATAAAAGCCATGGCGCTATGTTGAGCTTTGATATTAAGGGAGGAGAAAAAGAAGCATTTGCATTTTTAGATAATCTGCAATTAATAAAACTTGCAGTGTCGTTGGGAAGCACAGAATCACTTGCCGAACATCCTGCAACAATGACGCATGCAGATGTTTCTGTAGAAAACAAAAAGAAACATTATATCTCCGAAAAGTTAGTACGCATTTCTATTGGAGTTGAATATTATGAAGATATAATTTGGGATATAAGTCAGGCGTTGGATAAAGTAGTTTGATAAAATATTTTTAGAATTAAAATACTTTTCTCAACCATCTTGGTTCTTCCAACTCACCCCTGCCCCTCTCTTTGGAAGAGAGGGGTGATTCTATACAATTAATTTCATGTTATCATAAAGCTGTTAGCTATTGGCGGTTAGCGGTTGGCAAAAAAATCATTAAAGATTGCTCCTCGCTCATTTGCTCAACAAACTCAATTGTCTTAATTGTAATTAAATGATTTGTTGATTTGCATGATTTAAATAATGTATTTAATAAACTTTTTTCTCAGTGATACTCAGTGGTTACTTCTGAATTCTCCGTGTAATTTTTAATGCTGATGATTTCTTATCATAATTAGAACTACACCTTTGATAACATCACTGAATTAACGTCTTCCCTGTTTGAGGGAAGATAAGAGATGGGTCAAAACAATTTACAATTGACAGTTGACAGTTGACAATGAAAAAACTCATTGCTTAAAAAATTAAAATACTTTTCTCAACCATCTTGGTAAAATAGCAATACCGATTATTAAATACGGATAATAAGAAACAATGCGCCACAGCAATGCCATTATCGGCGCTAAAGCAGTGCTTGTATAATCGCACATCAATACACTAAAACTGATTTCTGCAATACCTGTACTGCCAGGTGTTGCCGGAATTAACATCAACATCCAAACAACAAACTGTCGGGCATATAACACGGGCCAACTTTCAAAAGAGATATTGAAGAAAGCCATAATAATACAAACAGAAATGCTGAATAATGCAAACCATGAAACCAAAGTGGCTGCAGTAGCTTTCAACCAGAATACAGTATTTTTCTTTTTTAAAACTTTGCTTGTAGCAATAATATCCAAACCAGTATTATAGGCATCCTCTTTCCAGCGTCGAAGAATACGCCAGGAAAATATTTTGTGAATTGAATTGCTAATTGCTTTTGCATTTATAAATAATCCATAACCCAGAAATATTATCATAACGAGATAAAAAGAATACGTCCACCAAAAAATAGTTTTTACAGAATGAAACACATTTATTAATGGCAATTCACCTCCACCTCCTTGCATACAATCCGTTTCGCTACCAAACATCTTCGCATTTCCAATTATTATAACAGCTAAAGTGGCAAACACTGCAAACACAATCTGATCCAAAAAAACAGTAAGTAAAGAAGTAGTTGCGCTTTTACCTGTGCTGAGTTTTTCTTTTTTTAAAAAATAAACCGCAGCCGCAGCTCCACCAACTGTGGAGGGTGTAATTGCAGATGAAAATAGCCATAAGCTAATTACAGAAAAACTACTTCCCCAGCTAAGTGTATTATTTGTTATCAATCGCAAACGATACATAAATGCGAGATGCCGGGTAACAAGCATGATATAACCTAAGAAAATCCAGATTAAAGATTTCTCATTCCATTCAATTTTTTTAAATGCTTCTATATCGAAAGTGGAAACAATTAAAAATCCGGATAAGAGTAAACCGATTAAAATAACGATGATGATTTTGCGATAACTAAACTGTTTTTTCAGTTCAGGATTATCGCTTATCATTTCTTGAAGATCGCTGTGGTCATCAGGTGGTTGCGACATGATCTGTATTCAGATTTAACCAGAAATTATTCATTCCCTCACCGATCAACAGATGAATTTTTTGTGCTGCAATTAAATCGAGAATTGCTAAGAAACGGAACACTGCCTGATGTTTATCTGTGCAAGTATCAAACACATCAGTGAACGAAGATTTACCTTTTAATTTGCAAAAACTCAATACATGTTCGGCCTCCTCATCTACTGTATAATTATATTGAAACACCACATGTTCCTGCACTTCGGGTTGATTGCGATAGCGTTCCATCACCTTTTCAAACACCTTGAGCAGACTGAATAAATTCACACTGCTCAACTCCATTTCATTGGAATATTGTTTGGCAAGCAACTGTTGTTCTGCTTCAATATTTCCACGTTGTAATTTATGCATCCGATCTTCCTCCAAAGTAGTTAACTCACTCAGCACTTCTTTAAAGCGTTTGTATTCCACTAACCTGTCCACTAATTCTTTTCGTGGATCTATTTCGTTTCCAAATTCATCTAACTCTTTTCGGGGCAAAAGCATTTTTGCTTTTATGCGCATTAAAGTAGCAGCCACTAAAATAAAATCACTTGCAAGCTCAATATTCAATTGATTCATCTCATGCAGATAGGTAAGAAATTCCTGCGTGATTTTAGAAATCGGAATATCATAGATGTCTAATTCATCCCGTTCAATAAAAAATAATAATAAGTCGAAAGGGCCTTCGAACTGAGGAAGTTTTATTTCAAATGTTTGCTGCTCTGCCATGTTGCAAAAATTCTGTTTTGGATGTTAATTCCAAAAATATATAATTCTACTGATGGAAAAATTAAATTGCCAGTTCACTCATAAATTTAATGTGTAGCAATTGAATTTCTTCAAATGACAAACCTTCCTCTTTCAAATCATGAAATGCCTGATTGAGATCCAGTTTTTGTAGTGTGCGGAAATAATCGAAAACATCTTCCTGCAAATCTTCTTCGATCATATCATCAATATAATAATTCAGATTTAATTTGGTACCACTGGAAACTATAGATTCAATTTCTGTAATCAGATTCATCATCGAGATTCCACGCATGCGGGAAATTTCTTCAAGCGATAATTTTTTGTCAATGCTTTGGATGATATGTACTTTGTCTGCACTCTTATTGGCCATTATTTTCATGGTCATAAAATCCGTTGGCCGCTCTATTTCATTGTCCTCCACATATTGTGAAATAGCGGAGACTAATTGCTTACCAAATTTTTCTGCTTTGCCTTTACTTACACCGGATACTTTTGTTAATTCCTCCAACGTACATGGATACATGGTCGCCATTTCTTCCAGCGAATTTTCTGAGAAGATTACATAAGGTGGAAGCTTTTGTGTTTTGGCAATACTATCACGAATTTTTAAAAGCAGATCAAACATCACAGGATCTAAAACTGATTTAGCTCCACCACTATCTAATTCCACATCAGAGGTATCGGTTTCATAATCATGATTTAAAGAAATCATCATTGATTTAGGCGTTTTAATAAATTTCTTGCCTTCATCAGTAAGCTTTATTAATCCGTATTGTTCAATATCCTTATACACTAATTGATTTAATAGGCATTGGCGGAAAATAGAATTCCAGAAATGATCATCCTTTTCTTTTCCTGCGCCAAACATGTCTTGCTTATCATGACCATAATTTAAAATCTCCGTTGTTTTTTTACCCATCATCAAATCCACTAAGTAAGGAATACCATAATTTTCTTTCAATGCCTTTACTGCCTGCAATGCTTTATGAATAAAATCTTTACCCTCTATTTTTTCTTTTGGTTTCAAACAATTATCGCAACTGCCACAATTATCTTTTAAATAATCTTCGCCGAAATAATGTAATAAAAATTTGCGTCGGCAAACAGAAGTTTCTGCATACGCTGCTGTTTCTGCAAGCAGTTGTGCACCCATCTCTCTTTCAGATAATGGCTTGTCCCGCATAAACTTTTCTAACTTTTCAATATCCTTATAACTGTAAAAAGCAATACATCTGCCTTCCAATCCATCACGACCACTGCGGCCTGTTTCCTGATAATAATTTTCTATAGATTTTGGAATATCGAAGTGAATTACAAAACGTACATCCGGTTTGTCAATACCCATTCCGAATGCAATTGTTGCAACAATCACCGTAACATCTTCCATCAAAAATTTGTCCTGTACTTCGGTGCGTACATGGGCATCTAATCCTGCGTGGTAAGGAGCTGCTTTCACACCATTTACATTCAGCACTTTTGCAATGTCTTCTGTGGTTTTGCGATTTAAGCAATAAATAATTCCTGATTTTCTGGCGTGTTCTTTTGCGTATTTTACAATTTGTTTTATCGCAATTTCCTTACTGCGCTTTGGACGAATTTCGTAATACAAATTTCCTCTGTTAAAAGAAGAAATAAATATAGTAGGGTTTTGAAGATCAAGATTTTTTTTGATATCGCTTTGCACTTTTGGAGTTGCAGTAGCGGTAAGAGCAATGATTGGAATTTTCTCATTAATGGTTTCAATCATATTTCTAATCTGTCTGTATTCAGGACGGAAATCATGTCCCCATTCTGAAATACAATGTGCTTCATCCACTGCTACAAAAGAAACTTTTATGCCTTTAAAAAATTCAATGTTCTCTTCTTTTCTTAATGTTTCAGGAGCCACAAATAACATCTTAGTTAATCCACTTGTTATATCGGATTTCACTTTTTTTATAGTTGCACGGTTTAATGTAGAATTTAAAAAGTGTGCAATATCATTATTGTTGCTGTAAGACCTTACCAGATCCACTTGATTTTTCATTAATGCAATTAATGGCGAAATAATAATTGCTGTTCCATCCGATAAAATTGCGGGTAATTGATAGCACAGAGATTTGCCACCGCCTGTTGGCATAATTACAAATGTGTCGTTACCTGCTAATAATGTTTTAATTATTTCTTCCTGATTTCCTTTAAAAGCATTGAATCCGAAATACTCCTGTAATGACCCTGTTAAAGATAATTCTGCTAACTGCATTTTATTGTTTTGTCTGTTTTTGATTTTAATAAACACTTTTATGGAAGTATTGTTACAACTTCGCATTCTGAAACCGCATCCTACCATCGTGAAATCCACACGATGAATTGCGAATGATTAAATATAGTACAATTAATAATTAATTTTTAATAAAGTAGAATTGTTACATCAGCAGAGTATGAATAATATTTATGTAGCTATAATGGCCGGTGGCATTGGCAGTAGGTTTTGGCCGGCAAGCAGGATAAATAAGCCAAAACAATTTTTGGATATCCTTAACACGGGACAGACCTTAATTCAAAGTACCTATGAACGGTTTTTAAAAATAGCTCCCAAAGATAATATCTTTATAGTTACCAATGAGGCCTATCTTGAACTTGTTCATGAACAGCTACCGGATATAAAACCTTCTCGAATTCTTGCCGAGCCAATGCGTAGAAATACAGGTCCTTGCATTGCATATGTAAGCCATAAAATTGCAACCATTGACCCGGATGCTAATATAATTGTTGCTCCTTCCGATCATTTGATATTGAATGAACAAAAATTTCTAGAAGTGATGTATCAGGGTTTGGAATATACGTTTTCGCACGATGACCTTGTTACTTTAGGCATTAAACCGACAAGACCTGACACCGGCTATGGATATATTCAATATGATGACCATACTATAATGCCCGGTATTCATAAAGTGAAAACATTTACTGAAAAACCGGATAAGGAACTTGCAAAAACTTTTGTGAGCAGCGGTGATTTTTTATGGAACTCCGGAATATTTATTTGGAATGTAAAAAGTATTCTTACTGCATTCGAAAAACATTTACAGGATATCAATCATGCGTTTAGTGCTGCACAAAAGTTTTTTGGAAAACCGGAAGAGGCAGCGGCAATTGAAAAAGCATATAGTTTATGTACTAATATTTCAATTGATTTCGGACTTATGGAAAAAGCAAGTAATGTATATGTAATTCCAAGTTCATTTGGTTGGAGTGATTTGGGAACATGGACTTCCCTGTGGTCCAATTATAGTTCTGATTATTGGGGTAATGCAGTAAATGGCAAACAGGTTTTGATGTACGATAGTAAAGATTGTATGGTGATTGCTCCTGAAAATAAATTAGTGGTATTACAGGGCTTGGATGATTATGTAGTTGTTGATAGTGGAGATGTATTATTGGTTTGCAAAAAAGATCAGGAACAACATTTAAAAGAAATTACTTCTGATATTAAGCGTTATCTCGGCGACACTTATTTATAATAAAAGACTATGTTACAATTCCCCGGTACAATTCGATCGAAATTACCCAACGCAGGCATCAGTATTTTTTCTAGGATGACGGCGTTAGCTCATCAGCACAATGCTATAAACCTTGCGCAGGGATTTCCTGATTTTCCTAGTTCAGAAAAATTAATTGAGTTGGTAAATCATTATATGCATCAAGGCATGAATCAATATGCACCCATGCCGGGAGTGATGCAATTACGGGAAGCAATAGCAGAAAAAACAGAAGAAATTTATTCAATAACACCAGATCCTGAAACTGAAATAACAATTGTTTCCGGTGCTACTTATGGTTTGTATTCCGCATTTCAGGCATTGCTGCATGAAGGCAATGAAGTAATTGTATTTGAACCGGCTTATGATAGTTATGTGCCCGGAATTACAATGGCAGGCGGTGTCCCAGTGCCTATACAATTGCAAGCACCTGATTATAAAATCAATTGGGACTTGGTGAAAAAAAGAATTAATGCGCATACTCGGGCAATTGTTTTAAACTCACCACAAAACCCAAGTGGCACTGTTTTAAAACCGAATGATCTTTTGCAACTTGCAAAGCTTGTGAAGGATACCGATATCATTATTATCAGTGATGAAGTATATGAACATATTATTTTTGATGCTGTACGTCATGAAGGTGTGTTACATTATCCCGAGCTTGCAAAACGCAGTGTAATTATTTCTTCTTTCGGAAAAACATTTCATAATACAGGATGGAAAATTGGTTATGTAATTGCAGCAAAAGAGTTGACAAAAGAAATCAGAGCAGTACATCAATTTATGCAATTTTCTGTGCATACACCATCGCAATATGCATTGGCAGATTTTCTGAAAGACAAACAGCAATACACCATGCTTCCTGAATTTTATCAGCAGAAAAGAGATCAGTTTATAAATTTACTACAAGGCTCACGCTTTAAATGGAAACCCGCTGCCGGCACTTATTTTCAATTATTGGATTACAGTGCAATCAGCAATAAAAAGGATACAGATTTTGCAAATGAATTAACAGAAAAACATAAAGTAGCCTCTATTCCGCTGAGTCCGTTTTATCATAATAATTCTCAAGGTACGATGTTGCGATTCTGTTTTGCAAAGTCGGATGGAACATTGGAAAAAGCGGCTGCTATTCTGCAAAAAATTTAATGTATGTATTTGTAGTTTTATTGTTCCTGTATGCAGCAACATAATTACAGCATAATTGCAAAGCCCTTTTCACAGCAACAAAACGGATTGTTATTAACCCAATGTAAAAATTCAGCTTTTGCAAATGTGTATGCAGCTGTTCGCAAAGCAGAAGGTTGGGATTATGATGGAGCAGTACTGCAATCGCTACCGCATGTAAATACACATGATCCGCTGTTTAATTTTTGGAAAAGCAGAAATGTTTCCACTCAATTTTTAATTACTTATCTCAGGGAAAAAAATAATCAAAATCTCATTTTAGATGTAGGTTGTGGGAATGGTTGGTTGACACATTTACTTGCAACAGAATTTGCCGATACAGAATTTTATGGTGTAGATATTTTTAAAGAAGAATTACATAAAGCAGCAAATGCATTTCAGTTAGCTAATCTCAATTGGATATTTGGCGATGTGTCGGATAATCTCTTTCAACCTAAAAGTTTTAATACTATTTTGCTCTGCGCATCTGCACAATACTTTTCTGATTTTATAAATCTTATGTCTCAATTGCAGAATTATTTAGCTGATGATGGAAAAATAATAATTATAGATACTCCTTTTTATTCTGAATCGGAATTTATAAAAGCAAAAGAAAGAACAATTGTTTATTACAACAATCTGCAATTCCCGGAGATGAGTAACCATTATCATCACAGAAGATATAGCGATTTGCAAAATTTAAAATTTAAGTTGCTTTATAAACCCGGATGGCAAAATCGTTTGACACATTTTATTTCAGGTAAAGCAATAATGCAATTTCCTGTGATAGTTTTAAAAAAGTAATTGTAACCAGTAAATACAATTGAATTCCGATTTTATATTTATAATATTACTTGCCTTCTTTACCTTTAGCACTATATTAAACAACATAATTAATCATCAATGCAGGATCTTAAAATAACAATTATACAAAGCGACCTCGCCTGGGAGGATAAAGTACGCAACACCGCATTATTCAGTAAACTGATTGAAACTTCCGGCTATACGGATATTGTGATATTACCCGAAATGTTCTCTACAGGGTTTAGTATGCAGGCATCTAAACTTGCAGAAAAAATGGATGGCCCCACGATTGAATGGATGAAAGCAACTGCCGCAGAAATGAATATTATTATCACCGGCAGTTTTATAATAGAAGAAAATGAAAATTATTATAACCGATTAATTTGGATGCGGCCTGATGGCACTTATGATTTTTACAACAAACGCCATTTGTTTTCTTTAGCAGGAGAAAATGAAATATATACTCAAGGTACTGAGCGCATAATTGTTGAACATAAAGGTTGGAAAATATGTCCGCTGATTTGTTATGATTTACGCTTTCCGGTTTGGTCTCGCAATCAGGATAATTACGATCTGTTATTATATGTTGCAAGTTGGCCCGAACGCAGAATGAATGCGTGGACGAAACTACTCACGGCTCGAGCTATAGAAAATCAATGTTATGTTGCAGGTGTAAATAGAATTGGTTCCGATGGTAATAATATTTATCACAGCGGTAATTCTTTATTAATAGATCCATTGGGAAAAATACTGTGGGAAATGATTCACGACCGTGCCGTCTATACCGCTACACTTTCATCCGATTTTTTACATGAAGTGAGAGAGAAATTACCGTTTCTGAATGATAGAGATTCGTTTCATATAGTGAATAGTGAATAGTGAGAAGTGAGTGGTGAATAGTGAATGGTGAGTTGTGAGTTGTGAGTAAAAAAATCAGTGATGAGTAATCAGTAATCAGTGTTGAGTTTTTTTTATTGTCAACTGTCAATTGTCTATTTCTCCAAGGTTGGCGTCCACGCCAAACCATCCAGTGACCTTGCGGCCTTTGCACAAAAAAAAATTAACCCCGCAGATGACGCAGATTTACGCAGATAAAAAATTTAAACACAAAAAAAATACATTGAGTTAGGCAAATAATAAAAAATGAAATGCAGCCACGAATGCACGAATCAATTTGCTGAATGACGAATGCACGAATAGATTTCCTTTTTATTCGTGCATTCGTGTAATATAAATATTCGTGCATTCGTGGCTATTTTTTTTTTAGCGATTTCAAAAATAAATTTGGTTATTAAATTAATTTGATATTACTTTGATATCAAATTGAAAACTATGATAACTGATAAAATCATTAAACCCAGCTCAGGATACCTGATGCTTATTGTATTCTTTATTGTGTTGGGCGCCATTATTTGGGCCACCTTCACATTCAATCCGGCATTTGCTGCTTTGTTTATTATTACCTTTTTTATGATGATTGGATTTTTCATCATTAACCCAAACGACAGTAAAGTGATTACGCTTTTTGGAAAGTATGTGGGCACCGTAAAAGAAAATGGTTTTTACTGGGCAAACCCTTTTTATGCAAAATATAAAATCACTTTGCGTGCAAGAAATATTGAAGGTGAAAAAATAAAAGTGAATGATAAAGAAGGTAATCCCATTATTATCGGAGCCGTAATTGTTTGGCAAGTGCGTGATGCATCCAAAGCAAAATTTGAAGTAGATAATTATGAGCACTATGTAAAATTGCAAAGCGATTCTGCATTGCGACATCTTGCAGGTAGTTATGCATATGATCATTTTGATGATGCACAAAAGGAAATTACTTTGCGCAGCGGCGGAGAAATAATTAGCAACGAATTAGCAACTGAACTCACCGAAAGATTACAACTTGCCGGCGTACAAATTATAGAAGTGCGTATTACACATCTTGCGTATGCAGAAGAAATTGCGGGAGCAATGTTGCAACGTCAACAAGCAACAGCTGTAGTAGCTGCAAGGGCTAAAATTGTGGAAGGTGCGGTTGGTATGGTGGAGATGGCGCTGGCGATGTTAAGTCAAAACAATATTGTTGAATTAGATGAGGAGAAAAAAGCAGCAATGGTAAGTAATCTGTTGGTTGTGTTATGTTCTGACAGAGCAGTAAATCCAATTGTGAACGCAGGTACTTTACATCACTAACTATGGAATATTCGGAAAAACATTATATCAGCGATTTAGGTATTAAAATGCTGTTTTTAATTTCTGCATTCACTGTGTTTTCCATATTAATATTTACCATAGCTTCCGAATATAAAGCAGGTAGTGATGAAACTTCAGAGCTGATAATTGTAGCCATAATTGCAATGGTAATTGAAGTGTTGGTTTACTTTTTAATTTTTAATACCCCATTGCAAATTCGAATTGACAGTATCGGTATTCATTATAAATACAGACCATTTATCTGGAATGAAAAAACCTTGACTTACTCAGAAATTACACAATGGAAAAATCGAAAAATTAGTCCCTTTGGTGAATTTAATGGATGGGGTTATAGAAAAAGTGTGCGCAAAAAAATGACAGGATTAGTATTAAAGGATGGGCACGGTTTTGAATTTTTAAAAAGGGATAATACCTCATTGGTTATAACTTCAAAAAATGCAGAGATGATGGCAATTGCTATCAGAAAATTTGCATCAGAAAAAGAAATTGTTTAACAATGGCTGATAAAAAGAAACCATTTGCATTGCGTGTGTCGCCGGAAATAATGAAGGCGCTGGAGCAGTGGGCTGCCGATGAGTTTCGCAGTCTGAACGGGCAGATAGAATATTTGTTGAATGATGCATTGAAACAAGCCGGCAGAATAAAAAAAGACAATGGAAAAAAATAATGCAGATAGTTTGCCTATCCTCTTATCCTCGGAATTATTAATTCGCTTTTCTGATTGTGATCCATTTAATCATTTAAATAATTCGAAGTACATAGATTATTTTTTAAATGCCCGTGAAGATCAGTTGCTGCAATATTATAATTTGGATTTATTTGCTTATTCAAAAACAACCGGTTGCGCATGGGTGGTTGGTCAGCATAAAATAGCTTATCTGAAACCTGCGTTGACAATGGAGAAAGTAATTATTGAAAGTACGATTGTGGAATGGAATGCAAATAATACATTGGTAGAATTTAAAATGTGGAACAACGAAAAAACAAAACTCAAGGCGTTGATGTGGACGTATTTTCATTACTACAATTTAGCTACGCAAAAAAGTGAATTGCATCCGCAAGAAATAAATACCAAATTTAAATTATTGGAAAATACAGAGATAACATCCAGAGTTTTTGAAGAGCGTTTATTGCAATTTAAAATGTAGAAGGTACAGTATTATCCATATTATTCGATTAAGAAATTTCCGTTCTCACCATTTCTCTTTTATCCCAGAACATTGCTGCGTTATTTCTTGCTCAACTACATCTTGCAATACCATTATTTACTAGCATTGTTTCAAATGCACAAGGTGCCTATGGTAAAACAAAAGAAATTGAAGAATTTTATAAAAGAAAAGTAATAATAGTAAAAGAAGAATATGATAAAGATGTTATCAAAAAACTGGAAAAGAAAGGAGAGAAAGGAGATGTTACTTTATATAAGCATACCATTGATCAATATAATGCAAATTTTAAGAAAGCAGTACAAGCAATGTGGCCGAAGCAAACTACTTTTTCAATAAAAACTTTAGATCAAACTTTGGATTTGAAAAAAGATAAAAAGAAGTATGCAGTTGTTTACATTGGCCGTATCGCTAGAAGCGAAAATGGTTCGGGTTATCATCAGGTAGAAGGAATAGAGTTTGACGCTTCCGCCATCTTTAATGATAAGTTAGATACATCAAATAGGTATAGTTCCGGATTACATAATTCTTATATCTTTTTTAATTTAATAGAAGATATATATAAATTCCCAATCATCTTGGCAGGAATGAATTGTTCTTTTCCCAGTGTTGCTGATTTTGCCTGTGCTGTTCAATATGCTACCTGGTATATGCAGGGAAGACTTACAGATAAGAATATGAGTGTAACTATAGATGAGGTGCCTGATGAATATGTAAAGCTATTGACGGAAAAAACCCTTTATATCCGGGAAAGTGATATAAATGAAAAATGCACGGCAGAAGACATCGCAGGAATGTATAAATATAAATATACCCTTGTAAGTGATGTGGAGTTTGATACCGCAGTTATGACAAAAAAGGATGATGTGCTTTATCTGGCTAAAATGTTATTTCCAGCAAATGCATCACTACCACAAGCTTTAACTCTTGTAATGGAGGCAGCAACCGGAAAGCCATGTGCAATTGTTTCCGGGGACTTGTTGTCAAGGAAATATCTCGAAACTAAAAGGGTTTTGTCAAAACATGCTTTCACAGAAATAAATAAAACTATTGATAAGTCAATGGAATCAAAATAGACTGGATAAAATATCATCATCCACAATATTCGGCAAAGTCACTTTTAAATTTTTTGTTCTTGCCATTTCTCTTTTAATGGCAAACATGGCCTCATTATTTCTTGCCCAACTACGGCGAGCAATACCATTATTTACATCCCAGAAAAGCATTTGTTGCAGATTTGTTTTTGCTTCATCGCTACCATCTAACACCATTCCGAAACCACCATTTATTACTTCACCCCAACCCACACCACCACCATTGTGAATACTCACCCAAGTAGCTCCACGGAAGCTATCACCAATTACATTTTGTATCGCCATGTCGGCAGTAAATTGACTGCCATCATAAATATTACTTGTTTCTCTATACGGTGAATCTGTTCCGGAAACATCGTGATGATCTCTTCCTAAAACAACAGGTGCAGAAATTTTTCCTGATTGAATTGCATCATTAAATGCAGTCGCAATTTTTGTTCTGCCTTCTGCATCTGCATATAAAATTCTTGCTTGCGAACCCACTACCATTTTATTTTCCATTGCAGATGTTATCCAATTGATATTATCTGATAACTGCAATTTAATTTCATCCGGCGCAGTGTTATACATTTCTTTTAATACTTCAGCGGCGATGTTATCTGTTGTTTGCAAATCGTTTGGATCATTGCTACAACACACCCAACGGAAAGGCCCAAAGCCATAATCAAAACACATAGGCCCGAGAATATCCTGCACATAACTGTTATAGATAAATGTATTTTCAGTTTTCATAATATCAGCACCTGCTCTGGATGCTTCTAATAAAAATGCATTGCCATAATCAAAAAAGTACATACCATTTGTAGTGAGTTTATTTATTGCGCTTGCATGTCGTCTTAAACTTTCATATACTTTTTCTTTAAATAACGTTGGATTTTCTGCCATCATTTTTTTGCTCTCTTCAAAACTTAAACCCACAGGATAATAACCACCTGCAAATGGATTATGTAATGAAGTTTGATCGCTGCCGATTTCTATTTTAATATTATTATCTGCAAAGTATTCCCACAAGTCAACTACATTTCCCTGATAAGCAAGCGAAACAGCTTCTTTATTTTTTCTTGCAGCTTCCATACGTATGACTAATTGTTGCAAATCATCATACACTTCATCCACCCAACCTTGTGCATGTCGCTTTTGTGTAGCCGCAGCATTTACTTCCGCAACCACACAAATACCTTTTGCAATTACCGTTGCTTTTGGTTGCGCACCACTCATACCACCTAAGCCTGCAGTTACAAATATTTTTCCTGTGCAATCTGTTGTATTTGCATCAATTTTTCTTGCAGCATTTAATACAGTAATATTTGTTCCGTGCACAATGCCTTGCGGTCCGATATACATAAAAGATCCTGCTGTCATTTGTCCGTATTGTGTTACACCAAGTGCATTATATTTTTCCCAATCATCGGGTTTAGAATAATTCGGAATCATCATACCATTTGTTACTACAACTCGAGGTGCTCTTTTATGCGAAGGAAATAATCCCATCGGATGACCGGAATATAAAACCAATGTTTGTTCATCCGTCATCGTTGCGAGATATTGCATGGTTAAAAGATACTGGGCCCAGTTTTGAAATACTGCTCCATTGCCACCATAAGTAATGAGTTCATGGGGATGTTGCGCAACTGCATAAGCCAAATTATTTTGCAACATCAACATAATGCATGCTGCTTGTTTTGATACATGCGGATATTCAGAATAATGGCGAGCATGAATTGCATAATCAGGACGAAAGCGATGCATATAAATGCGACCGAATGTTTTTAATTCTTCTGCAAATTCCTTTGCTAAAACCGCATGCATTTTTTCAGGAAAATATCGCAATGCATTGCGCACTGCTAACATTTTTTCCTCCTTATTTAAAATATCTTTTCGGATGGGTGCATGATTAATTGCAGTGTCCCAAATTTTTGGTGCGGGTAGTTCAGTTGGAATGCCATTTAAAATTTGCTTTTTAAAATGCGTATTTTTATCAGTAGAAATTGTGGTCATCATTAAAATTTAATAATTACAAATTTAATTAATATGCCATTGAGTTTGTATAAGCAATTATTTACGAAAGCAACATTGGCATAAACTTTGGCTTCTCACAAAAAAATGATTATGAAAAATTATTTACGATTAATTCCTTTAGCAATTATAATTGTGCTTGGATATTCCTGCCATGACAACGTGCCTTATTATGATGTGCGTGATGAATATATCGGCGACTATAATGTGTATGATGATTGTGGTGCGTTCACATCTGATTACTCACTCACACTTTTTAAATATGGAAACAGTAATGAAATCATTTTTGGTTTTCCAGGATTATATGAAGCAGGTTTTGAAGTAACGGGATTAGTTACCGGAATGAAAGTGGTAATACCGGTTCAACAGTTTTCAATTGCACCCGATGTGTTTTATGAATTTTCCGGCAGTGGTTCGCTGAATGATACTGTACTTACAATGGCTTATCAGGTATTAACAATACAAGGTACTTTAATTATTGATGAAGTGGATTGCATTGCAGAGTTGGTGAGATGGCAGTAAAAATAATTTTAACCACATAGATACATAGAAATAAAAAAAGATAAGTTTTCATTTTATTTATTTGTGAAATAGTTCTTCCAACTCACCCCTGCCCCTCTCTTCGGAAGAGAGGGGATTATCCGTGTTAATTTCAGTTTACTTATGAAATTTTTAACCACATAATAAATAGAAAAATTTTAACCACATAGATACATAGAAATAAAAAAAGATAAGTTTTCATTTTATTTATTTGTGAAATAGTTCTTCCAACTCACCCCTGCCCCTCTCTTCGGAAGAGAGGGGATTATCCGTTTTAATTTCAGTTTACTTATGAATTTTTAACCACATAAATACATAGAAAAAAAGATAAGTTTTCAGTAGAATTTAATCTATGTATCTATTATGTGGTTAATTGCATTTTCCTCATTTAATAAGAAAGGTAAAACAATAAAAAAATTACTACCTGCTTTTAATAAAATATTGAAAGCAAGTATTTTTTTGCGAATGCATTTTTAAAAAATACATGCCGTTGGTGAGATTGGAAATATCAATTGTATTTTCAGAATAGTTAGTTACAGTAATTACTGTTTCTCCATTGCTGTTTACAATTATTATATCAAAAGGAAATTCAAAATCAGATTTAATGTTCAGATAATTATTTGCTGGATTTGGATAAACAGAAATAGCATTTTGAGAAATAGTATTTACTGATTGAATAATGTTTTTGTCGTAAGTAACTAAACCCGCAGTTTCTGATCCTATCCAAGCAATACCATTTGCATCCATTGCAATTGAGTTAAGATTATCATCGGGTAATGCAGAATTTTCCGCAGTAAAGTTTTCCCAATCTGTAGCATTGAAAAGTGCAAGTCCGGTAACATTCATTGCAAGAAAACCTTGACTTTCATCTACAGCAACATCAGCAACTTCCCAATCGGGAATATCGGAATTTGCTATACCAAAATTTAAAAAATTTCCATCGGCAGTATAAATTGATAATCCGCCGAAAGCTGTTGCCATCCAAATATTATAAGAATCATCTTTTGCTAATCCCAAGACTGTATTATCTCCGATATCAGAATTTTCTGTGCGGAAATATTGCAGTTCACCATTATCCAAAGTGGTTAGTCCGCCATTAATTGTTCCTATAAATTTTTTACCTGTATCATCAATTAAAATATCGGTGATGTTATTGGATTTAATTTCTGAATTACTAATCGTATAAGTAAACCATTCATCCGCACCATTCCATTTTGTAAGTCCACCGGTGGAACCAATCCAAATTGTATCATTCGCATCTTTAATAATTGCCCGCACAAAATCATCCGGTAATTCTGAGTTGGTGGTATTGTAATTTAACCAATCAGTACCATTAAATTTTGATAATCCGTTTTGAAACATTCCTACCCATAATATATTTTCATCATCCACATACACTGCACGAATATCATTTTCCGGCAATCCTGAATTAGTGGTATTTAATACAGTCCAATTATTATCAATATCAATTTTCACTAAACCACTTTGTGTACCTATCCATTTATTTTGGTCGGCATCTATATAAACTGTATTCACTAAATTATCGGGTAACAAAGAATTTTCAGTATTGTAAATAATAAATGGTGATTGCGCATTTGCTGTGATGCTGAAAAATAAAAGTAGATATGTGATGAAACGCATGAGGCGAAGTTAATTAGCAGATTTGATGATTAGCCGATTAGCCGATGTGTTTGATGTGAGAATGTGCAAATGTGAGAATGTGCAAATGAAAAAAAATCCTATAAATCTTTAAATCCGATTAATCCTAATTCAGACAATAATAATAATGGGCAAATGTGGCTAATGTGCGAATTTGAAAATTTGCTAATGTAACCTTGTTAGCTAACGTGGAAGCATTAGATAATTTATCGAATTCAAATTTTAGAAAACAACTTGAATTATTTCCGGACCAAACCCGAAGGGGTGACATTATTATAACAAACAACTGTAACAAAAAAAACCGAACCCCGAAGGGGTGACATTATGAATGGTGAGTAGTGAGTAGTGAAGAAAAAATGAGTGATGAGTTTTTTTAGTGAGTGGTGAATAGTGAATAAGCAATTAGCAATAGGCAATAGGCGAAAAATGCAATTACCAGAATGCAATTGTAAATTATAAATGGTTAATGGTAATAAAATCAGTGATGAATAATCAATATAGAGTTTATTTAACCGGGAACATGAAACTTGAAACTTGAATTTTTTTGTCAATAATCAAAGTCAACGGTCTAAGTTTTTTTTCATTGTCAACTGTCCACTGTCAATTGTCAACTGTCTAAGTCATTCCTTCACCCAACTCACAACAACAATTCCCTCTTCCGCTCTTATTTCTGAAAAATAAACTCCGGGTGGAATTGCAGAAATATCTGCAACATCATTTATAAATTCTATTGCAACTTCTTCACCTAAATTATTGCGGGTGATGATAGAAATAATATGAAGTGAATGTTCAATATGTATTTCTGTATTTGCGGGATTAGGAAATAATTTAATTGCATTTTGCGCAAGTGTAATTACACTTAATCCTTCATCAATAACTCCATCGCAATTATCATCCAACCCATTTAATATTTCTGTTGCACCGGGATAAATATTTTCGTTGGTATCATCGCAATCCGTATTGTCGGTAACATAACCAAAAGGAATATCACAAAACATTTCTTCAGTTTCTGCATCACCAAAACCATCACCATCCGCATCTAAGTAATACGCAATAAAAATTGCATCTTCATCAATAAGACCATTGCAGTTATCATCTATTCCATTGCATATATCAATTGCTGTTGGATACATTGAATTATCTGCATCATTACAATCCGAACTATCCGCAACAAACCCCGCAGGTAAAACACAAGCAAGTGTATCATGCATCACATTACCAAAACCATCACCATCTTCATCTGCATAAAACACATCTTCGCAAATGCCGAGTTTTACTACCCAGAAATTAAATATGCTATAGGTAGCAGATACATCATAATCTGAAGAACCGGAGTAACCGGTAACTACTAAATGATTATCTAAAGTTGGAATTACTTTATAGGCAAAATCAAGTCCGGATCCTCCTATTGATTTTTGCCAAATAATATTACCTGCGCTGTCTATTTGTAAAATCCAATAATCTCCCTGTCCCTTATTTTCTGTAGCATCACCATCATCAGAATTTGATACACCTGCTATTATGAATTGAGTAAGGTAATTGGTTATTATACATCTTCCATCCTCAGCATTGGTTCCTCCATATGTTTTTTGCCATTCTAACTCTCCATTACTATCTAATGAAATAAGCCAATAATCATCAAAACCATGCGACCCACTCACATCTCCGTAATTAGAATAAGATACGCCAACACATAAATACCCACCACCCGGTTTTTCGACTATGGAATAGGCCTCGTCTGTGTTAGAACCACCATACGTTTTTTGCCATTCTAATTCACCCTCACTATCTAATTTAATTATCCAATAATCCCTATCACCTTTATTTTCTGTTACATCTCCATCGTTGCCTACTGTATATCCTGCGACTATAAAACCACCATCTGAAACCTCTTGCACATCATAAGCACCTTCTAATTCACTGGATCCATAAGTTTTTTCCCAGATTATTTCGCCGAAGGGATTAAGCTTAATAATCCAATAGTCACTACTGCCTTTATTTTCAGCAACATCTCCATCAGAAGAGTTTGTTCCCCCCACTATGATGTAATTACCATCTGAAGTAATTTCAATATCCTTTGCGAGTTCCTCAAAACTTCCACCATACGTTTTTTCCCATTCAATATCCCCAAACTCATTTATTTTAATTAACCAAAGATCATCTTGACCATTATTAAAAGAAATATCACCATCGTTTGATCCGGTTTCACCACCTAATAAATATCCACCATCAATTCCCACACTTAATGTATATCCATAATCCCTATCTGAACCTCCATAAGTTTTAATCCATTCTGTATTTCCTACACTATCAATTTTTACAACAAGCATTTCATTTAATCCATGATTAAATAAAATATCTCCATCAGTAGAATTTGTATATCCAATCGTTAAATATCCCCCATCATCCGTAGCTAAAATATCTTGTGCCCTATCATCACTATTGCCTCCATAAGTATGTTGCCAAATTATTTCTGGTGTTTGTGTTTTTGCATTATTGAAACCGAATACTGTTGAAAGAAAAAATATTATTATGAAGTGTTTCATCAAATCCTGTTATTATGTACTAAATAAAAATAAGCATTATAGTTTTCTTAAAATTATTATTTGATAAGTAAGCAAAAAAAAAATGCCGCTTAACTCAGCAGCATTCTTTTATAAATAATAATATGAATTAAATATTTACATCCTGTATTGAAACGGGAGTTGGAGCTGTAATTACTTTTGTTCTTTTAATTCCAAATTTACTGTAGAGCCAAGTTTTAAATTGCTCGTTTAATAAATACATTACCGGAACTACTAATAGTGTTACAAAAGTTGCATAGCCAAGTCCGAAAACAATTGTCCATGCAAGTGGTCCCCAGAAAATTACATTTTCACCACCAAACCAAATATCGGGACGCAATTGTGTAAATAAACCAACGAAGTCAATATTAAATCCTATTGCCAAGGGTATCATCCCAAAAATAGTGGACAATGCTGTTTGAACCACTGGTGTCATTCGAATTCGGGCACCTTCTACCACAGCTTCTTTTACACTCATTCCTTCTTCCACCAATACATCCGTAAATTCAACAAGCAGGATCCCATTTTTCACCACAATACCGAGCAATGCAACAATACCTACACCGGTCATTACTGCAGAGAAATTCATTCCCGTAAGACCATATCCGAGCAGCACACCAATGATGCTGAAAATAATTTCAGTGAAAATAATTAGTGGTTTTGAAATAGAATTAAATTGTGCTACTAAAATTATAATTAGCAGGAATAATGAAATAATCCAGGCAATACTTATAAAGCTTATTGTTTCTTCAAAATCCTGGCTTGCACCGGTGTATCCAATGGTTACTCCCGGTGGTGTATCAAAGTCGGCCAATGCAGTTTTTATCTGATTCATGATTGCAGGTTGTTGCGATTCATAACCAGTAAGTAAGTTGGATGAAATAGTTACCACACGTTTTTGATCAATACGTTTTATACCGCTATAAGTACTAGAATATTTTATATCGGCAAATGCACTTAACGGAACTTGACGCACGCTACCCGTAGTAATATCTCTGTAAGTTAATTTCAGATCTTTTAACTGATCAATGCTTTTGCGTTGTTCTTCATCGTAACGCACCACAATCGGATAATCATCATTGCCTTCTTTGTATCTTGAAACTTCAAAGCCATATACTGCATTTCTTATTTCAAATCCAACAGTATTTGTGGACACACCTTCACGGTTCATTCGCTCACGATCCAAATCAATTACCACTTCCGGTTTATTTGCTTGTAAATCTGTTTTTAATTCTTCAATGCCTTGAATATTTAAAGATTCCAGATAGCGCTTTACATCTCCGGAAGTTGCAATGATATCATCGAAGTTATCACCAGTTATTTCTATGTTGATTGGCTTACCTTGTGGTGGTCCGTTTTGTTCACCCGCTATTGTTATTTCTGCACCCGGAATTCCTTTTACTGCTTCTCTGAATTCCACCATATACGGTGCTGTTTTTCTGTTGCGACGAATAGAACTTTCAATAAACGCAACAGTTACTTTTCCTTTATTGGTGTAAGCACTTTGATCAAACGGGTCTTCACTTGCACTGATAGTAACATTGGAAATAACTGATTCTACCAACTCATTATTTTCTCCCAACACATTGGTAATTCGTTTTTCTACTACTTGTGTTACAGAGTCTGTAATTGCTTGATCTGTTCCTGTTGGCATTACGATATATGCATAGATAAAATTGGGATCACCCGTTGGAAATTGCTCTACCCCCGGTTTTGAAATCATCAAACTCACAATGGCAATAATCAAGGATAAAAATATTCCACCGAATGTAAGTACAGGATGTCTTAATGTCCATCTTAAAATGTTGGAATAACCATTTTGAACAACTGGCCATCCTTTTTCCTGGAACCATCTTATCGCTCTAATCAATACAAGACTATACAACCAGAAAAATCCAACAAGGGTAATAATGATATTTCCCAACAATGGATTTCCACTGAAAGAAATGATTAAACCGAATGCAACAACCACAGCAGAGAAAACAAACTGACGACGACGTTTTGGTTTATCTTCTTTATTATGCGCTTTCATAAATGTTGCGGCGAATACAGGATTTATTAAGTAGGCAACTAGTAGTGATGCTGTTAATGTGATAATTAAAGTAATAGGTAAAAAACGCATAAACGAACCAATCATTCCCGGCCAAAATAAGAGAGGAAAGAATGGGGCAAGTGTGGTTAAGGTACCTGCCATTACCGGAACAAATACTTCCCCCGCTGCTCGCTTTGCAGCAATGCGAATAGGTACTTTTCCATTGTTGAAAATACGGTGTGTATTTTCGATTACAACAATCGCATCATCTACTACTATTCCCAGACCGAGCAGGAATGCAAACAACACAATCAAGTTCATTGCACCACCAATTAAACTCAAAACAATAAATGCAATAAACATGGAAAGAGGCACAGATAAACCGATAAACATCGCATCTGTAGCTCCCATAAAAAACATGAGGGTAAGAGTTACAAGAATAAAACCGATGATGATGGAATTAATTAAATCCTGCAATTGCGTACGAGTCATTGAGGATTGATCACCGGTAACAGTAATTTCCAGATCGGATGGTAATTCTTTAAGTTGAAGTTCTTCTAATAATGTTTTAATATGATCCGATGCATCAATTAAATTCTCACCACTTTTTTTAATAACATTCAGCGTGATTACTTTTTTGCCATCTAATCTTGCAAAACTTTCCTGCTCCTTAAAACTATCTTTTACTTCAGCAATATCTTTCAAATAAATAGGTTCATTTTGCATATTCAAAATCAACATATTTTTTATCTGATCTACATTATCAAACTCACCATTTACGGAAATACTGCGTCGCATTTCATCTACACGAATAGAACCTCCGGAAACAATTTTATTCTCATTACTTATGGCGGTATAGATATCATAAATAGTAACCTGTGAAGCCTGCATTTTATACATATCCATATTGATTTGTATCTCTCGCTCCGGCGCACCGATTACATCTACTTTTGATATTTCAGGTACTTCTTCAATTTTATCCTGCAGCAATTCTGCATACCGGTTTAATGTACCCAAATCGTAATCGCCACTCACGTTTACAAACATGATTGGTATCTCAGAAAATTCTACTTTTAAAACATTGGGACCATACTGCGGATCAAGATCACTTGGCAGATTTGGTTTTGCTTTATCTACCGCATCTTTTACTTTTTGATTGGCATCATTGATATCTGTTCCTGAAACAAATTCCACCATGATACTCGAAAAATCCTGTACCGAGTTACTGGTAATTTTATTTATTCCATTTACTGCGCCAATCTCTTTTTCTAATTCTTTGGTAATCAGATTTTCAATATCCGTAGGTGATGAACCGGGATAAATAGTGGATACATAAATGGTAGGTAATGTAATATCGGGATAGAGTTCTTTTGGCAAACTCTGATAGGTGGTTATACCCAACACGGTAATGATAAGCGATATAATAAAAATTGTAGTGCGGTTATCAATTACCCAACTGGAGGGTTTAAACTCTTTAAAAACTTCTTTCATAATGGAAGTATGTTTATAATAAATTAGCTGTTGGTCAATTTTTTTTTTAAAACCGAATTACATCGTTATTGGCTGTCCATTCACAAGTTCCTGATAACCTTGAGTAATAATTTTATCGCCTTCTTGTAAGCCGGAAGTAATTTCAATTTTTCCGTTATATACTTTGCCGGTAGTAACACTGCGGCGTTGTGCTGTCCATGCATCACCTTGTTGTTCTGCTACAAAAATATAACTGGCATCACTGGATTGTTGCACCAGATTTATATCTACAATTATTGCATCCTGACTTGTATAATCTGCAATTTTTAAAATGGCAATCATATTCGGTTTATAAATTCCATCGCTGGAAATTTTTGCTTCAGTAGTAAATGTTCTGCTATTCTGATTAATTACTCTGGAAGTAAATGAAATTTTAGATTCCACTTCACGCTGCAAATCAGGGAAATAAATGAGTACTTTATTCCCTGTTTGTACAGATGCCGAATGTGCTTCAGAAACTTCACCTATAACTTTCAGACTACTCATATTTACAACACGAATACCCATCATGCCCGGCGATGCAATCTGACCAACTTTAATATCCACTTCATCCACAACACCATTTATGGGTGAAGTTAATCTCGACATTTGCAATTGTTCATTTGCTGCAGCAAGAGAAGCTTCCAAAGTTTCCATATTATTTTTTGCAGATAAGTATTGTACTTCACTGCCGATGTTTTGATCCCACAATGCTTTTTGTTTTACATGAATGTCTTTCGCAAATTGCAATTGTGTTTTAATAGTTTCTACATTTTTTCTTGCCGCTTCATTATCTATTTCTGCAAGCAACTGACCTTTGGAAACTGTCTGCCCTTCGGTTACATACACAGATTTAATTATACCCGGAAGTTGTGCTGTTACCAATACATTATCTTCTGCATCCACTTTCGCTTGTATTTCAATATAGCGGGTGAATGGTTGTTTATTTATTTCAGCAATGGTCACGAGTTTTTGTTTTCCCTGCACTGCATTACCACCCTCCGCTGCAATTTCATCTTCCAGAGTTTTTATTTGTTCATCTATTGCCGCACGTTCTTTTAGTAATGCACTTAATTGTGCATCCTTATCTCCTTCTGTTTTTTTGCTTCCGCAAGAAGCCAGGATGATAAGCGTAATTGAGTATATCAGTATCTTTTTCATTCGATTGTTTTTATAAGTAGCCTAAAGATTTTTTAAGATTAGTTCTTGATGATAATAAATTATACAGTGCATTAATGTATGATCTCTGTGCATTAAATACAGTGGTTTCTCCGTCTGTTAATTCCAAACTGGAACCCACACCTTCTTTATATTTTGTTAATGCTCTGCTATAAATTTTATTTGCCAATTCCATATTGGATAATTGATTTTCTAATTCTTCCTGCGCATTTAAATACTCCGAAGTGTATTGTGAAATTTCTAATTGTATTCCTCTGGTTACATCTATTTGAGTAAGCTGTGCACGATTAAAACCAATGGTAGCTTCCTGCACTGCTGCCGAGCGATGTAAACCATCGAAAATCGGCAGACTTAATTTCACTCCCACCAATGATGTTTCGAACCATGGATTATCCCACTCTAAAAAATTAAATTGATTGCGTTGTGCCACTTGTGAATAGGAACCATATAAAGCAAGTGTGGGAAAATATGCTGCTTTATTTACTTTAATATTCAGTGCATTTAAATCCACATTTGTTTGCGCTACATTAAATTCCGGACGAGTAAGATAGTTCTGATCATTCTCCATCAAAATAAAATTATCCTGAATGGTAGTTAATGAATCCGTGAGAATAATATCCTCACTCAAATCCATTCCCATTTGAAATTTTAATAAGTTCTTTGCCACTTCTTTTTGGCGTACTAAATTCTTTTCCATTGTTTGTAAATTGGAATTTGTAATACGCAATCTGTCCACATCCACCTCTTCCACAAAACCCTGCTTGTACATTTCACCCATTTCAAATAATGTTTTTTCAATGATAGCAATATCCTTTTCTAACAATCTTGCTTGCTCATCTAATATCAACACATTAAAATATGCGAGCTCTACATTTTTGCGAATATCTGTTTCCGTAACTTTCGATTGGTACTGCAATAATTCTATATACACTTTTGCCGCCTGCAATCCATAGATATAAGGGCCGCTGAATAATAACTGTGAAGCCGAAAAATTCATATTCATATTTTCAGGTGTACCAAATTGCAATTCTTCAAACTGACCCGGTTCACCACCAAAAAATTCCGCCGGAATTAATTGGGTTGGCAAGGTTAAATAATGTGTGTAGTCCAGGCCGAAATCTACTTGCGGCAAACCCATAGATGTTGTTGATTTTTTTGTGGATTCCCCTGCTTCGATATCCAGAAGAGCCCGCTTTGCATCGGTGTTATTTTGAACGCCATATTCTTGCGCCTGCGCCATAGTAAAACTCTGCGTCTGCGCAAATGCATTTACTTGAATAAGAACAGGAATCAGAATTATGGCACTCCATTTTTTCCAATAATTCATAGAATGGTTGTTTTAATTTTTTCTAATTTTTTTATGCCTTTAGGTGTTGCAATGCCACGAATATGATATTGAATATATTGCGGCATTACTTGATCAAGTGTGTAGGTATCGGGTTTAAATATTTGCGGATCAATCAACATTTCCATGCGACTGATATAAATGGATGCAATGATATTCTCATCAAAATCATCTCTGTACAATTCCTGCTCACGCCCTTTGCGAATATTTTCGATCATACAATTATATACATGGGTGTTGCGATGCTCTAAAAATAATTGCCAGCTTTTGGGATAGTATTTTCTGAGGTCATATATCAGCGAAGGATTGATGTCTTTTAAATGTTGAGTTACCCATTCTGTTATCTGTAACATTTCAGAAATAGCATCCTGAGAAGTGGCATATATTGTATTTACTACTTCGTTGTGATGTTGAAAATGAAATGCCGTTACCTTATGCACTAATTCGTCTTTACTTGTAAAATACTGATACAGTGTTTTTTTTGAAATAACCAGATCTCTTGCCACATCATCCATTGTAACACTTTTTGCACCATAGCGCAAGAACAGACGTTCACATCGCTCTAATATTTTTTGTTCTTCAATAGTCATTTTGCGGGTGCGAAATTAGAACAGAAAAACACAGGAAACGATAAATGGTTTAAAAGTTTCCGGAGTTTTTAGAAACTTTAACGTTTGGAAGAGGAGGGGAATTAGGAATTAAGAATGAGGAATTAAGAATTAGGAATGAGGAATTAGGAATATAGAATGAAGGAACAATCTGAGATGAGTAATCAGTAATGAGTTTTTTATAGTGTGTAGTAAATATGGATCTAAAAAAGCCACGAATGCATGAATAGGTTTCCTTTTTTATTTGTGCATTCGTGGCTGCATTTTTTTATATCTCAAAAAAACTTTGCGGTCTTTGCGGTAAAAAATAGTGAATGGTGAATGGTGAATGGTGAATGGTGAATAGGGAAAAAATTACCGCAAAGACCGCAAAGGAAAAATACGCAAAGGACGCAAAGCGAGGGCGAAGTGAATTAAGAATGTGGAAGGTAGAAAGTAGAATGAAGGAACAATCTGAGAAGAAAACATTATGAGTAGACGAACGATAATTTATAATTTGAAACCTGAAACCCGAAACTTATTAGTCAAAGTCAATAGTCTAAGTTTTTTGCATTGTCCACTGTCAATTGTCAACTGTCAATTGTCAATTGTCAACTGTCCATTGAAAAAAAAAGCCCCCGCCATGAAATCATCGCAGGGACTTTTTATTAAATTGAAGGTATAATTATTTCAATGCCTTCGCATAATTCTCAGCTACTTTATTCCAGTTAATTACATTGTAAAATGCGCCAACATAATCCGGTCTGCGATTTTGATAATGCAAATAGTAGGCGTGTTCCCAAACATCAATTCCTAAAATTGGTGTACCTTTTACTTCTGCAATATCCATCAATGGATTATCCTGATTTGGTGTAGATGTTACCACTAATTTTTTATTGTGATCCACTAATAACCAAGCCCAACCACTTCCGAAACGAGTGCCTGCGGCAGCGGAAAATGTTTCTTTAAATTTATCGAAGCCACCAAGGTCACGATCAATTGCCGCAGCTAAATCTCCTGTTGGTTTTCCACCGGCATTCGGTGCCATAATTTCCCAAAACATACTGTGATTATAAAAGCCACCACCATTGTTGCGCACTGCTGTACTTATTTTAGAAACGTTGGCTAATATTTCTTCAATGCTTTTCTTATCCCACTCTGTTCCTTCAATTGCTTTGTTCAGATTGTTGGTGTATCCTGCATGATGTTTATCATGATGAATTTCCATTGTTTTTGCATCAATATTGGGCTCCAAAGCATCGAATGCATAAGGAAGCGCCGGTAATGTAAAGGCCATATATTTATTTTTTAAATTGTGAAAAAATTTTCAGTTATAATTACTCAACACGGTATAAAGGTATATGTTCAAAATCAACAGAACGAATTATAGAATACAAAATAAATGCATTGCGAAGCCACCAATTTCTAAACCATTAATTTTACTTCTGTTAATTACAAGTGAAAGTAATTTCCGTTTATCAGCAACTCAATTTTAAATACAGCATGATTCATTTTCAAAAAACTATTCTGGGCAATGGCCTCACGGTAATTGCACATGAAGATTTTACAACACAACTTGCTGCGGTGAATGTGTTGTATAAAGTGGGGGCACGCAATGAAGAAAAAACGCATACGGGCTTTGCACATTTATTCGAACATTTAATGTTTGGTGGTTCTGCAAATATTCCCGAATACGATACTCCATTGCAATTAGCAGGCGGAACAAATAATGCATTTACTACAAATGATCTTACTAACTATTACGATATATTACCTGTATCTAATATTGAAACTGCATTGTGGTTAGAGAGTGATCGTATGTTGCAATTGGATTTCAGCAAACGTTCTCTTGATGTGCAACGCAATGTGGTGTGCGAAGAATTTAAAGAACATTATATCAATCGTCCTTACGGTGATTTATGGCATCAGGTAAGAAAATTAGTATATCATTCTCATCCTTATCAATGGCCAACAATCGGATTGGATTTAGCACATATTCAAAATGCAAAATTGCAGGACGTAAAAGATTTTTTTTATAAATGGTACCGACCAAATAATGCCATACTTGTAATTGCCGGTGCAATAAAATCTCAGGTTGCTTTTGCATTAGCAGAAAAATGGTTTGGTGAAATCCCTGCAGAAAAATTAAGTGAAAAAATGATTGCGCAAGAACCCGAGCAAACAGAATCCCGCTTTTCAGATATCAGAAAAGATGTTCCTGTAGATCTGATTTATAAAGTATATAAAATGGCTGGCAGAACAGATAAAGAATATTATCCGCAGAATTTATTAAGTGATGTTTTAGGCACAGGAGAATCTTCTCGCTTTTATCAATCATTAAAAATGGAAAAGAAATTATTTACAGACGTAAGTGCGTATGTAAGTGGCAGCATTGATACAGGCATGTTTATCATCAGCGGAAAATTAGCAGATGGTATTTCTTATGACGCTGCAGAAAAAGGTATTGCAGAAGAAATTGAAAAAATTATTTCTGCAAATATTACAGACATAGAGTTGCAACGCACAAAAAATATGATTGAAACTGATATTGCAGGTGGTTATACTTCTGTATTAAGTAAAGCACAAGGACTCGCTACTGCCGAGATGTTGGAAGATGCTGCATTAATAAATCAGGAATTGGAAAGGTTTGAAAATGTAACTCAACAAGATGTGCGCAATGCTGCTGAATATTTATTTCAACCACAACGATGCAGCACTTTATATTACGGAACACAATCTAAAAAATAATTACATATGCTGAATCGCAAAGACCCACCTGCATTAGAACTGATAGACAGGTTGGAAATAAATAATTTTAAAACAACCGTACTTTCTAATAACACACCTGTATATATTGTGGATGGTGTGGAAGAAGAAGTAATAAAAATAGAATGGCGTTTTAATGCAGGTCGTTGGTATGAAACACAACCTGCAACTGCGAGAACTGTATTGCAAATGATGCGCAAAGGCACACTCCAAAAAACTGCTGAACAAATTGCAGATGCTATCGAATTTTATGGTGGTGATTTGGATTTTATAAATGGTCAAGACTCCACCGGAATTGTAGTGTTTTGTTTGAAGAAACATTTAGATACTATTCTACCGATAGTGATAGAAATATTACAAGAAGCATCTTTCCCGGAACCAGAATTGGAAATGATGATTCAGCGACAAAAACAAAAACTGCGCATCAGTGAAAAGAATACAGACTTCTATGCAAATCGTGCTTTTCACAGAGTATTATTCGGCGAAACACATCCGTATGGTTATGCAGTGGATGATAGTATATTAGATAATTTAAATACAGATGTTTTAAAACAATATCATCAACAACATTATAAAAATGCACCTACCGCAATTTTTATTTCTGGAAATGTAAGTGATGATATCATTGATACTCTGAATACACATTATGGTAAAATACAATTGCATAAAAAAGATGCATTAGAAAATACTATTGCAATAGAAACATCCTCCGAAAAAAAGGTTTATAAACAATTATCTGAATCAGTACAATCATCCATTCGCATTGGTAAAATAGCAATTCCAAGAACGCATCCGGATTTCTTATCCTATAATATTATGATGGTAATTTTTGGTGGCTATTTCGGTTCCAGACTGATGAGTAATATTCGTGAGGAAAAAGGATATACGTATGGAATTCATGCTACAACTTCACATAACCGCCATGCAAGTTATATGGAAATAAATACCGAAGTAGGTAATGAAGTTTGTGAAGATGCGATAGAAGAAATTTATAAAGAAATGGATTTGCTGCGCAACGAAAAAGTGAGTAGCGAAGAATTGTCAATTGTGCGCAATTATATGATGGGAAGCATACTGCGGGCAACGGATGGGCCGTTTAACCGGATTAACATTATTAAGAATCTTGTATTAAATAACATGGATACTTCTTATTACGATGCATTCGTAAATACATTGAAAACAATTACACCCGAACAGATACAAGTGATGGCAAACAAATATCTGGTGAAGGAAGAAATGAAAGAAGTGATATGTGGCAATTTACCTAAAACGTAACTTTGCATACCATGCAAAATATTTCAAAAATATATAAGCAAAGCAAAAACGGGATTGCAATTATTATTGTATTCCTTTTAAATGCATTACATGTTTCCGCACAATCTACAACTCCGGTAGATTTATTATGTGCCTATAATGAAATAGATGGCGATGTGGTTATTGTATGGAGCCCCACAATAGAAGCTTGCGGAAGCTTTGTTGAATATAATATTTACGCTAGTAATACACTTACCGGACCTTATACTTTACTTACAACTATTCCTACTTATTCTTCTTTTTTCTATACGCATGTAGGAGCAGACGGCACTATTACAACATGGTATTATTATATAGAAGCAGTATATGATTGTCCGGGATATACAATTACACTTTCAGATACTTTAGATAACCTTGATCCCATAGCTCCTGAAATAGATTATGTAACAGTAGTTACGGGAGTCAATGTGCAAATTAATTGGTTCCCAAGTCCATCACCCGAAACCACATCTTATATTATCTATCGGGATATTGGTGGCTTCACTCCAATAGATACTGTGTATGGAAGATTTACAACTACCTATACAGATTATTTAGCATTGCCTGCTGCACAAGTAGAAACATATACAATTGCTGCACGAGATAGTTGTGGCAATGTCGGACCATTTAATAATAACTCGCATCACACAATTTTATTAACCAATGAATGGGAAGTATGTACCGATTCCATTTATCTCTATTGGAATTTATACGATACATGGACACCCGGCGTAAGTGCCTATGAAGTGTTGTTGGATGATGATGGCAGTGGTGCAGTTACAGTGGCAACACTTCCTCCAATTACCACAAGTTATATTTATAGCGGACCGGAATTTGACGACGGATATATATATGCATTTATTATTCGTGCATTGCGTGCTGATGGTACTGCAATTTCAGAATCGAATACAAGAGGATTTATTATTGAAAATTATCAGCCGGTTTCTTACTATCATATTCGCAATGCAACGGTGAATGAAAACAACGACATTTTTACACAATTTTATCCGGATACGGATGGCAATATTGAAAACCTGAGTGTGCAGCGCAGTACTGATAATCTCAGTTATCTTACTATAAGTGTTGCTACTTTCCCGGGTGGTGTTCCGTTTACTTATAACTACACTGACTTCAGTCCGGATCCATCGGCGAACAGTTATTACTATCAGTCTTTTGTGAATGATGCTTGTAATAATCAAGTCTATTCCGGGTATGCCCGCACCATTTTATTAAGAGGAAATAATCAACCGGATTTCACTAATGATATAGATTGGAATTTATTTGAAATTTCAAACGGCATTGTATTGCATTATAATTTATATCGGGATGATGGAGCGGGAATGAATTTGATTTCTACATTCACTCCGGATCAAATTAGTTATACAGATAATGTTGTTGATTTTTTAAATGAAGCAGAACAAATTTGTTATCAGATGGAGGCAGTATATCAATTGGATTTACCCGACATTAATATCAGCGAACAACTCAGTAGTTTTTCAAATACACTTTGCTTAGAATTAAGTCCACGTATTTATGTACCTAATGCGATTGCCCCTGATGGCGTAAATAATTTTTTTAAGCCTGTGATTTTAAATGGTATGGAAGACACTTATTCTATGCAAATTTTCGACAGATATGGCAAGATATTATTTGAAACCACGGATATAGATATTGGTTGGGATGGAAAATTTAATGGTAAAACAATGCAGGTAGGTACTTATGCTTATGTAATTACTTTCACCGCCACCAACGGACAAGCGGTAATAAAAAAAGGTAATGTAACTGTGGTGAAATAATAGCCATCATTAAATAATTTCACATTCAAATTATATAATTATTCATGTCTATTTGGTTTGATAAAAATCTTTCGTTGCAGCCATTGCAACTATTAAATGCAAATACTATGGGAGCCCATATTGGATTGGAATTTACTGAAGTAGGTGAGGATTTTATTAAAGCCACGTTACCTGTAGATCATCGCACATGGCAACCTTATCATATTTTACACGGTGGTGCAAATGCAGTTCTGGCAGAAACTTTAGGAAGTATGGCAAGTGCAATGGTGGTGGATCACAGTAAATATTTAACCTTAGGTATTGAAATAAATTGCAATCATCTTCGCCCTGTAAATAAAGGATTAGTTACCGGTATTTGCAAGCCAATTCAATTAGGGAAAACACTACATGTGTGGGAGATAAAAATTTATAGCGAGCGCAAAAAGCTAACTTGTATTTCAAGATTAACAGTGATGATAAAACTGCGTTAATTTCTTTGTAAAATAAAAACCCGCTGCCAAGATCTTACCCCCGTAATGAAATTTTTTAAATTTCTCCCCGGCAGCGGAATTATCACCGACGGCAATATTAAATATAAATTTAACCATTGCTTAAAAATTGTTAACAAATAGAAGTGAATAATATGAAATTGGCAATTGGTTTCTTCAGCATTAAGTATTAGAGTATTCAGTTTCCTATTTAAATTATTCGTTTAAATTTGATTTCACTTTAAACCCAAATCAAGAATGCATACTCTTGTAACGGCCAAGCGTTTCGAATCTATTGATTTGTTGCGAGGCATCGTAATTGTTTTAATGGCATTGGATCATGTGCGTGATTATTTTCATGCTGATTCATTTTTGTTTGACCCATTAGATTTAGCACAAACAAATGCCGCCATATTTTTCACTCGCTGGATTACACATTACTGCGCACCTATTTTTATTTTTCTTGCCGGTACTTCAATATACATTGTTGGCAAACGAAAAGGTAAAGCAGAAGTATCTTCCTTTCTGTTGAAGCGAGGATTCTGGTTAATGTTTTTAGAGTTTACCGTAATGAATTTTGCATGGTTTTTTAATATTCATTTTTCAATTATCACCTTACAAGTTATCTGGGCAATTGGATTATGTATGGTATGTATGGCTGCAATTATTCATTTACCCTTTCGTGGCATTCTTTGGTTTGGATTAGTACTGATTGTCGGTCATAATTTGTTAGATGGAATTACTGTTACACAACCCGGATGGAAAGCAGTATGGGCAGTATTACATCAGTTCGAAATATTCCCAAATGCAATTGGAAATAGTACAATCATACTTGTGTATCCGCTTATTCCTTGGGTAGGTGTAATGAGTTTAGGATATTGTCTCGGTGCATTATACGCAAGTGATTTTGATGCCGATATCAGAAAAAGAATTTTGCGACTCACCGGATTAGTTGCAATAGCATTATTTATTCTAGTCCGCTTCATTAATTTTTATGGTGACCCTGATCCAAGAGTTACTGAAGGAAGTGGACTGATTCAATTCCTTTCGTTTTTAAATGTAAGTAAATATCCACCTTCCATGTTGTATTTATTTATGACCCTTGGGCCAGCATTATTATTTCTTGCATATACAGAAAATTTAAAAAATAAAATCACCGATAACTTGATAATTTTTGGAAGAGTACCTATGTTTTTTTACATATTGCATGTGTACCTAATTCATCTCTTTGCCATGTTAGCTGCACAACTAACAGGATACGGATGGCAAACGTTTTTATTAGAAAGGTTCCCAACTAAGGATCCTGCATTAGCGGGTTATGGTTTTAGTTTAGGAATTACTTATCTCGTTTGGATATTTGTAGTGTTGGTTACATTTCCTATTTGCAAATGGTATAATAACTATAAATCAAATCACCGAGAAAAATGGTGGCTGTCTTATTTGTGAATGGTGAATGGTGAATGATGAATAGTGAATAAATGAGTGATGAATAATCAGTGATGAATTTTTTCATTGTCAATTGTCCACTGTCAATTGTCAATTTTTAAAGTCAATAGTCAAAGTTATTTTGCTAATAGCCAATTAGTGAATAGTGAATGGTGAATAGTGAATTAAGGAGTGATGAATAATCAGTGATGAGATTTTTTTCTGAATCACAGATTTACATGGATTAAAAGATTACACTGAATATTTTATCGATTATAAAGAAATTTAAGAATCTGTGAAATCAGAGTAATCTGATTAATCAGAGATTCAGACAATGATGAATAAATGAGTGATGAATAATCAGTGATGAGGATTATAACTTGAAACACGAAACTCAAAACCTGAAACCCAAAACTTGAAACTTTTTTCATTGTCAATTGTCCACTGTCAATTGTCCATTCTAATAAACCACTTTCTTCACTTCATAAAACGAACCTGCGGAAACAACTACGGTATAAATTCCTTTTGCAGGTAATTGATAATTGCGTTGATTAAAATCTTGCGGATCTTTTATTTTATCAATTAATATTTCCTGACCGCTGATTGTATAAATTCCTACATTAATTTCTGCTTGACTATAACTTGAAAAAGAAACATTGATATTGCCATCAATAGAAGGATTAGGAAAAACATTAAAATAATCAGATGCATCATTTGCTATTGCAATAATATTTGAATAATCATGACGTCCATTAAAATCATTTTGCCTTAAACGATAATAAGTGATATCTGGAAATGGTGTTCTATCAATAAAAGAATACTCAATTGTTTCCGATGAATTACCAGCACCATTTACAATTCCAAATGCTGTAAAATCTTTCCCATTGGTTGATTTCTGAATTTCGAAATAATCATTATTTAATTCAGATGCTGTACTCCAGTTCAATAAATTTTCATAACCCATTGCATAACCCGTAAATGAAAGTAAGGTGATAGGAAGTGTAAAGCAATTTATTTCTGATGTACCGCTAAACATAATATTAAACCCACCGTAATTCGCAGTATAATTATCTACCATAATATAATATACCGGACCTACTTCTACATCAATTGCAGAAACCCAACCATCGCATGTAGAACATACATCTGTTTCACTAATATCTGTGGCTATAGAATTTAATCCTGTTGCACCCTCACCTGATGCCCATGAACAACGGATGGGTTCTGTATCCGGAGGACAAGGCAATAATCCGGTATCACCAACAATTATTGGATCTACTTTCCAAACAGCAAAATCAAAATCACTTGCCACAATTGGATCTATTGAAAAAGTAAATGTACCGGCAGTTTCAAATTGAATTCCATACCATGCAGATTGATGTTCATTACCTAACAGGCAACCTCTGTTACTTAAAGTTAAATCAGCAGAACCGGAGCCAAAATTATTATCTGCTAAAGTAGTGGATGCGCATAATTGTTTTGTATTATCACAATCCTGATTAGTACTCGGATTTGCAACTTCTGCAGCACAAATACTATACGTTCCCAAAGCCCCTCCATAACCCCAAAAACGAACCCATAGCGTAGAACCTGGACTTAGTAAATGATCTGTACTATCTATAAAAATATTGGGCATATAATATCCAGATAGCTCATCTTCATCCTCTTCACAAAGTATTTCAGTTAATGTTCCTGAACAGGTGCCTGAACTTTTATATACAGAAATGGCACCATCATATAATGTTCCTTCAAGAGTATTTATTCCGATATTTCCACTTGCAGGAACAGTAAGGCTATACCATACATCTTTTCCTGAATATATGCCTGCACAAGATGGTGTTGCCGGAATAATACTGCCAGTTGTATTTGTGGCACTTATATTATTCCATGTTGTATAATCACAACCATCCGTATTTACCGGTAATGATGAAGCAGTACATGGATTATCTCCCGGGATATTTACTTCTGTAACACAAATTTCAAATGAGCCCTGTGCTCCACCATATCCCCAAACACGCACCCAAATAGTTGCTCCGGGGGTAAGACCAGTTCTGTAGATGTAGGGCATATATTCAGTTGCAGAGTAATCGTCGTTACATTGCAAGAGCGTTAAGGCAGAACACAATGTTCCTGAATAAATAGCCATTGCACCATCAGTAAGTGTTCCTGCATAGGTATTAATTTCCACCCTCCCTGAAACAGGAACTGTAAATTTATACCAAGTATCATAAAATTGTATTCCACCGCAGCCAGGCGATGCAACAATAGTTACACTTGCATTTAAATTATTAGATATTTGAAAATCACATTTGTTATAAACAGTAAGGTCTTCTGCATTACAAGGATCATCATTTAAAGGACGAATTACAGTTCCATATAAGCAAATAAATCCATGTTGATCAGTATTATTGGCTGAACCTGATGCATTGCCACTCCTTCGTTGTATTTGTATATAATACTCAGCTCCTAAAGTGGTAGAAATAGTTACATTTCCTGTAGTATTATTAGCTACATTCGTACATGCTAATTGAGATGTAAATGAACAATCTCCCCAAACGGCTAATGTGGCATCTTTCCTTCTATTAATATTAGCAGGTGGACTTATTTCTATGGTAACATTATTTCCTGTCCCAAAAAAGCAAAACCATATATCTTGATAACTACTGCCAACTGCACAAGAAGCAACTGAGCCAATTGCTAATGTTCCATCTTGATTATTTTCAAAACTAGAATTAACACAAGTGGCATTTACCCCAAGCACATATGCGTTTGCGCAAGCTAAAGATCCCAACTGTCCAAATACTACAACAGAAACTCCAATAAAAAACAGAGTAAAAAATAATTTCATAAGTAAGGTTTAATCAAAAAATACGGCTTCAATTTTTTGATGCGTTTGGTTTTGAGATTTTAAAAGTACTGTAATAGATGAGGGCGATTAGTTAAAAGTCTAGGTCAAAATACATGGGTGGTTTACATACAGATTATGTGTGACATTAAGATGAGATTAAAATATATCTGTGATACAATGATACTAGTCATACTAAATCAAAATGATATAAATTATCTTAGCACAAAAAGATAAATATGTCAACTAAAATTTTAGCATCGGGAATTATGACTGATAAAGTGATTGTTGCAAACGTAAATAATACATTCAGTCAGGTATTGGAATTTTTTACTAAACACCGCATTCAACATTTACCTGTTGCCGAGGGAGATACATTGATAGGAATTATCAGTGATACAGATATGCTCAGCTTTATTGCTCGTCAATTAAAAACGGATGCATTGGATTATGCAAAGTTGAATATGACTTTTCAAATTAAAAATGTAATGACTCCTGATCCTATTTCTGTTACTCCTGAAGAAACTATTGAGAACATTTTAAAAATATTAGGTGAAGGAAAATTTCAATCTGTGCCTGTGGTGAAGGATGGTATTATCAAAGGGATTATTACGAATAAGGATTTAGTGAGAGCTTACAACTGGGAAAAAACACATGGTTGATTTCTGCTATTGCGTTATCCTAAATACTTTAATTTTTTAGTGCATTCAAAAAAAAGTATTTATGTAATTATTAAAGCCTTTCTATATAAAAACAATAAGTCTTATAGGATGTCACTACGTTGTATGTAGTGACATCCTTCTTTTTTTTTAAATCAAATTTTTTTTTACTAAAGTCAGATAATCCTCTTTAATAGAATCAGCAATTGCATTACAATTTTTTAAAAGTGATCCTGCAATATTCTATTTAGTATAACCAGTTAAAAGTGAAACACTGCGCAACTTTCCTTTTTCATTATAATCTTCACTGCGTATCATACCCACATTCATGCAATACCATGAAGTGGAATTAGAAGTCATTTTAAAAATAGATTTTGTATTCACCGTCTGCGAAAATTTCACGCAATCAAATGTACCCGCCGGTGTAGTAATCGTTTCAAAGCCATCTACTTTACGATTTGTAATATCCATCGTCATTGTCATAATAGTGATGTCGCTGCTTTTCACTAACATAGTCATGTGGCCATCAGGTAGTGTTTGGCCTGCTGTGGGTTTTGAAGGAAACTCTAAAAAATCCGCATCCATTTCCACTTGCATATCCTTATATGCTTCCATTGTTTCGGGCGGCATCATATTACTCATGTCCACATAAAATTTATTGTCTTCGCATCGAAAAACAAATTCAGAAATGTAAGGATTTTCGTTTTTCTTATCGGTAGATTCTATTGCCATAGTAACCTCAATACCGTTATCTAACTCTTTCACTTCTTTCACTTCTTGTTTTGAATATCCAGTTGGTTTATTCTTATCATCATAATACGCATACTCTAATTTAGCACCTACTACAGTTGGGTAATAACTTTCGCAATCAAATTTATCTGAGCGGAAACTGCTTAAAATAATTACCAGACATCCGAATAATAAAATCGTCCTCTTCATAATTCCTATTCTTTAATTTTTAAATGTTGTTAGCTCTAATGTATAAGCAGGTTTCCCTTTCTTATCCAATATCTCTCTTTTTACAAATCCCTTTTCATCATTCACCCATTCGGTATATGTAAAATCCTGTAAGTCGTAACGCAAATTATAAGTAAGCTTCATACATTGCATAGTACCTAATGCCGTTGTTACTTCTTCCATACCCAAATATTTACCATCTGTAATTTCCATCTTATTGCTGATAATACTTTTCTGTCCCATACTTTCTGTAGTGTAAGTAGAAACAAAACGCACCGCAGCAATCTGATCATTTGCTTTTGCATTACAATTATATGTCATCAGTTGCGGATCATCACTTTTATATCCGGGAACAGAAGTTTCTAAATCTATTAAGTATTTATCCTTTGCAATTGTGTAAGCAATAAATCCGTTATCATCTTCCTTTCCTTTTTTATTAATGGAAGAATACTTTGTGAGTATCACAGTTTTTTCCGCTTGCTTATCAATATTTTCAACGATATAAGATGTAGTACGTTCTTTTTCACTTTTAGCATTGGTTAATGTATTTTCCCAAGTGCTGCCTTCTTGTAAGCCGGAAAGCCAACTGCAGGTTTGTGCATTTACAATAATGCAACTCAGAATAATAAATGTTGCGATAATAAATTTCTTCATATAAAATGTTTTATAAACAAATATAACACATTGAGAATGGACAGTTGAGAATTGACAGTTGACAATGAAAAACTTAGACCATTGACATTGACAAAATAGTTTTGGGTTTCGAGTTAAGAAATTATCGATCGTCAAAATATTATTGATTACTCATCATTGATTACTGTAACTCTTCCAACTCACCCCTGCCCCTCTCTTTGGAAGAGAGGGGTGATTCGTGTTATCACAGGAGTTACCCGATTCTCTAAACCTAATTATAATAATACTTTTCGAAGGGAACTTTGTGAAAGATGTGATACTGATTATTCATCACTCATTTATTCACTATTCACTATTTGCCAATCGCTTATTGCATATTGCATATTGCTAATTCACTACTCACCATTCACTATTTGCATTTTGCCAATTGCATATTGCTAATTGCTAAATTTTTCACTAATCACCATTCACTTTTTCCTCTGTGTTATCTGTGTAATTTTTCGTGTTGATGACTTCTCATTAATTCACCCCCACCAAATCTTTTTGAATTTTTTCCAGCAATTGTTTTGCATGCGCCAAATGTTGGACATGCTCCATTATTAAAATAAGATGAGTATTAGTTTGCTTTAATGAATACGTGCCTTTTTGTTGTGCAAAGTATGCAAGTAATTTATGAAAATGCGGACTTTCATAAAAATAACTCTGTTGATTTTCCGGAAAATAACAACGCAATTTTCTGTGCTTGAAAATAATCTTCTCAAAGCCTAATTCTTTGGCAACCCATCGCAATTGAATGCCGCTGAATAATTCATTTATCTGAGTGGGAATTGGTCCAAAACGGTCCTGCAATTCTTCTCGAAATATTTTAATTCCATTTTCATCTTTCACATTATCCAATCGTGTATAGATACTCATGCGTTCACTTACACTATTAATATATTCATCCGGTATCAGCATTTCCTGATCGGTTTCAATAGTTACATCAGTTACAAAATCTTGTTTCTCTTCTATCTGCTCGGCAAATAATTTTTTATACTCCGTATGTTTTAATTCACGGATTGCTTCATCCAAAATTTTATGATACGCATCGAAACCGATGTCGGCAATAAATCCACTTTGTTCTGCCCCTAATAAATTTCCTGCACCACGAATATCCATATCACGCATACTGATTTGAAAGCCACTACCCAAATCTGAATATTGCTCAATGGTGCGCAAACGTTTTTTCGCATCATCCGGCAATCCGAATAAGGGTGGTGACAATAAATAACAATATGCTTTTTTATTACTGCGTCCTACCCTGCCACGCAACTGATGTAAATCACTTAATCCAAACCAATGCGCATTATTAATTATAATAGTATTTGCATTGGGAATATCCAATCCGCTTTCTACAATATTGGTACATACCAACACATCAAATTCATGATTAATAAATTTCAACATGCGATCTTCCAAATCATCTCCACTCAATTGCCCATGTGCAACACCGATAGAAATATCCGGACATACTTGTCTAATTAATGTGGCTATTTCTTCAATATCTCGCACACGATTATGAACAAAAAACACCTGGCCATTGCGATACACTTCAAAGTAAATTGCATCTCGAATAAATGCCGCATCAAATGGTTTTAATTCAGTAGTTATTGGTTGTCTGTTTGGCGGCGGTGTATTAATAATGGAAAGATCTCGGGCACCCATCATACTGAATTGCAGTGTGCGTGGAATAGGTGTAGCAGTTAATGTAAGCGTATCCACCTGCGCACGTAACGCACGTAATTTTTCCTTTGCCGCTACACCAAATTTTTGTTCTTCATCAATAATTAATAAACCAAGATCTTTGAATTTTACATTTTTCCCGATGATAGAATGTGTACCTATTAAAATATCTGTTTTACCTTCTGTAACAGAAAGCAATGTTTCTTTTTTTTCTTTTGCAGATTTAAAGCGATTGATATAATCCACTGTTACCGGAAAATCTTTTAATCGCTCCGCAAATGTTTTATAATGTTGCAAAGCAAGAATTGTTGTGGGTACTAAAATCGCAACTTGCTTTCCATCAGTAACAGATTTAAATGCAGCACGAATTGCAATTTCTGTTTTACCAAAACCCACATCACCACACACCAATCTATCCATCGGATATTTGCGTTCCATATCCTTCTTCACATCCACTGTTGCCTTTTCCTGATCGGGAGTATCTTCATAAATAAAAGAAGCTTCTAATTCATTTTGCATATATCCGTCGGGAGAAAAAGCAAATCCTTTTGATGCTTTTCTTTTAGCGTATAATGCAATTAATTCTTTGGCAATATCTTTTACTTTAGTTTTTGTTTTTCGCTTCAGATTTTCCCATGCATCACTTCCTAATTTATTTAACTTCGGTTCTGTTGCATCCTTACCTGCATAGCGGGAAATTTTATGTAAAGAATTTATATTCACATACAGCAAATCATTATCTCTGTATCGCAATCGCACAGCTTCCTGTACCTGACCATTAATATCTAATTTTTCTAATCCGGAATAAATGCCTACACCATGATCAATATGAGTTACAAAATCTCCGGGTTGTAATTCCCGCAAGGTGCGCATAGTAAGTGCATCCTCACGACTGTATCCACTTTTTAAACTGTATTTATGATAACGTTCAAATATTTCATGATCGGTAAAACATAACACTTTTTGTTCATGATCTACAAAGCCTGCACTGATAGATTTCACAATTGCTGTGTATTGCATATTTGCTTTCAGATCGGTAAATATTTGATGAAAACGTTCTGCTTGTTTTGCATTGCTTACAAATAAATAGTTGCTATATTTTTTTTCATGATACTGTTCCAACTGTTCAATCAACATATTAAAATTGCGGCTGAATAAAGGTTGTGGTTGTGTATTACAAATTATTTCCACCACATTATCCAAAGCAGTTTGTAAACCAAATTCAATATGTGCAAACGGCATTATTTGTTCGCTGATTTGTGTTGCATTTTCCAACAACACGGCAGGTGGCTGATCACGAAATGGATGGTGTGCAGGCAGATGTTTTGCTGACTCCATCAGATTAAACCAATCAGCTGCATCTTCAAAATATTTGTTGGCAGTTTCAATGATATAGCGCACATCTTTAAACCAAATAATTGTATTGGATGGTAATGTTTTAAACAGAGATGCTTTTTCATTTTCATCAAATTGTGTTTGCATATTGGGCACAATAGTTATCTGCGCAATATTTTTTACTGACAATTGTGAGCCCGGTTCAAACACACGAATGCTCTCCACTTTATCATCTTCCAATTCGATGCGATAAGGTAAATCATTGCCGAAAGAAAAAATATCTAAAATACCTCCACGCAAAGAATATTGACCCGGTTCAAATACAAATTCACTGTATTCAAATCCATGTTCAGCAAGCACATCTAATATAAAATGAATATCTAAGGATTCATCTTTTTTCACATGCAGTGTATTACTTTTTAAAACTGCGGGCAACACTGCTTTCTCAGGTAATGCTTCGGGATACGTAATTATTAATTCACCTTTTGTTGTAGAGTGTGTGAGTTTATTTATTACCTCAGTGCGTTGTAAAATATTATTTGGATCCACTTCATCAAATGCACCGGGTTTTTTAAATGAGTCGGGAAAAAATAAAATATCTTTCTTCTGCAACAAACTTTCCATATCATTTAAAAAATACGCAGCATCCTCTTTTGTATTGAGAATTACAATATGATTAAAACTTGTTTTCTTAAAAACCGCTGTAAGAATCATGCTCGCAGCAGAGCCTGCAATGCCCTTCAGATGAATATTTACACCGGGTGTATTTTCTATCTGTTCAGTAATCGTATTAACTCGTACATCATTTCCCGTGTACCGGGAAATCAAATTCTCCAAATCCATTCGAAGACACAAAATTAATTACACTCAATCTAAATTATACAATATCTATAGTTTGTTATTCTATTTTACTTTATCATTGCTTAACATTAAACCGAAAAAACCATTCTATGGCATTACTACCTTGGCAAACGGCAGTCATTACACATGTGGAACAGGAAACTTATAATACTCGTCGCTTTTATTTCGAGATAAAAGATTGCGAGCGTTTTGATTTTATTCCCGGTCAATTTATCACTTTCGATTTACCTATTCATGAAAAGCAAAGCAAACGCATGCGCAGTTATTCTGTAGCATCATGGCCAAGAGGAAATAATACATTTGAATTGCTGATTGTATTGTTAGAAGGTGGCGCCGGCACTACGTATTTATTTAATGAAGGAAAACCAGGATTAGAAATTCCATTCCGTGGTCCGCTGGGTCATTTTATTTTACCTGAAAATATGGATCGTGATTTATGTTTGATTTGCACAGGAACAGGTATTGCACCTTTCCGCTCGCAAGTAAATTATTTATTCGAAAATAAATTGCCCAGCAGTAATATTCATTTAATATTTGGTACCCGCCATATAAAAGATCTGGTGTATTATAATGAATTGAAATCATTGGAAGAGCAAATGGAAAAATTTCATTTTCATGTAACATTAAGTCGTGAAGATTCACCGGAATGGAAAGGCAATAAGGGATATGTACATCAAGTTTATGAATCTATTTGCGAGAGCGGAAATAAGCCAATTGACTTTTATTTATGTGGTTGGAAGGCAATGGTGGATGATGCACGGGCACGTATCACAGAAATGGGATACACTAAAGAAAATATTCATTTGGAGTTATACGGTTAATCATTTCAAATCCTTGTAATGGGCTTCGTGTTTTTTATCCTTACGGGATTTTTTATTTACCATGTTTTGCAATTCTACAGCAGCAAAACAAAAGAAAGTGCAGCCGCAGAAAATTACATTTATGTATTACTGATTCTTTCTCTGTTCGTTTTACTTACCACTGAAATTTGCAGTGCAGGAAATTGGATTTCTGCAATTACTATTCAAATTATCTGGATTGTTTTAGCAATAACTTCCGGTATTTTTTGGTGGAAAATTTCAAATAGAAAATTATTCTTTGCATTGCAATGGAAATCACTTTTGCAATTTCCTTTTATAATAATTTTCGGAGTTACTTCAATTACTTTTCTTATCTGCATGTTTGCTTTTCCAAACAACTGGGACAGCATGACCTATCATTTGGGAAGGGTAATGCATTGGATACAAAACGGAAATGTAAATCCGTATGCAACGCATATAGTGCGTCAGGTTTCTCAACCACCATTATCAGAATATTTTCAAATGCATTTTATGCTGTTGAGTGGCAGCGACAAATTTGCAAATCTGGTACAATGGATGTTTATGACAGGAGCTGTTGTAGCAGCAGGCCGGATTGGATTACACCTTACCGGCAATAAAACAGTTGCAAGATTATCTATGTTACTCGCAGTATTAATTCCTATGGGAATATTACAAAGTAGCAGTACACAAAATGATATGGCTGTGAGTTTTTTTATTGTAGCTGCATTGTTATTTGCAATAAAAGCGGCAAATAAAAATTTCAAATTACAGGAGATTTTATTATTCAGTATTTCAGTTTCACTTGCATGTCTTACAAAAGGCACTGCATACATTTTTTTATTGCCAATAATTGTAATGTATGGAATACAGGCAATAATAAAATTGCGATTACAAGTTTGGAGAGCTTTGCTTATCGGCATCATTATTTTCATTGCATTGAACGGTACTTTTTTTCTGCGCAATTATTCTGCGTTTCAACATCCTCTGGCTCCTGATACTACATTACAAAATACATTTATTGGAATACAACCCATTGCTACGAATACAGTAAAAAATTTAGCAATGCATTTTTTATCTCCATGGCCGGCGATAAATAATGTGGTAACTTCCATAGTGATAAAATATCATCAATTCATTCACACAGATATTAATGATCCACGATTTAGCTGGGAATTTTCACCGCCGTTTAGCGCATCTCAATTATATCCGCATGAAGATTATGCAACTGCGCCATTTTATATTTTATTCTTTTTAATTGCATGTGCTTATTTACTTTTTAATATGCGCAAACATAGTTGGAAAATTTCCATCTATGCGCTTGTTATAATTAGTATGTGGTTAACATTTAGTTTATTATTAAAATGGCAGGTGTGGCATTGCAGATTACACTTACCCATGCTGTTGGCGTCCACTCCATTGATAGCTTTTTATTTAAATACTTGTAGGAAAAGTGTTCGCATAGTTTCAATTTTTGTATTCATACTTTTTGCACTGCCATCCATTTTTTATAATTATAGCAGACCGATACTTGGCAAAGATTCTATTTTCACAAACAGCAAATACGATCAATATTTTTTTAATCAACCAACAAATCAAAAACCCTTTTTTGATATAAGTGCAATTATGCAAAGAAATAATTTAAAAAATATCGGTTGGATAATTAGCGGTGATAGTTGGGAGTATCCGATGTGGGTATTATTAAATGATGAAACGCATTTACGCATGGAACATATCTTAGTGAAAAATGCAACACAGAAATTTGAAGATGCTTCCTTTATTCCCGATGGTATAATTAATAAAATGATAGAGCCCGATTCGCTTGGCAGAATTTATTATCACAATACCATATATCAGGTTGTGTATGAAAATGATCCCTGGATGTTTATGCAAAAAGTGGGGGATTAATTATTTAAAATGCGAGTTTTTATAAGTGTAAAAATGATATCCCTGCGGGATAAAAATTTAGCCACGAATGCACGAATAAATAGACGAATGCACGAATAGATATTTTTTATTCGTGCATTCGTGAAATATAAATATTCGTGCATTCTTGGCTAAATTCTTTCTTAATTATTTGCGAAATACTTCTTCTAAAATTGCGGGTGAATGCATTTCACCAAAATATTCAATGTGCAAACTGTAATATAAAAGCAAGGCATGCAGTAACTCTTTGCGCAAGGTAGTAGAAAGATGAATCGAAGATGCTTTTTGAAAATTTATATCCAGCAAATTACGCAATGCATTTGCACATTCGGCATGCATATAATTGTATTGTGAGATTTGTAAATCGGTAAATACACCTTCATCCAGATTAAAAAATTTGCCTTTGGTATTATCCGGATAAAATCCGATATACTTACTTAATTGTAATAGAAAAATAATATGAAAATTAGCAACAGAATTTGTTGTTTCATCTAAATAAATAAATGCATGATGCAGAAATTGAAACAGGTTTGCATTGGATTCTTCTTCTTTAATTGTCTTCAACAATAGTTCAATACAAAACAATAGCAATGTACCTTTTACTGTATCAAATGGAATTTGATTATACACGGTTTCCATGCGCACTTCACTGATATGAAACATGTTGCCGGTTTCTTTGTGATACACCACCATATCCAAAATATTTCCATGCTGGTACAAAGCATATTTACCTTTTGATTTAGTAGTACGCACACCATTAATGATATAGGTTTGCAATCCGAATTTTTCAGTATATACTTTCGTAATTACACTTGTTTCAGAATACTTATTTGTTTTTAATACAATGCCTGTTGTTTTATGTAGCATGTGAATCTGGAAAATTAATTCACTATCAGAAATTTTGTAACAATGGATTCAGAGCCATCTGCGTTGGAAGAAAAAACCATATATACCCCTGTGGAAGCTCGATTACCTTCATAGCCTTTTCCATCCCAAATTGCCTGACCACCTAAGGCCACCGTTTTATAAATTAATCTTCCACTTGCATCGGTAATTTTTACTTCTGCATCTTCGGTAAGACCGCTGATTGCAATTAATCCAGTGTAATCTTCTCGCACCGGATTGGGAAATACTTTTACATTAGATTCCTGAACTACTGTTCCTGCAGTTGCAGTTCCTCTATAAGAACAAATACCTTTTGAAGTACCGAAATACACATCGCCATTTTCACCATTAATAGTAATATTTAAAAGTATGTTGGAGAGCAGCGGGCTATTGTCTTCTGTAAAGGATAATATTTGTTCGGTACCATCTTCAGAAACCAAAAATACGCCGCTGTTGGTACCAATCCATTTTCTGTTTGCACCATCCACCGCAATTGTATTTACGATTTCACTTTTCAATAATTGCTCATAATAACCGCCCAGATTTACTAAAGGCTGAGCTGCATCTGAGGCAGGGCCACCATCCATTACCGCACCCGGATTATAAAAAACAGCAACACCTTCATTGGTGCCCACCCAAATTTCACCATCCTGATCTTTTGCCAAACAATTTACAAAACCCACAGGCAAATTTCCGCTGCCTGCACCGATACTTAATACTCGGGTTTGGTCATCACTCACATCATCAATTCCGCTTCCATGATTGTAAACTAAAATTCCGGTTCCTCTTGGTATCTGCACCCATTTCTGATCAAAATCATCTATTACAATTTGTCCGGTTTGATTGCCTGCACTTGAGGGTAAAAAGCATTGAAAATTTTTCCATGTACCATCGGCTTTGCGCACAACCAAAGGTGTTTCCACACCGTAGTTTGACACCCATAAATTACCATTCACATCAAACTGCAATCCGCTTACTCTGCACGAACCCGGATCAGATGCGCCAATATCTTTCAAGCCATCGGCACCGGTATTAGTTTCATCAAATATTTTTAATGTGTTGTTAGGTCTATCATATTCTGCAACACCTCCTCCATACGATCCGAAATATGCTTTGCCGGTAGTTGCATCCAAAGTCATAGTAATAAAATCCAATACCGTATCCAATGCAGGGAAAGTAAATACATTAATGTTATTCCAAAAGCCATAGTCCATCACAAAAAATCCATCCCTATTAAATTCATAATTCCATGAATTATTTATTTCTCCCGGTGCTACCCACAAATCATTATTAAAATATTCCATGTCGAAGGCTTTATAGGAACCCGGTCCATTCGGTAGAAAATGAGTGAATGTTTCACCACTATATCGCAGGAGTCCGGAATATAAATCTGCAATCCAATAATCTTTATTGCCATCCATAATTGCTGCATAGGGATATTGCAAGTCGAAGTCGTTTCCAAAAAAAGAATAGCTGTCGTTTATATCCACCGTCATTATTCTTCTGTTTTCAGGAGGAACGATACCTGGAGAAATCTGTGTAACAATTAAGCGGGTGGGCGAAGCAGATAAATTTTGAATCTTCCATTCAGGATCATAATAATACAGCAACCACGCAACCCCATCATATTCATAGATAGAAGTATTATCTACAACCGCATATAAACGGTTATTAAAAATGGCGAGATATTGCGCACTGCCATCACCTAATCCAAGTTCACCGCTGAGGCTTTCCCAGTAACTAAAATTTTCCAGCAAAGTGTTGTCGAGGTTTGCACGATAAATTCCTTTATCTGTGGCAGCATAAATAGTATCCTTAAAAACTATTGTGCTGTTTACTTTAAAATAAGAATCTGTTAATTCATCAATAAAAAAATATGAAGCCGGACTTTCTTTCTTTTTAAAATCATAAACCACTATTCCGAAACCGGTGCTCAGATAAATACTATCACCGTAAAAACTCGCATGGTTCACACTTTTATTTCCGGAAACATTCGCCGATTTTATGTAAGGGAAATTTTGAACTACACCTTTCACAATGATATCTATATTGGAATTGAGATAAGGAATTACCAAAGCTTGTTGTTCCATCCCATAGAATACACCTGTTGCATCAACATCGCTCATCCCGTTTGCTTTATTAAGTCGCTCGTATGAATTATCACTTTTATTATAGGAGAATACTGCTTGTCCGTTTGCAGCATAAATTTTTTCACCGGCATCGGCCACGGAAATTGTTCCGGTATAAGGTAAATAAGCTTTCCATTGACCAATGGGCACTGACTCTTCGGGTTGTGCAAACACTATCTGCACCATACTCATAATCATCACGACAAAACCTGTAACTGTTTTCATTTCGGCAAAATTGGTAAAATATCGTTTGAGTAACGACTTCGGCTTGCAGTTATTTTCAATTGCAATGGAGTTCAGACTTTAGCCTGACTAAGGTTCAGGGTATCTATTTTACTATCTTTGCACCTCATTTTTTTAATATGTGGCAAGCCATTTCCCGGATCATTTTACGCAACAGGCTCTTATTTCTTATAATATGGGGACTTATCACGGCATTTATGACTTATCAGACTACACGGGTAAAACTGAGTTACGATCTGCAAAAGTCTGTGCCCACCAGTGCCGAAGAATATATTGATTACGAGAAATTCAAAAGCGTGTTTGGTGATGAAGGCAACATGATGTTGGTTGCGGTAAAGTCCGATCAATTCTGGGACTTTAATTTTTTCAGCGATTGGGTAAAGTTGAATAATGATGTGCGCAATATTAAAAATGTTACCAATGTACTTTCACCTTCCTCCTCTGTTAACCTTGTAAAAAATTCAGGATTAGAGCGATTTGATATGGTAAATATATTTGATCCACCTCCAAAAAATCAACAGGAACTGGACTCATTGAAGCAAGTATTTATGCGCTTGCCATTTTATGAGTACAGACTTTATCAGCCCGATTCTTCTGTTTATCTCATGCTGATTTCTTTAGACAGAGATGTACTCTCTTCGATACGACGCATCACGGTGGTGGATGAAATTTTACAACAAACTACTCAGTTCGAAAAAAAATATAATCTGGAATTACATTATTCCGGCTTACCCTATATCCGCTATTTTCAACTTACTACTATTTCAGCGGAAATAAAGATGTTTTTGATATTGGCTGTAATTGTTACAATTCTTGTTTTATTTATTTTATTCAGATCGTGGATAGCGGTGGTATTTCCATTATTAATTATCGGTTCAGGTGTGGTGATTTCTATGGGATTAATGTCGCTGATGGGATATAAAGTCAGTTTGCTAACCGGCTTAATTCCAAGCTTATTAATTGTAATTGGCATTCCCAACAGTGTGTATATGCTGAATAAATATCATGTGGATTTTAAAAGACATGGCAATAAAATAAAAGCACTTACCAGTATAATTGAACGCATCGGGTATGCTACATTTTTTACAAATCTTACCACTGCTATCGGGTTTGGAGTTTTCACTTTTACAGGTGTGGAAATGCTGAAAGAATTTGGAATCATCACCTTCATTTCCATTTCGGCAACTTACTTGATATCATTAATAGGCCTGCCTGTTATTTTTAGTTATTTACCTAAACCAAAAGAAAGGGATACTAACCATCTGGATGATAAAATTTTTAGGTATATTATTGATAAATTGATTACATGGACTATGCATAACAGGCGAGCCATTTTTATCAGTGCAACAGTAATTGTAATTGCATCCATAATTGGTTTATTCAAAATAAAAGCAGAAGGATTTTTCTTGCAGGATGTTTCAGAAAAATCTAAAGTGTATAAAGATTTAGTATTCTATGAAAATAATTTCAATGGCATAATTCCTTTGGAAATTATGGTTGCTAAAAAGCAGATTCATGAAACAATATATGATACAATTATTAGTGAGAAGATTCCTCTTTCGGAAGAAGATAGCATTATAACATACGATACATTAATTGTGAATCGCCGTGAATCTTCGGGTATAAGTATTACATCAATTTCTACGTTAGAAAAACTCAATGCATTGCAGGATACTTTAGCAAGCTATCCGCAATTTTCACATTCACTTTCTATTATTGATGCTATGAAATTTGCAAGGCAGGCGTATTATAATGGCAGCCCAAGATTTTATGAATTGCCCACGCAAAGCAATCTTACTTCCAATGATTCACGAGCAGCAGCTTTCTTAAAAAACAGTCAGCAAAAATCATTATCTGAAAACCGGTTTATTGATCCCACTGGAAGTATCACTCGCATCACTGTTCAAATGGAAGATATTGGTTCGGATTCCATGCCGGAATTAATTGCAGAGTTGCGACCAAAAATTGATTCCATATTTAATCCGGAAGCCTATGATGTTTCACTTACAGGAACAGGTATTGTTTCACTTGCAGGATATAATTATCTGATTAAAAGTTTAATTGGCAGTGTAGTGCTTGCATTAATTCTGATAGCAATTATAATGGGGCTACAATTCCGCAGCGGAAAAGTATTAGTGCTCACCTTATTGCCGAACCTGATTCCACTGATGTTTACCGCCGCCATTATGGGATATTTTAATATTGAATTAAAACCTTCTACAGTTTTAATATTCAGTGTGGCATTTGGAATTGCAGTTGATTTTTCAATTCACTTTATGGCGAAGTACCGCATTGAATTAGTGCGCCATAGTTTTAATGTAAAAGAAACTGTATTGGTCGCATTGCGAGAAACGGGAGTGAGTATGTTATACACTTATATTATTTTATTTTTTGGTTTCATCATATTTGCTTTCAGCGAATTTGAAGGAACAAAAAATTTAGGTATTCTCACATCAATCACATTAACTATTGCACTATTAACCAACCTGCTATTATTGCCCTCTATAATAATGTATTTTGATAAAAATCTGGAAGCAACCCACCGGAAAAAATATCAAAAAGGAAAAGGCAATTACGCCGATTTGATTAACGAAAACAATAAGGAAAGTAAGAATTAGAAATGATGAAGCAGGAAAGAAAAAAATATCCGGAGTATAAAAATCTTGATCTCCCAAAAATTGATAAAGAGATTCTTGATTTTTGGAAACAAGAAAATATTTTCGCTAAAAGTATCAGCGACAGAAAAGATAATAATCCATTTATTTTTTATGAAGGTCCGCCGTCGGCAAATGGAACACCGGGAATTCATCATGTGCTGAGCCGAACTATTAAGGATATTTTTTGTCGCTATAAAACCATGCAGCAATTTTTGGTTGAGCGCAAAGGGGGTTGGGATACACATGGTTTACCTGTAGAGTTAGGAGTAGAAAAATTATTAGGTATCACCAAAGATGATATCGGTAAAAAAATATCGGTGGAAGAATACAATGCAATCTGCCGCCGTGAAGTGATGAAGTTTAAAGATGAGTGGGATGAGTTGACAAACATCATGGGCTATTGGGTAAACTTAGATGATCCTTATATCACCTTCGAAAAAAAATATATTGAAACACTTTGGTATTTGTTGAAAGAATTATACAAGAAAAAATTATTGTATAAAGGATATTCTATTCAACCGTATTCGCCGGCAGCAGGAACAGGATTAAGCAGTCATGAATTAAATATGCCGGGCAGCTATCGTGCGGTGAAAGACACCTCAATTGTTGCACAGTTTAAAATAAAAAAATCTGGTCATGCGCTTGAAAATAATTTGTTTTCCGATGATGCAGAATCATTTTTATTAGCATGGACAACAACGCCCTGGACCTTACCTTCCAATACGGCACTTGCCGTTGGAAAAAATATAGAATACAAGCTGATTGAAACTTTCAATCCTTATACATTTAAGCCGATAAGAGTATTGATAGCCGCAGACCGTATTGCATCTTATTTAAAATCTGAAAATGAGAATTCAGAAAATTATGAGCCGGGTGCAAAAGAAATTGCTTGGAAACAATTACAATCTTTTAAAGGAATTGCTTTAGAAGGATTGCGCTACGAACAATTAATACCACTTGCTCAACCAGAAGATGGAGATGCATTTAAAGTAGTTACTGCAGATTTTGTGAGTACAGAAGATGGAACCGGTATCGTGCACTTAGCTCCGAGTTTTGGAGCAGATGATTTTCGTACTGCACAGCAAAAAGGAATTGGCAGTTTAACACTTGTAGATAAGCAAGGCAAGTTTACTTCGGATGCAGGATTTCTTGCCGGCAAATATGTGAAGGATTATAAAGATGAATTGAATTGGGAAAATCCCGATGTATTAATTGCGATTAAACTGAAAGAAGAAAATCGTGCTTTTAAAGTGGAGAAGTACGAGCATAATTATCCGCATTGCTGGCGCACAGATAAACCTGTTATTTATTATCCATTGGATTCCTGGTTTATAAAAACTACCGCAGTAAAAAAACGATTGCTGGAATTAAATGCTACTATTAATTGGAAGCCGAAAAGCACCGGTGAAGGAAGATTTGCGCAATGGTTAGAAAATTTAGTTGACTGGAATTTAAGTCGCTCCCGATATTGGGGAACTCCACTTCCTATTTGGAGAACAGAAGATGGTGAAGAAGAAATTTGTATCGGCTCTATAAAAGAATTGACAGAAGAATATTTAAAAGCACAAGCCGCAGGTTTAAATAAAGATCTGAATTTCGAAATAATAGATGGTGCATTAGATATTGATTTACACAAACCTTTTACTGATGAAATAGTATTATTAAGTGCTACCGGAAAAGCAATGTATCGTGAATCGGATTTAATAGATGTTTGGTTTGACTCCGGTGCAATGCCTTACGCACAATGGCACTATCCATTTGAAAATAAAGAACAGTTTGAAAAAAATTTCCCCGCAGATTTTATTGCAGAAGGTGTGGATCAAACAAGAGGTTGGTTTTTTACTTTACATGTAATTGCCACAATGTTGTTTGATTCTGTTGCTTTTAAAAATGTGATTTCTAATGGATTAGTATTGGATAAAAAAGGTAATAAAATGTCGAAGCGATTAGGCAATACTGTAAATCCATTCGACTCTATTTATAAATATGGTGCGGATGCCAACCGCTGGTATATGATAACCAATGCGCAGCCTTGGGATAATTTGAAATTTGATGAAGAACGATTGGTAGAAGCACAGCGCAAATTTTTCGGAACTCTATTTAATACCTATAGCTTTTTTGTGTTGTATGCTAATGTGGATGGATTTGATAATTCTGAAAAAGAAATTCCGGTTTCTGAAAGACCTGAATTAGACAGATGGATTATTTCCAGCTTGAATACACTAATTCAAAATGTAACCGAGAGTTATAATAATTATGAACCTACCCGTGCCGGAAGATTAATACAGGAATTTGTTTCTGATCATCTCAGCAATTGGTATGTGCGATTGAGCCGCCGCCGTTTTTGGAAAGGTGAACCCAGCAAGGACAAAACATCCGCTTATCAAACATTATATACTTGTCTGGAAACAACAGCCCATTTAATTGCGCCCATAGCGCCATTTTTTGCCGAGTTCCTATATCGCAATCTGAATACAACTACCGGAAAAAACCCGGTTGAATCTGTACATCTCAGCATATTTCCGAAAGCGGATACGTCATTAATTGACACTAACCTTGAAGAACAAATGGAAATGGCTCAGGATATTTCAAGCACCATTTTATCGCTGCGGAAAAAAGAAAATATAAAAGTGCGTCAACCATTACAACGTGCTATGATTCCTGTGCTACAATCATCAGTAAAAACACAATTACAACATGTTGCTCCTTTAATTCAGGCGGAAGTAAATGTGCGTGCTTTAGAATTTATTGATGATACTTCCGGCATTATTACAAAAAAGATAAAACCCAATTTTAAAACATTAGGCCCTAAGCTAGGAGCAGATATGAAACTTGCTGTTGAAGCAATTGGAAACTTTTCGCAGCAAGATATTGTAAACTTTGAAAATTCCGGTAAGGCAATTTTGAATTTAAATGGACGACATATAGAATTGGAGAGAATAGATGCCGAAATAATTTCGGAAGATATTCCGGGATGGTTAGTAGCACCTGCCGGAAAATTAACAGTGGCGTTGGACGTTAACTTGACTGATTCATTAATTGAAGAAGGCCATGCCCGTGAATTAGTGAGTAAACTTCAAAAGTTGAGAAAGGATATGGACCTTGAGATAACAGATAAAATTAAAGTGCAAATATCACCAGAACCCCTACTGCACTCGGCTTTAGTGAATTATAACGACTATATTTGCAGCGAAATTTTGGCAGATGAATTATTGGAAACAGTTGACCTGTCGGAGTTTACAGAGATTGAAGTAAATAATATAGCCGTTAAGGTAAACCTTATTAAAACATAAATGAGATGGCTAAGAGTAAAAAAGCACCCAAAAAAGCAGCGGTAAAAAAAGCCCCTGCTAAAAAAAACGTAGCAAAGAAAACATCCCCGGTAAAAAAAGCCGTGAAGAAAACTACGTCGAAAACAAAAACCCCGGTAAAGCCGGCAAAGAAAAGTATTGTCTCCAAGAGAACCAGCAAACCTGTTTCTAAAGCAAAAACAGCAAAACCCGTTGTTAAAAAAGCTATTGCCAAAAAACCAGTAGCAAAAAAACCCGTGGTAAAAAAGGTCATTAAAAAAGCGGCCCCTAAGAAACCAGTAGTTGCAAAAAAGGCTATTGCAAAAAGAACGGTGAAACCCGTTACAAAAGCAGCACCCAAAGTGGCAGTAAAAAAGCCTGTTTCTAAAAAAGCAGTTCCCAAAAAAGCAGAAGTTGTAAAACCCGTTAAATCCACTATTAAAAAAGCGGCTCCAAAAAAGCTGGAAGAAAAAAAAGTAGCCCTAAGTGCAGCAAGTAATGTTAAGCAGAACGCTAAAAAATCCATAATTGAAAAGAAGGCACCTGTTTTAGATAAGAAAAACGAAAAGAAAGTAATTACTTCTGAAAAGAAAAAAGAAGTACCTGTAGTTAACGAAGCAATACATTCAACTTCTGAAACTAAAGCAGAGAAAACTAAAAAATTAAAAAAATCAAAATTAGAGCACACCGATTCGGGTGAAGTGCAGGTAGTAAACAAATTAGTATTACCAAAACGACATGAAATAATTCAAGCCGAGGAAGAGGCAAATAGTGCAGAACTAAAACTAGCAGGAAAAGTGGCAAAAACAAGATATTCAGACGCAGAACTCCAGGAGTTCAAGGACTTGATAACAAATAAAATGAAGAAGGCAAAAGATGAATTAAAATATCTGCAAGATCAAATCAGTAGAAAATCTGATATTGGTTCTGATGATTCTGATATGGGATTCAAAGGCCTTGAAGATGGTACGAATACAGCTGAACGTGAATACCTCAGTCAGATGGCATCCAGACAGCTCAACTTTATTTCGCATTTAGACAAAGCACTGATGCGTATCGAAAATAAAACCTATGGCATCTGTCGTGAAACAGGAAGACTTATTTCTAAAGAAAGATTGAAAGCTGTTCCACATGCAACCTTAAGTATAGAAGCAAAGACAGCGAAAGGTCAATAAGTTGAAACGAATACATTTATCCCTTGCCATTATCTTTCTGGTTTTGATTATAGATCAGTTAGTGAAGATTTATATTAAGACACATATGGCATTGGGAGATGAATATGGTATTCTCGGATTAAACTGGGCTCGAATTCATTTCACAGAAAATGAAGGCATGGCTTTCGGGATGGAGTTAGGTGGCGAAAATGGGAAATTGTTTCTTACTTTATTTCGTATTGTCGCTGTTTCCTTTATCGGATATTATCTCCATACACTTATTAAACACAAAGCAGCCTGGGGACTAATTATCAGCATTGCTTTAATTTTTGCCGGTGCAATGGGAAATATTCTCGACAGCGTTTTTTATGGTGTTATTTTTAATGAAAGTATGTATCAGGTTGCAGAATTATTTCCTCCGGGCGGAGGATATGCTAGTTTACTCCATGGCCGTGTGGTCGATATGTTTTATTTCCCGATGTTTAAAGGATATTATCCTGAATGGATGCCTGTAGTCGGTGGTAATTTTTATACCTTTTTCCGACCTGTTTTTAATGTGGCCGACAGCTCCATTACCATCGGTGTATTATCCATATTACTATTTCAAAGAGCCGTGTTTACGCATAAAGATGAAGTGGAAAACATGGAGCAACATCAGGTGGTTGATTAACCATTTTGCAGTGAAAAATATATTTTCATAATCGCTGCACTTATTTGCAAAGCATGAAATCAATAACAGAATTAAAAGAGTTTTACGAAATTGAGTTATTGCCGGATTTGAAAAAACTGGAAAATATCCGCAAAGCCCAAGTTATCAGACAGGCATATATATTTGTTACACTTGCCTTCTCCATTTTACTTGCCACTATTTTGACCTTGCCAACCATGCTGTTGGTTTTTATGGCTGTATTTCTTGTTGTTTATTTTTTAATCTTTGGTTTTAAGAGAAAACGTTTTGATTATAAAAACTCCTACAAAGAATCTGTACTGAAAAAAATAAGTACGTTCTCTTTTCCCGATGCTGAATACACTCCCTTCCAATTTATTCCAAAGAAATATTATGATCTATGTAAATTGTTTATTCCCAAACCGGATATTTATAATGGAGAGGATTTAATTAAAGGAAATGCCGATGGTATTAACTTTCAATTATCAGAAATAGAAACAATGGAGCGCAAGGTGGATTCTGATAATAAAGTATTTTTCGTCACTCAATTTAAAGGCCTTTTTTTTATAGCAGAATTACAACGCAAATTAGAAAATAGCACTTATATTTTTGGAAATACATCAACGGAATTTATAGCTGGTTTTAATTCGCATTATCATGATATAAATATTTTGCGACCAGAATTAATAATCACAGGAGATGATGCCTTTGATAAATCCTTTGCAGTATATTCTACAGATAATTATGCTGCTGAAAAATTTCTTACTACTGCATTTAAAAAAATAATACAAGAATTTAAAATTAATACAGGTGCAAATATTCAATTCGCTTTTATAGAAAATTATTTATATCTCGCAATCCCCGAACGCAAAGATTTGTTTAAAGCTTCCATGTATAAAACCTTATTGAAATTTAATAACATTGAACAGCACTATAATGAATTGTGTTTTTGCATAGCAGTGGCCAAAGAATTTCAAAAGAATGCCGCCATCAGGACAAATGCATAAACTCCCGTTGATATTGAATCATGTAAATACAAAAGCAGCTATGATAATTAGGCTACTTTTGCGTTAATCCAGTTATGAGTATAATGCAGCTAAAAAAAACAGTATTAATCCTATTATTAAGCGTAACGCAGCAATTACATGCACAGCAATCCGTACTATTAAAAATTACACCTCCGGAGTCCGATAAGGCTTCTTATATTTTTGCAGCATATAATAATGCGCATGTTGCTGAATACAATTTTGCTCCTATTTTCAATATTGCTTTACAACAAGTGAATGCAGTAGCATTTGAATGGCTACCTGAAAATTATGAATTAGAAAATATGCTCTCCGTTATGAAAAATACAGGAGATGAAACGCTGCGCAAATATTACAAACGTGATGATAATATTCGCTATGAATTAGTAATTATTAATAAGCTACAGGAAGATGTAGAAAAATATTGGGACTTGCAACCTTTGTATATCATGCAGGTTATGCGCAATTACGATTGTGGTGTTGGATTACACTATCAACAACAACTATTACAACAAGCAGCGATAGATCAAATCAAACCTATTATTTCCCTATGGAATTTGCAAATTATCCGTGATCAAATGCAACAAGTAGATTTTGATAAGCAAGCAGCAATACTGAGTGATTATGTAAATAAAGAAGCGGAGTTTGAAACCTCTGATGAAGAGAAATGGCGTTTTTATGAAAAGCAAAATTTAGAAGGATTTGCAATCACAATGCAAACAATTGAAACTGCGGATTATATAAACCAGGTAATAAATAAACAAGCAACAGACTTAAGTAATAAAATTTCTGTAATTAGTCCACAACAAGCCACTTTGTATTTTATTGATTCAAAATATTTAGGAGGTGTAAATGGTATTTTGCAATCGTTACGCAATATGAATTATACCATAGAAGATGTACCTGTTGCATTGATGAAAATGCAAAATGATTCAAGTGATGAAAGTATGGGTGCAATTTCAACAGATATGTTTCCAGAAATTATTTTAGATATAGATACTGCAAATAAATTAGAAGGTAAAACAATAGTTATTCGAAAAGAAGATATCGTAAATCAATACAGTGCAAAATATAAAGCAGAAGAAGATCCATTTGGCGATATGCTTGATTTTCTTGCGCAGGATACATCTTTTTTAAATGGTTGGTATAAATTACAATCCACTGAAGCAAATTTAAAATTCCGTGCACCGGCAACTAATCCCTGGGAAGAAACGATTACAGAAACATTAAACGGACAAGTAAAATCTTCCACCGTTGCGATGAATCATGCACGTAGTGATTTATATTATTCCGCAGGCTATACTATTTATCCTCCCAATTTTGATCCGGGTGATAAAGCAATTTTTTTTGATGATATTGTATATCGTTCGGTACGCAAATTAAAAGGTGATTTATTAGCGCAACGATTAATTTCTACACCAGATTATATCGGTAGAGAAATTACTTTAATCATCAGCGATTCATTTTTTGTGCGCAGTAAAATTGTATTGAAAGGAAATGTGCTATACCAGTTTTTAACCGGCGGACCAAATGATAATATTTATTCCGCTTACTCCACCGCATTTTTTAATTCTATCTCCATTGAAGGTGGCAAAATAGGTAATTGGATAGTGGTGAATAATAATTTTTTCTCTTGTGAACTTCCCGCTCAGCCGTTGATTCAAAAACAGACTTATAACACACAATACGGTCCCTTAGAAGTGCAGACATTTAATTCACAGGATTATGGAGATGACATCGCTTATTTTATTTCTGTGAATGCATATCCACCCGGGTATAATTTTAAAAACACTAAAGATTTTTATGAAGATCTGATTGCAAATGCGGAAAGACAATATGTGGGAAGAGCAATTAAAACAGAAACCATTAAAAAGAATGGTATTAAAGGCAGGTATGTAGAATTGCAATTAACGAATCAGAAAATTTACAAGATGTATATTTTCTTCAATCATAATATCGTATATCAATATCTTGCTGGCGGTACTCCCACAGCAATGCAATCGCTTAATCCGCAATATTTTTTCGATCACTTTGTATTTTTTGCTGAAGAAAAATAAAGTAACTTACACTTCATATCACGGTGGCATAATTTTCGCCTCTTCCACATAAAATTCTTTAGTATGAAAATATCTACTACACTAATATTTCTATTATCTGCTATTTCTTTTGTAGCACATGCACAAACTTATACTTTCGATTCAGTGGGATATAAGCATATGTCCATAGGTGCAGTTATAATGAAAGATGATATATGGGTAATCCGGGAAGGTGAGGGAAAATATATACATGATTATTATCCAATTAATTTAGAAGAACGGCTGAAAAGCGATGGACAGGAAGTTGCTTTTGAAGGTGCATTAGGAAAAATACCACCAAATGTAAAAATGACAGCAACACCAATTCAACTACATCAATGTCGTAGATTATATCGCACTAAACCCAATGAAGATGGCAGCGAAATGGAAGTAGTAAATAAAGAAGCACAGCAGGAAGCTCCTATTTATTTAGAAGATAGAGAAGGAAAAATTATGTATGTGGGCGGCACCTGGATAATTGAAATGGATGGAGGAAAAAGATTTGTTCCAGATTATTTACCGGAGGATTTTAAAGTAGATGGTTTGCAAATTATTTTTAGTGGAAATGCAGGAACAAATCCTCCCAATGTAAAAGCATTAGGTGATCCATTTAGTATTACTGCAATGCAGGCAGTAGAAGAACAAACTATTAATCCGGAAGATATACAAGAACCTATGCGTGATTTTTATCCATTTGAAATTACATCTGTTGTTTACCGTCAGGAAGGCATTATTAAAAAATTCGGCGAAGATCCGGATGTATATATTATAGAAGCAGAAAATGGTACTCGCCGTTATTTACCTGCAATAATTCCCGAAGATTTTAAACAGCATAATCTGAAAGTATATTTCAGTGGCAATGCTGGAAATGTTCCACCAAATGTGCGCATGGTAGGAACTCCTTTTGAATTGGAAACAATTGAAATTGCGGAATAAAAAAAAGCAGATTAAAATCTGCTTTATAAAAATTATGTACTAGAAATTTATTCCTGAATACTCACTTGCATTTTAATATCTTTTTTAGGACGGTCACGTTCATCTGTTTGTACCACTGCAATTTTATCAATTACTTCCATGCCTGAAATCACTTCACCGAATACGGTATAATTCTGATCTAAAAATGGAGTTCCGCCGATAGTGGTATAAGTTTTAATTTGCTCAGGAGAAAATGTTATTCCCATTTGTTGTCCAATAGAATTTAATTCACCTTCCGAAGTTGGTTTACCATCCACAATATAAAACTGTGAACCGGAAGATGCTTTTGTTGGATTCACCTGGTCGGGTTGACGAGCTGCTGCTAATGCACCTTTTTTATGAAATAAGTTTGGTCGGAATTCCGCAGGTACAGTATAGCCCGGGCCACCGGAACCAAGTGTTGCACCTGCTTTTGCATTGCGGCTATCCGGATCTCCACCCTGAATCATGAAGTCATTCATTACACGATGAAATAATAAATCATTATAAAATCCTTCCTTGGTCAGTTTGATAAAATTATCCCGATGCTTCGGAGTTTCATTATATAGTTTCACTAACATATCTCCGTAGGAAGTACTGATTTTTACAATCACTTCTTTTTGATTTTCCAAAGGCATTTCAGTGTCTTTTTTTTCTTCCTGCGTAATTGCTATGGTATCTTTTTTTGCTGGTTCAACTGTAGTTGTTTTATCCGCATTGGAACATGCCGCAAAAACAACACATAACATTAATGGCATTATGGTTTTTCTCATATTCATTTTTTTCAAGATTATTTAAAGTATTTAATAATATTTCTTTTTAATAATTCTTCCTGATCAATAATACCTAAAGCAGGTAGTGTGGAATTTTGCTCCCATAGTGGCCAACCTTCCGGATCTTTTCCCACTAAACGGTAATATCCATTCATGCTTAATAATTTGCACACGGCTATATGCATTAGATATTCTTTTTCTTCCTTATTAAAATCTTTGCGAGTTGAATTTAATTCGTTGATACCAATTAAAAATAAGATTGCCTCAAGATTGGGTTTTTTACCAAACTGCTCTTTTAATTTTTGCAACACTGCCAACCATTCAGGATCAAAATCAATTGGCAAATACTCATGTGTTTTATTTCCTTCCGTCATAAATCATTGCAAAACTAAACCTTACTTAATAAACGGATCTTGATAGGCCGGATTTGTAGCTAAAGAAGTATCGGTGAGTGTATGTAAAAAAGCAATTAAGGCCGCCTTTTCATCTTCAGTTAAACTTACTCCCCCTTCACTTGAGAATTGCATAAACTGATCTGTAAATGGTGAATCTTGTACACCGGTGCTATAATGATCCAACACTTCTTCTAAAGTGGCGAATCTTCCATCATGCATATAGGGTGCTGTAAGTGCAATATTTCGAAGTGAAGGTGTTTTGAATTTTCCATAGTCGGAGGTATCACCTGTAATCATACCCAATCCTGCATCCGGAAAATCTGTATAAAACACGGCATCATCTAAACCATTATTGCGGAAAATAAAATCAGTAAATAATCCTCCATTAATTCCATGACAGTGAAAACAATCACCACCGAAATTATCGTTGAATAATTCCCAACCCAATAATTCCTGTTCGGTTAAAAAAACACCGGGTTCTGCATTAAAAGCCTGATCAAATTTTGTATTGCCCGAAACAATTGTGCGATCGAATTGTGCAATTGCTTTCCCCACCAACTCTGCAGTAATTTCCATGGAATTAAATGCTTCAAAAAATGCACGCTGATATAAAGTATCGGCACTTAGTTTAGCTACAACATTTGGTAAAATTTCATGCATTTCTAACGGATCTTGTATTGGTAACAAAGCCTGATCTTCTAATGTGGCAGCTCTGCCATCCCAGAAAAACCCTTCAAACTCTGGATTAAGTTGTGAATATGTCAGATTATATATAGGCATAGCATTGCGTTTACCATCTAACCCATCTATACCTATACTAAATTTTACACTATCTGAAAAAGCATAGTGTGAACTATGACAACCCGCACAAGACAGTGTGCCATCACCTGATAATAAGGGATCATAAAATAATTTTCTTCCTAACTCTACACCTTTAATTGTAGTAGGATTATCTGCAGGATCATTTGGTAATGCCGGCAATCCCGTTAATCTCGGAATGCTATAAGGTGATGGGTCATACACCCACTTATCATCAGAAGCTGGTGGTATATCAGGTTTACACTGTATCAATACGATTGAAAACAGACTCAAGCCAATTGCAAGCAGAAAATATTTTTGGTTGTATTTAATGTTCAAAATAAATATTTACTTGTAAACTTATGGAAGTTCTTTATTCATTTTGGTGAGTAAAATCATTATCAGTCAAACTCATTAAAAAATGTAATAAATCAGACTTTTGTTCACTACTTAATTCCAAAGGTTTTATTAAAGGATTTTTATTCGGATGATTTGCACCACCACTATTATAATGTTCAATCACATCTTGCAAAGTTGCAATACTTCCATCATGCATGAAGGGTGCTGTTAACTCAACATTGCGCAATGTCGGCACCTTAAATTTATCTGCATCAATAGCGTTATGTGTAATTCTTGCACGTCCGCTGTCTGCGCCATAGTCTTCATACAATCCATTATTTTCAAAACTGTAATTTGTAAAATTAAATTCGCTGTGGCATTTGCTACAGTTTAGATCATCACTAAAAAATAATTGCATTCCACGAATTTGGGAATCATCTAATGCAGATGAATTATTTTGATAAAAATATTTATCAAATAATGAATTACCGCTAATTAAAGTCCGCTCATAAGCAGACAATGCACGGGTAATTCCAAAGGCATCCGGTACTTTTTGAAACACTTGATAAAATAAATTACTGTATTCCGAATTTGCCTGTAATCTTTTTATAAGCAATACCATATTAAAATCCATTTCATGATAATCTTCTAATGGCACATAAATTTGTTGTTCAATTGCAGGAACTCCTCCATCCATCAGCATATAAGGTGCATAGGCAATGTTTGCAAGGGTGGGGGAATTACGAAAACCCAAACGACCTTCCACACCCGGACTGATTACTACATTATCTGCAAAAGCCAATTCAGTGGCGTGACAAGAGCTACATGAAATTGTACTATCAACAGATAAAATAGGATCAAAAAATAATTTCTTACCTAATGCAATCTTAGATTCTGTAAATGGATTATCTGTAGGAATAGGCAATGGAGGAAATCCTCTGGGTATTTCTAAAATATAGGATTGTTCATCTGTTTCCGGAACATCCGGAGAACAGGCAAACAATAGAAGTAAACAACATAAAATACTTGCTGTTGGAGTGGCCTTATTAACCGACAGTTTCATTATTCTTTAGAAAAAACATTTCCCAGATTACCAAATAATAAATTAGCAAGATCCCAATTATCAGAAGTATGTGTAATTGTATTGTCCGTCATATCTACGCCCACAAACAATTTCTGCCAATCAAATACCAAATGTGCGGCATAACTTCCTTGCGCCTCTGCATCAAAAGGATAATCTATTTCTACAGTATATAAATATTCATCACCACCCAAGTGCATTTGTATAATTGATTCAAGACTTCCATTCATATCCTTATCCGCATATCCGTCAATACGTAAAAAGATATATCCGAAATCCCAGCCCCAGTGCATGTTAGGAAACTGCGGACCTAAAGGATCATCTAAAGGATAAGTAGAAGGATCGGCATGATTGGCTACTGAATCAAGACCAATATCAAAACGAATTTTAGTATAGTTGCCAGATGGTAAAATTCCCGCAGGGTATTCTTCTTCTTCTGGTTTTACCAAAATATATTTTCCGGAATTCGGTGTTTCATTTCCATCAGCATCCACCATACGGATATTAGAAATATAAAAACGAGTAATATCTAATCTGGAAGTAATTCCATTTATTACCACAGTATCGCCTTCTGAAATTTCTTCTGTACTAAAATTATTGTGGAGATGTAGACTAAGATTAAACTCCTCGTCATATTCGCAACAGCAATCCACTTCTGCAGTAGGATCATAATTTAATGCATTGGCATCCATACATCCTTCCTTTTTCTTACATGAGCTTAAAATGGCAAATGTGAAAATTAATGTGATAAGTAAACTATTCCTTTTCATTTTTCCTTTTATATATTAAGTCCAACTAAAACAGTTAAACCGTTAATTATTGCTAAGAAGCAAAATATTGGTATCAAAGTTTACAAAAAAGATTATATTTTTGTGGGTATGAAGCGCAATGCATTAAATATTACTTCTCTATTGCTATTGGTGGTGTTGTTTTTTGCAACCACTGGCTTCAATTTATATAGTCATTTGTGTACTTCCAGCGGATTTAAAGATGTATCTATTAATAAAATTGAATCTTGCTGTGCACAGAATAATGAATCTTCAAGTACAGTTATTGAAAAAGAATCTTGTTGTGAGTTGGACAATAAACTTATAAAACTAGAAATAACAACTACAAGTCAAAAGGTACAAAATTTTGTACCTGATGTATTACCTGTAGCAATATTTTTATTACAAGATATATCACCACTGCAAACAAATGTAAATCTTACTCATTCTTCTAAAGATTTGCCACCTCCTAAAATAGGACGTGATATTTTACTCGCCAATCAGATTTTCCGCATTTAGTCATTTCAATTTTTTCATGCACTTCCAATGAAGTTGTATGATTTTGTTTTTTTAATCCAAAATAAAATTGAAATGCGCAACATATTTATCCTAGTCTTTATAATGGCGTTTTTAAACGCAGTCAACAGTCAGAATATTCAAGGTCATGTAATGACATCCACAGAAGATGGCGATATGGAATCTTTACCCGGTGCAAATATCTCATGGCTAGGCACTGCGGAAGGAACAGTAAGTGATCCGGACGGATACTTCAGTTTAAAAAAAATACCTAAATCCGATATTTTAATAGTCAGCTATATTGGCTTTACAACGGATACAATTGAAGTAGGTTATCAAACAGACTTGCATGTGATGCTTACACAATCCAATACATTAGATGAAGTATTTATTAAAGGAAAACAATCCGCTTCAAAAATTAATACATCGGATGCGGTAAATTCTATTGATTTTAGTAAAGAAGAATTTCTAAAAGCAGCATGTTGTAATTTGAGTGAAAGTTTTGAAACAAGTATGGTAGTGGATGCCGAATACAAAGATGCAATTACAGGTGCACGCACAATTCGATTACTTGGTTTGGATGGAGTTTATTCTCAAATAATGACTGAAAATATTCAAGTTGTAAGAGGTCTTTCTTCATCCTATGGATTAACATACATCCCCGGTTCATGGATTGAAAGTATTCAAATTTCGAAAGGTCCGGGAAGCGTTATAAACGGTTATGAAGGTATTACTGGATCTATCAATACAGAATTAAAAAAACCTTATGAAACTAAGGAGGAAAAATTCTTTCTGAATTTATATGGCAGTAATTCCGGCAGATACGAAGCCAATATTAATTATGCGCAAAATCTGAATGAGAAATTTAGTACGATGTTATTATTCAGTACAGCACAAGCTCACACCAAATTAGATCATAATGAAGATAGTTTTTTAGATGTACCATTAACAGAAAATTATTTGCTGATGAACCGCTGGAATTATTTTGGTAAAAAACATGAAGCACAAGCGGGAATTAAATTAGTGTACTCCGATATAACAGGTGGTCAAAATACTTTTGATTCAAACATGCCACGCACAATTGATAATGGATATGGAGTAGGTATAGATATTCGCAGAATGGAAGCTTATTTAAAAAACGGGTTTTTATTTACTAGACCAAATACATCCATTGGAATAATATTAAATGGAAGTTTACATGAACAAAATTCTTTTTTCGGACTTAATGATTACAATGCCAATGAAGAATATTTTAATGCAAATCTGATTGGTCAAACCTATATTTTCAATACAAATCATTTAATAAAAGGAGGTGGTAGTTATATATTAAATAATGTGGATGAAACGTATCAATCAGTAAACTACACCAGAAATGAATCTGTACCGGGTGTATTTGCAGAATACAGTTATACATATGATGAAAAACTTAGTGTGTTGGGTGGAATTAGAACAGATTTTCATAACCTGTACGGCACTTTCATTTCGCCAAGAATGCATGCAAAATATACCTTGAATTCAAACACCACTTTCCGGTTATCCGCAGGCAAAGCATATAGAGTTGCAAATGTACTTGCAGAAAACACTTCAATACTTACAAGCGCCCGTCAATTTATTTTGGAAGAAAATTTATTGCCGGAACAAGCATGGAATTACGGCGCTACTGTTGTTCAAAATTTTTATATTCAAAATAGAACCCTTACTTTGACTGTGGATGGATATCATACAGATTTTGTAAATCAGATAATTGTTGATGTAGATCGTGATCCAAATAATATTTATGTAAGTAATCTGTATGGAAATTCTTATTCCAATATTTTACAAGCGGAAGCTAACTACGAAGTATTCAAAAATTTTAATCTGCGTTTAGCCTACAGATACAGTGATGTGCAAACAACTTATCAGGAAGGAATGTTAGAAGTACCGTATGTATATAAAAACAGAGGATTAATAAATGTGAATTACCTTCTTGAAAAAAGTAGATGGGAGTTTGATGCTACTATGCAATATTATGGTGCATCACGGTTGCCTGATATGAGTGCAAATCCGGAAGCAAGTTTTTTGGAACCCTATTCACCTGATTATGTTTTAGTACTCGCTCAGGTAACAAAAAAATTCAAATTGATTGATGTATATATAGGAACAGAAAATCTTACAAACTATACACAAGAAAATCCTGTGATTGGATATAACGATCCATTCAGCAATAATTTTGATGCAAGCGTAGTTTATGCGCCGACAATGGCTCGAAAGATATATGGCGGCATTCGATTAACAATTAAAGAAAAATAATTTTTTAACAAACAAAAACAACAACAAAATGAGATCAGTAAAAAAATCAGCAACAATGGCAATTGCCATAGTAACATTTCTTGCTTTCACAGCATTTACAAATTATAAAACCGAAACAGTAAAAATCCAAACTTCAGCAGTATGCGGTTCATGTGAATCCACTTTAAAAACTGCATTAAGCAAAGTAGATGGTATTAAATCTGTTTCATTGAATGTAGATAATGCAGTATTAACTGTGAAGTACGATTCAAAACAAGCAGATACAGATAAAATTCGCAAAGCAATTAGCTTGGCTGGTTATGATGCAGATGATGTAAAAGCAGACCCAACAGCATACGAAAATTTACATAGCTGCTGTAAAAAAGATGCAGTTCATTAATTGAGTATTATATGAAATATCAATTCAGTACAAGTATTAATTGCAGTGGATGTGTCAAGGCAGTGAGTGCTTTTATTTACGAAGTTCCCGGTATTGATAAATGGGAAGTGGATACTGATAACCCTAAAAAAGTTTTAACGGTGGAAGGTAATGTACCTGCAAACTCAATTATTGAGGCCGTTAAAACAGCAGGGTTTTCTATTGACTTGATCAAAGAGCAGTCTTAGAAAAGATATGTCAAACCCTAGTCAGGATATATTTTATAAAAGATAATATTTAAAGAGATTGCCTTTGATATGTGGAATAATAAAATGTATAATGAAAGTTTTTGTGAAAGGCTATTGACTTGTATTGTGTATAATCATACCTTTGCAAAACGTTTATGGCTATTGATTCAAATTTATACATTCGAAAAATACCCCTTTGCAAATCAATACCTAAAGAACTCTTTTTACCGTTAAGCGTTAACATTATCAGACTTTTTTAAAAGAAAAACTACATGCGTCAGCTAAAAATCACAAAATCTATCACTAATCGGGAAAGCGAATCCCTTGAGAAATACCTGCAAGAAATTGGTAAGGTAGATCTGGTAACAGCCGAAGAGGAAGTAACTCTGGCTCAGAAAATCAAGCAGGGAGATCAAATGGCTCTTGAAAAATTAGTGAAAGCAAACCTCAGGTTTGTGGTATCAGTAGCAAAACAGTATCAGCACAATGGATTAACGCTGAATGATTTGATCAATGAAGGAAATGTGGGGCTTGTAAAAGCTGCACAAAAATTTGATGAAACCAAAGGGTTTAAATTTATTTCCTACGCTGTTTGGTGGATTCGTCAAAGTATTATGCAGGCATTGGCAGAACAATCAAGATTAGTGCGTTTGCCTTTGAACAAAGTGGGATCATTGAGTAAAATCAATAAGGCTTTCTCTGAATTAGAACAGCATTTTGAACGTGAGCCTACCGCAGATGAATTAGCAGAATGTTTGGATATTGGTGTGGAAGAAATTAAAAACACCATGAGTGTATCTTCAAGACACGTATCTGTAGATGCTCCTTTCGATGATGGTGAGAACAGTTCTTTATTAGATGTTTTGGAAAACAGAGAGATTGAAAGAACTGATGAAAAGTTAGATTATACGTTTTCTTTAAAAGTAGAAACTGACCGTACATTAGCTACACTTACTGAAAGAGAAAGAGATGTAATTAAATTGTTTTTCGGAATCGGCGTTCCTTATGCAATGACTTTAGAAGACATTGGTGAAGAATTCGGTTTAACAAGAGAACGAGTGCGTCAAATAAAAGATAATGCGATTAATAAGTTACGTTCTTCTGCACGTAACAAATCATTGAAAGCATATTTAGCACAATAAAATTTCAATATATAAAATTAAAAGGCACGATCATTTCGTGCCTTTTTTATTTCCATCCTTTTGCCTTGCTTATTATAACATAAGCTTCTTTCGTTTTTCGGAATTTGTCACTCAATATTTTCTGATCAGTAAATGAATGATGAATTGCCATGTCCGGATGATATTTTTTAACGAGAGTTAAATATGCTTTTTTAGTATCCCTAAAATTGGATAATGGTGAAATCCCCAATACATCAAAATAAATTTTCAATCCATCTTCTTCTACAAACACTTCTGATATCATCGCATTAATAGCCGCTGTAGATAATTCTAATCGCAAACCTATGGTGTGCATCGCATGACTTAATTTTTGCGGAGAAATATTTTTATACACTGCTATTCCTGAAATATCCGCTAATAATTTTGTCCGCTTTTCCAATGATAGAATTTGTACAAGATGCAAACAAATTGGAGTAACCTGAATTTTTTGACGACTTAATTCCTGAATAAATAATCGGCGGGGTTGGATAAAATCTGTTCCTAATAACTTCCCCAAACGCTTTAATATTTCATCCAGTGAAATAAAGCGAAATGTTTCGCACACTTGCATAATATATACCGCAAGCATGAGTGATTGCAAGCGGATTTCATTTTCAAGTGTTTGTTTATTTTTCTTGTTTTCCGGTTTTGAAATAAATCGTATATCCAATATTAATCCGATTAATAAACCAATAAATAATCCTGAAAAGCTATACATGATTACACCAAAAATGGGTAACAAGAATTTATTCATGGCAAATGGTTTCAATACGAACTTGCCATCGTTAGTTCTTAATAAAACTATAACTGTATTTTTATTCAATAGCCGGAATTAGAATTTTTTTCTCAAGAAAAATAAGTTTGCAATAGTATTTCTCTCATTCAAATTTACCAAACACAGTAATAGCAAAACATAAATTTTTTAGAATAAGAATATTTTGCATTTGATTAGTTTGTAATATCGCAAACATCATTTTGCCTTACTCGTATATTTTGATCCTGCAATTCTGAAACGCCATGGAATTGTTTTATAAAGTCCATCGAAATTCATTCCTACTCTTGCACTCTCTATTATTTTGAAAGAATTTGTTTTGTATTCTTCAATACATATTTTATCTGATGTCAAATCAATTCCATTATGTTGAAGTTGAATCCCCAAACATTGCGCAACCAAACCCGGGCCACTTGCTAACTGTGGAGTAAACTTATTCTTACCCGTTCTTTCTAACATAATTTCAATACCATCCACAGGTTGAATTGCTCTTATCAAAATTGCATGCGGTTCATTCTTTATATGTGTTACTACATTAAATAAACAATGAATACCATAGCATAAATACACATAACTCACACCACCTGATTCATACATTATTGCAGTACGTTTTGTACAACGACCGTTATGCGCATGGCTACCTCTGTCTTCCACTCCACAATATGCTTCCGTTTCAGTAATAATTCCTGAAGTGTATTGGCCCTCGAAATTTGTCACCAATAATTTCCCCAGCAACTTTTTTGCAATTGCAATTGTATCAGAACCTCTATAAAATTCTTTTGGTAATTTCACTTTTTACAACTCTTCATTAGATAAAATTTTTACTTCATGCCCAAAGGCAACATCTATCTTGTACCAACAGTTCTGCATGAAGAAGCTTTGCATACTATTCCCAATTATGTGCATGAAATTACAGAAGCAATTGAAATTTTTTTTGTGGAAGACGAACGCACTGCCCGAAGATATCTCCGCAAATCCGGATATAAAAAATCGTTCGATGAAATCATTATGTTGCGTATTGACGAACAAAATATTTCAGAATGTATACATTATTTGCTTCAGGGAAAAGATGTAGCAATACTTTCAGAAGCAGGTGTACCCACTGTTGCAGATCCCGGCGCCGATATTGTTAAACTTGCACATCAAACGGATATACGTGTAATTCCACTCATCGGACCATCCTCTGTTTTATTAGCATTAATGGCATCGGGATTTAATGGTCAGCAGTTTTCATTTAAAGGATATCTTCCAATAAAATCTGCAGAACGCAAAGCAGCTATAAAACAATTGGAACAAAAATTACTTCAGACAGGAGAAACACAAATTTTTATTGAAACTCCTTATCGGAATAATGCATTGATAGAAGATGTGATTGAAGTTTGCAACAACAGTACATTATTTTGTATTGCTGCAAATCTCACCGGGCCGGATGAATATGTGAAAACAAAAAGCATTGCAGAATGGAAACAACAGAAATTGCATCTCGAAAAAATACCCGTAATCTTTTTATTAGGTAATTGAATTTTAATTTTACACTATGATAATTATTGAAGAAGTACTGATTAGCGATGATATATTCGATAAAGAATTTGTTTGTAATCTGGATGCATGTAAAGGCGCTTGTTGTGTGGAAGGTGATGAAGGTGCCATACTTGAAAATTCGGAATTATCTATCTTAAAAAAAATATATCCGCAAGTGCAGGAATATATTACACCTGAAGGAAGAGATGCGATTGAAAAGCAAGGATATTATATACAAAATAAAGAAGGTGAATACAAAACTCCATTAATTAATAATGGTCCTTGTGCATATATTTATTACGATAATGGAATTGCACTTTGTGGAATTGAAAAAGCATTTCGTGTAGGCAAAATTGATTGGCAAAAACCTGTATCCTGTCATCTATATCCAATACGTATCGAAAAAGTAGGTGAACATGATGCATTAAATTATGAGCGTTGGAATATTTGTAATCCTGCTTGCAAACAAGGGAAAAAATTGAACGTTCCGATATTTCGTTTTGTGAAAGATGCTATCATCAGAAAATATGGTGAATCATTTTATGAGGCTATGGAAGCCACCTATACTTTTCGCAAAGAGGATAATAAAGATTAACGGATTATTTTAAATTCAGAAAAATTTTCCGGCTCTGCATTTTCTATTTCAACATGCAAAACCTGCGCATCAGACGGACCTTGTTTGCACCAAGTAATAAATAATTCTACTATTTCTTTTGGTCCTTCTACATGTGCACTCACTGTGCCATCCGCATTATTTTTTACCCATCCGCACAATTGCAAACTTATTGCTTGTTGCATTGCAGAATATCTGTAATTTACCCCTTGAACTTTTCCTTCAATATGAAGTTTTATTGCATATACCATTACAAATAAAAATAGTAATTTTTTCATGAAGGTATTTGAATAATCTGCTCATAAATCAATTACTACCTTCGCACATTATGATACAAACTGATTATCTCGTAATAGGCTCCGGAATTGCCGGACTCACCTTTGCACTTAAAACTGCCCGCAAGTTTCCGGATAAAAAAATTACAATCATTACTAAAGCAGAAGAAGAAGAAACCAACACAAAATATGCGCAAGGTGGTATTGCAGCAGTTTGGAATTTAGAGTTAGATAGTTATGAAAAACATATTCAGGATACACTGATTGCAGGTGATGGATTATGTAATAAAGAAATAGTAGAAATTGTGGTGAAGGAAGGTCCGGAACGTGTGCGTGAAATAATTAATTGGGGAGCTGATTTTGATAAGAGTGCAAGCGGCGATTATTTACTTGGTCGTGAAGGCGGACACAGCGAGCATAGAGTATTGCATCATAAAGATATTACCGGAAAAGAAATAGAACATACTTTAATTGAAGAGCTGGCAACGCATCCAAATATTCAGGTCCTTATTCATCATTTTGTGATTGATATCATTACTCAGCATCACCTCGGACATATTGTTACACGACACACTCCGGACATTACTTGTTATGGTGTATATGTGCTGAATAAAAAAACAAGAAGTATAGAAAAAATACTGAGCAAATTAACGGTGATGGCAAGTGGCGGTGCAGGACAAGTGTATAAAAATACTACCAACCCAATTATTGCAACAGGCGATGGAATGGCAATGGTGTATCGAGCAAAAGGAAGATTATCTAACATGGAATTTGTGCAGTTTCATCCAACAAGTTTATATCAACCGGGCGTAACTCCATCCTTTTTAATTACTGAAGCGATTCGTGGATCGGGTGCAATTCTGCGCACATTAAATGGTGAAGAATTTATGCAACATTATCATCCAATGAAATCATTGGCACCTCGTGATATAGTTGCCAGAGCAATTGATAATGAAATGAAAACAAGAGGTGAGGATCATGTGTTTTTAGATTGCACAAAAATTCCGCAGGAAGAAATTCATTCGCATTTTCCAAATATTTATGCGCACTGTTTACAAATAGGAATTGATATTACTAAAGATTTAATTCCTGTTGTTCCTGCTGCGCATTATATGTGTGGAGGTATTCTAACGGATGCCTTTGGACAAACCAGTATACTAAATTTATATGCATGTGGTGAATGTACTTGCACAGGTTTGCACGGCGCTAATCGGCTTGCTTCTAATTCGTTGTTAGAAGCATTAGTATTTGCACATCGCATATACGAACATGCTGCATTACATATTGATAATGTTGTTCTCACAGAAGGTATTCCTGATTGGAATGCAGAAGGAACAAACGATCCAAAAGAAATGGTATTAATTACACAAAGCATTCGTGAATTAAAAGAGATAATGACAAACTATGTTGGAATTGTTAGAAGTAATGAAAGATTAGAGCGTGCATTAAAACGATTGCATTTGTTATATAGCGAAGCAGAAAAATTATATGAATCCACCACTATATCTCCTCAATTATGCGAGCTTAGAAATTTAATTACTTTAGGTTTTGTAATTACAAGAGGTGCGAAAGCAAGACATGAAAGCAGAGGATTACATTTTACTACCGACTATCCTGAAAAAAGTAAATGGGCTGAAAATATTTTATTCTAATTCGGTAGTGTTGGAAATATCAAAACAAAATAAAAAAGTTTGGAATTTTTCTTTGATTAAAAATTTATTTTTTTTTCTTCCGCATTAATTCATACAATTTCATGTAACGGAAAAAAACTCCTTCTGCAGCAAGTTTACTAATTATAAATCCGGGATAACCATCCAAAAATCCAAGATCAATAATGTAATGTTTAAAAAATCGGAATGCCGGTTTAATTACAAAATGAAATGCATTGGGTTTTGTAGTTTTTTTAGAATAATCCACTGCCGACATACTTGAGTAGCGATTCCATTTTACAAGATATTGTTCTAAGTCTGTATAGGTATAATGCAATAATTTATTTTTCAATTTACCCACTTTACCTGTGGTTTCTATTTCTTCATGCACTTCCACATCTTTATATCTGCAAACATCACGATAAAATAATCGGATCACTTTATCTCTCTGCCAGCCGCTGAATTTAATTTCTTTACCCATAAAATGATTGCGCCGGTAAATCCAAAATGCATTAAAGTGTATTTCATCTTGAGCTAATACTTTTTCAATTTCATATCTTAATTCATCCGTTACTCTTTCATCCGCATCCAATAATAAAATCCATTCATTTGCAGCTTGTGGTATAACCCAGTTTTTTTGCTTTGCGGGATTTTCATATTCATGGTGTAAAATTCTTGTATTGAAAAGTGCTGCTTTTTCCAAAGTAGAATCTGTGCTAAACGAATCCACTACAATTATTTCATCACACCATTGCACAGATTTCAACACAGCTTCTATATGTTGCTCCTCATTAAAACAAGTTATTATAGCAGTGACTTTTTGCATACGTTACACTTTCAATTTTTTATGTTGTAGAAACAATGCAATAAATAACATATAAAATGCAGTTCCAAGTTGAATCTCAAAAGGATGTTCAGTCATAATAGAAACTAATGTAGTTACCAAAAAAGCAATCATCAAAATATTATTCTTTATACCGATGAGAAAAACAGGATAAAAAAATGCGGTGATAAAAATCAGCAAGCCGAAAATTCCGGTGCATACCCACACATAAATAAATTGATTGTGCGGAGTCATTATTGCAAAATCTTTATTAGGATATTTTAAATCGTATTGTGCTTTCATTGCGGTTTTTATGTCTCCGGCTCCAACACCTGCAAGCCAATGTTGCCGAATAATTTCTGTTCCCAATTGCATACTAACCAATCGCTGAGCATCACTATGTTCTGCTTTAATTTCATTGTTGCGAATCATCTGCAATTCGTATTTGAAGTAACCAAATTTATTTTCAAGTGATGGAATAAATTGTAACGATGCCCATGCCATTGTAAATAACAAAACAAGAATGCTGATTCCAATTACAATTTTTTTCTGTGCAAAAATGTAAACAAGTACTATACAAAATAAAGAAGAGTACAAGGCAACTATTCCACTTCTCACTGCAAATACATGAATAGCAATCAGCAAGAAAAGGGTTATAAATACAAGAATATATTTTAACCACTTTGCAATTTGGTTTGTAGAATCTGCAATTAAATATCCCCCGCAAATAATTGCAAAAGCCATTTCCAAACTAAAACGAATATGTTCATTCATGGGAGCAGGAATAGGCTTCCCTTGCTTTATTAATTCATTGAGATGTGTAAAATCAGAAAGATAATTTATCATCATCCACAAAGAAGCTATTCCAATTACCAATACAAAAACAAGAAGAAATCGATTTAATAATTTTTTACTCAAAGGTTTTACTGCTGCAAATCCTAAGGGAAGAGCAATAAATGGTAATTTAATTCTACAACGCTCCATCCAATAAATTTTATCCTCCGAATAAATTCCACTGATTATATAGGAAAGAAAAAATAAAAGAAATAAAACAGAAGCCGGTTCAGACAACCATGTTTTAAAATTTGCCAACACGTTATTATTTAATAATGCATTGCCCACAATCACCATCATAGCAATACTTAAAAGGGCTTTTGAACTTACCAGACCTACAATTAAGCCCAATACACCGACAATAAATAAATGCCGATGCGGGAAGTAGGATAAGATTTTATTTACAATATGCATATTAATACAGCGCAAATTAACAGAAAAAAAAAGGGGATAATTTACAGTCACACCGAAAAATATTATTTTTAGCTCGTGGGTACAAATGATCCGATAAAAAAACTGCGTGACGAAATTTTTGAAAAAGAATTTTTGCCTCAAATGGATGCACTTTACAATTTTGCATTCCATCTCACCTACAATGAAGATGATGCAAATGATTTAGTACAGGAAACTTTTTTAAAATCCTATCGCTTTATAGATTCGTACCAGCAGGGGACCAATGCTAAAGCCTGGCTTTTTAAAATTTTAAAGAATGGCTTTATCAACGATTACCGCAGGAAATCAAAGCGACCTATGCAGGTTGAGTTTGACCCGATGGTAAATTATAGTGAAACGGATGATGATTCGAGTGTACAGATAGTTGATTTACGGCAGGAAATGTTTCAAGGCTTAGTGGGCGATGAAGTTACAAGAGCGTTGAATGATTTGCCGGTGGATTTCAGAACAGTGATTCTTCTGTGCGATATTGAAGAGTTCTCTTATGAGGAAATAGCAAAAATTATTGATATACCAATTGGTACCGTTAGGTCCAGATTGCACAGAGCACGCAATCTGCTGAAAGAAAAATTAAGAGAATACGCTATGAAAGAAGGTTATAAAGAAAATCGCTAAATATGGAGCAATCCTTACCCGAACATGATTGCAAAAACTTTGTAAGAAAAGTTTTTCTGGTTCTCGACGGAGAACTCAATTCTGATGAACAACAGAATTTTATTATGGATATCGAAAGATGTCAGGCTTGCCTGCAACATTATCACATTGAAAAAGAATTTAAAGCTTTTGTGTCTAAAGGTGTATTGAGAAAATGTTGTTCAGAAACATTACGACTTTCCATAATATCTCAAATTAAAAATATTGAACAAGCAGAATAATTATTGCAGTTGAAATTTAATAGGTAGTGTATAGAAAACATCTACCGGCTTACCTTGCTGCATACCTGGATTCCAATTTGGCATTTTCTTTACCACACGCAAAGCTTCTTCATCGCATCCTGATCCTATTCCTCTCACTACTACTGCATCACTTATTTTTCCTTTGCCACTCACAACAAATTTTATATACACAGTTCCTTGAATCATATTGTCTTTAGCTAGAGCCGGATACTTTATATTTTCTGCGAGAAATTTATACATCGCTTCATCACCTCCTGGAAATTCAGGCATCTGTTCTACGGTTACAAAAATATTTGCATCCACAGTCGGTGCAGTTGGTACTGCGTCGCTGCTTTTTTTAGATGTGGTTTCTGCAACACTTTTTTCATTGAGTGTGATTTCATCAAAAACCATTGTGTCTGATTCTTTATCATCATTGCTTTCAATTACAATTAGATTTCCATCTTCTATATCGGTCGGTCTTGGTTCAAAAGCTACAGCACCTGAATTCGTTTCTTGTCTGTTATCTTGTTGGATTTCTAATTTATTTTCCACAGGCACAACAGGTTGAATAATTTCCTGTGCGGTTTGTTCAGGAGGGGATAATTCTGTAATATTTTTTTGCAAAACAGAGTCCGCCTTATTTTCTGAGATAACAGGATTGGTATATTCTTCTGCCTGAATAATTGCAATTTTTTCTTGTTGAGTTTTATTCAATTGCGTAATAATTAAAAATGAAACTGCAATAAAAACTATCAGCATTGCAGCTACAGCAAGAGTGCGAGTATTCAATGAAATTATACGTGGTTTTTTAGACCCGGTAATAATATCAATATCAGCTTCTATTTTTTGAAATACCCTTTGATTCTCTTTCATGGATTGCATTTTTAATCCTTCATAGGAATCTCGCAGAAATGGATCTTCTTCCATCAATTTTTCAAACGCTCTTTTTTCAAAATCCGGAAGTTGATTCCGCATATAAGCGAGCATTTTCTCTTTGGTGTAGTAAATATCTTTAGTATGGTAGTATTTATCCAGCATTGTTCTTATCCATAAATATTTTTAAGTTGCGCTTACCATTTTGTATATAACTTTTCACTTTCGATAATTCAAATCCGGTTATTTCTGCAATTTCCACGTAACTTTTGTTTTGAAGATAAAATAACTCTACACAAATTTTCTGTTCTGCATTCAACTCTTTTAATCCTTCTTCCAACAAGTCTAAATGTATTTCTTTTACTTGTGCTTCATCTAGATGCTCCTCGGCTGCAAAATCCATATCATTATCTTCATCATCTGAATTTCTTCCCGGATCAAACTCAATAAAATTTATATTCTTGCCTTTGCGTAAATGCATAAGACATTGATTTTTAGTAACCATGTATAACCAGGATTTAAAATTATTTACCTGATGATTTTTTAAATCAGACATGAGTTTCTCAAACACAAACATGGTCATGTCCTGGGCTTCTGCTTCATTCTTCAAATATTGCATGCTCACACCAAACACTAAATGGACATAGCGCTTAAACAATTCGCCCAATATCTTATTATCACCGGATTGGCGGTACTCCGCCACCAGTATTTCGTCATCAACCTGGATTGTATTTTTTGAACGTAGAAATTTCAAACCTGAAAATTTGGCTAATAAACGGCATTAACTGCCGGGTTTATACTTTATAAAGATAAGACTTTGAAATAAAGAGAGAAATATCCTCAATACACATCTTTTTCTATCGCTTGTTCGGTCTTGGCTTTATTATCATAGTCCTTATGAGGCTCATGCGGTTGCCATCCTTCTATTAGCATCAGAAAAGTAAATCCAATGATATAAGCAACAATTACATGCCAGCCTCCTTTCACCCAATTCGGAACTGATTTTGCCCGAGCATATAAATTTGAAATAGCAACTCCCGCTGAAGATCCAAACCAAATCATACTACCACCGTAACCGACTGCATACGCCAACACTGCCCAATCGTATCCACCTTGGACCAACGCAAGTTTTGTAAGTGGAATATTATCAAATACTGAAGATATAAAGCCCATTGCAAAAGCTGTTTGCCATGATGCTGCTGGTAAGGTATCTACAGGCATCATGCTGGCACTTAGTACAAGCGAAAGAAGAAATACTGTTCCGGGTACGGCTGTTGGAATTTCTTTCCATGGGGTTTTTGTAATTAATGCTCCTAATATTATAGCTCCCCAAACACCGGCAGCAGGAAAATCAAGTAAAATATTGGTAGAAATAGCACCAATTAAAATCAATAGGCAAACAAGTAATTTTTTGTAATCAATCGGTTTATTTTCAGCCATTCCATCCTTAATAATTGGCTGTAATTTGAATTGTTGTTTTGATGCGAAATATCCAAAAAACAAAAGAGCAGGTACTGAACCAATGTAAGCTGGTATTACCCAAGTTAAATCAACTCCGTCAATCCACATCATAGTTGTAGTTGTATCTCCAACTACTGAGCCTGCACCACCGGCATTACTTGCTGCAACAATTGCCGCCAGATAACCAATATGTACATTGCCTCTAAATATTACAAGACCTATAGAACCGCCAATTAATGCAGCGGCGATATTATCTAAGAAGGCTGACATAACGAATACAAATACCAGCAATACAAAACAGCCTTGCCAACCACCGGGTAATATTTTTGGAAGGTTATCCGGTACACCGGATTCTTCAAAATGTTTGGCTAATACTGCAAAGCCTAATAATAAGCCAAGAAGGTTTACTAATATTTCCCACTCATGTTCAATTAGATGAACAACACTAAAATCTGTACTGAAGATTCTGAGAAGCAAAATACTTGTTAAACCTATTAAGGCTACCTGCAAAGTGCGATGATGAAAAAGTGCAACGCCTACTAAGGTGAGTGCAAAAAGTATAAACTCTAATCTTACACCATATATGGCGATTCCATCAGAAACAGGTTCACCGGAAGAGGCAAATGAAACCAAAGGTAGAAACACAAATATTCCGAGACTAGCGAGGAGCTTTTTGAAATTCATTATTAAAGTTCTTGGTTAGTAAACGGCGGCGAAGTTAAGTAGAACTCCAGTAATAAAACAGCTTTAATATATTATTGATGATTTTCAGTCACTTCCGTTTGTGTATTGTCGCTTAAATGATCATAGGGATGCCATCCATTTATACCATATAAAATAAAAAAGCCGATTACATAAGCCAGAATTATATGCCATCCATTTTTTACCCACTTGCCGACAGACCTGCCTCTGGGAAATAAATTAGTAATAGCAACGCCGGCAGAAGAACCAAACCAAATCATGGAACCACCAAAACCAACTGCGTAGGCTAATAATCCCCAATCATAATTACTTTGTTCTAATGCAAGTTTTGTCAACGGAATATTATCGAATACTGCAGAAATGAATCCGAGTATTAAAGCCGAAACCCAACTTGCAGGAGGCAATGTATCTACCGGCATTAAGGAAGCGCATAATACAAGACACATTAAAAAAGCAGATCCGGGCAAGGCACTTTTCACTTCTTTCCATGGAGTGGAAACAAATAAACTGCCTAACAATATAGCACCCCAAACTCCTGCCGCAGGGAAGTCCAATAAAATATTTGTAATAATTGCACCTGCAAGAATTAATGCAACCACTACTATTTTTTTTGGCTTAACAGAATGTACCGATGTAGTGCTTTGTTTAATTATAGGTTGAAATGCATGTTGTTGCCGAGCAGCAAAAAAACCAAAAATTAATAGTGCCGGCACTGCTGCTATATAAGCATGTACTACCTGACCGGGATTTATTCCGTCAATCCACATCATAGTGGTAGTAGTATCACCAACTACAGAACCACATCCTCCTGCATTACTTGCTGCAACAATAGCTGCGAGATATCCAATATGCACTTCACCTTTGAAAATAATTAAGGCAACAGAACCCCCAATTAATGCAGCAGCAATGTTGTCAAGAAAAGATGATAAAATGAATATCATAATTAACAGAAAGAATGGCCCGGTCCAATTATCGGGTAAAAATTTTGGTAAATGATCTGGCACACCGGACTCTTCAAAATGTTTTGCAAGCACTGCAAATCCAATCAACAATCCGAATAGGTTTAAAAGAATCCGCCATTCATGTTCCACATGTTCTATGGCATTAAAGTCTGTGAATAAAAATCTAACTATCAAAACAGAAATCAATCCTGTTATCGCAACATACAATGTATGATTATGAAAAAGTGCAACACCAACAAGAGTAAGCGCAAACAAAATAAACTCCAGCCGTATTCCAAAAAAGGATATACCATCAACGCCGGCAGTTTCTGTTCCCGCTGCAAATAATAATGCAGGCACGGCTAACAGAAGAAGCAAAGAATACATTTTCTTCATACAATACCAATATGTTTTTTATAATATGCCTTTACAAAATTCGAAGGAAGGGAAAACTTACATGCAGTAAGATTTACTCTTGTATTTCAGTAACCGGTCCTGGGTAGCTGAAAGGCGGCACAAAAGTATTATTCAATTGTGTAAATCAAAGACTAAATGAAAAAATATTTCTGCACTATTTGTTACAGAATAAGTGAATCTCCTTTGCTATTATAAATGGTACTTTTGCAAAACCCGATATTTTATATCATGACAGCAACATCAAATAAATTTCTTCACGACAGCGAACGCAAAGCGTTTGATAAAACGCATAAAAGCAAATTACTTTTTAATATTAATAAGTATGATCAAACTGTTGTAAAAGGCAAATTGCAATATCAGGATTTAGAGTTAGTGAAACGCAAGGCTAAAAACATTAAGTGGAAAGCAATTGAAAACTTAGATAAATTACTGCTTGAGTTTGAAGCCAATTTTATGGCAAACGGTGGCAAAGTAATTTGGGCTAACGATGATAAAGAAGCTCTGAATGAGATACTAAAAATTCTGAAAAAGAAAAATGCGAAAACTGTTGTTAAAGCAAAAAGTATGTCCACAGAAGAAATTCATTTCAATGAATTTTTAGCTGAGCATGGTATAGAAAGTATTGAAACAGATTTGGGTGAGTTTATTCAACAATTAGATGGTGAACCTCCCTATCATATTGTTACACCTGCCATGCATAAAAGCAAACAGGATGTTGCTGAATTATTTGCAGAAAAATTAGGAACAGATATAAATCTTACTGCAGAGGAATTGACATTAGTTGCAAGAGAAAAATTGCGTGAAAAATATTTGAAAGCAGAAGTAGGTATTTCCGGTGGCAATTTTATTCTGCCTGATATTGGTGGAATTGCGGTTACAGAAAATGAAGGTAATGCAAGACTCAGTACAAGTTTTCCAAAAACACATATTGTAGTTGTAGGCATTGAAAAAATGCTGAATAGTGTAAATGATTTACATTGGATTTGGCCACTGCTTGCCACTTATGGAACAGGCCAAAAAGTAACGGTTTATAATACCATTTTCACCGGTCCGAAAAAAGAAATTGAAACTGATGGTCCGGAAGAAATGTATGTGGTACTCTTAGATAATGGTCGCAGTAAATTATTAGCGCATGCAGATAAACGTGAAGCATTATATTGTATTCGTTGCGGTGCTTGTTTAAATGTTTGTCCCGTTTATAAAACTATTGGCGGACATACTTACGGCACTACTTACAGCGGCCCGATAGGTTCCATAATTACTCCGCATTATAAAGGCATGGAGGAATTTAAACATCTCAGCGAAGCATCTACATTATGTGGTGCATGCACAGAAGTATGTCCTGTAAAAATTAATCTGCATAAATTATTATTATACAATCGCCATGAAGCAGCAGAAGAAGGCTTTACTACTTTCAGCGAACGCAGTATGTGGAAAGTATGGCGCAGTGCAATGCTGAGCAGAAATAAAATGGATCGTGGAAATAGTGCAATAAAAAATGCTGCTCTCGGAATTTTCTTTAAAGGCTCATGGGGTAAACGTAGGGAGATGTTGAAGTTTGCTCCTAAATCTTTTAGTGAGCAATGGAAAGAAAAACATGGCAAGGAATAATTTTTAAAAAATTTAATCTTAAGTATGCAATGTGAAATTTGTAACCAAGAAAAATTTCATGACTTACCTTTTTTTTATTTATGGAACAACAAGAAATTTCAACTTGTACAATGCAATAATTGTAAATTAATCACTTTAGATCCAAAGCCAACATCGCAAGAATTAGAATTGCTTTATGCAGAAGATTATTTTGATCATGGAGCTCATGGCTTAGATGCTTATCAAAAAACTTACGAAGAAATCAGAGATGAAATTCCTGTGGAAACATGGAAAGAAAAAGTGCGGGAAACTATCTTAAAAGAAAAACCTGATGCAAAATCTTTGTTTGAAATTGGTGCTGCCATGGGTTATTTCTTAAACGCCGCAAAAGAATTAGGTATGCAAGTTTCTGGTTTGGAAATATCTTCTTCTGCGAATAAAAGAGCAAAAGAAAAATTTAATCTGGATTTATACAGCGGAGATTATGAAGAAATGGATTTAACAAATGAATATGGGAAATGGGATGTAGTGTATGGTGGTGATGTTTTTGAACATTTCAGTAATCCATCCATTGTATTAGATAAAATTTATAACATGTTGAAGCCCGGCGGAATTGCCTATTTGGTAATTCCATCTACATTCAATTTATTTTCAAGTTCTATCGCAAATACTTTTCTAAAACTTTCTGGTAAGCAGCAAAAAATGGCCGACAATCCCTACCATTTATTTGAATATACTTCTAAGACTGCATCCAAAATGCTGAAAACAAAATTTAAAAAAATAAAAATTATTAATAATATTAAAAAGCCTTCTGAAGTAAATTTAAAATCTGGTAATCTTTTGTACAAGATAAAATATGTTATCCATCTTTTTAATTATCCGTACACAAAAATAACCGGAAGAAGAGGGGATAGAGTTACCTTAATTGGTATTAAAGAGTAATAAAACGATTAAAAGATTAATTCAATAATGCTTCCTTAAATAATCATTTTAATATCTCTACCTTCTTAGTATCAGCGTTCCATTCTTCTCTCTTACCTTTGCCATAATTCACAACAAATGGAAAGCATTAAAGAACATTCGCATATAATAGAATATAAGCGACATAAATTCAGCGACGATCAATTACTGGATTTGTACAAGAGCTTATTAAAGCCACGCATGATTGAAGAAAAAATGCTGAACCTGCTGCGTCAGGGGAAAATTAGTAAATGGTTTAGCGGTATCGGACAAGAAGCAATTTCCGTTGCTACTGCATGGGTGTTGGATAAAGACGAATATATTTTACCCATGCATCGCAACCTCGGTGTTTGGACAACCCGCAAGGTGCCTTTCGATAAAATGTTTATGCAATGGCAAGGTAAATACCATGGATTTTCTAAAGCTCGTGAACGCAGTTTTCATTTCGGTACAAACGAATATCACATCGTTGGAATGATTTCGCATCTCGGTCCGCAATTAACACTTGCTGATGGAATTGGCTTAGCATCTAAATTAAATAATGATGGAAAAGTTACTGCTGTTTTTACCGGCGAAGGCGGCACCAGCGAAGGCGATTTTCATGAAGCTTTAAACGTAGCTTCTGTTTGGGATTTACCTGTAATTTTTATTATTGAAAATAATGGATATGGATTGTCCACTCCAACCAACGAACAATATCGTTGTGAAAAATTAGCGGATCGTGGAATCGGTTATGGCATGAAAGCATTTACTGTTGACGGAAATAATATTCTTGAAATGGTGAAAGTGATACAAGATATTCGTGCGCAAATGTTGATTGATTCTAAACCTGTGTTATTGGAATGCAATACGTTTCGTATGCGTGGACATGAAGAAGCAAGTGGTGTAAAATATGTGCCGAAAGAATTATTGGAAATGTGGGGTAAAAAAGATCCTGTTGTAAATTATGAAAATTATTTATTCAGCATCGGTTTATTAAATGATGCATTAAAACAAGAATATAAATCAGCTATAGTAAAAGAAATTGAATCAGGTATTCAAGCCGGATTTGCGGAACCGGAACCCACAGCAAATACTGAAGATGAATTGCATGATGTGTATGCTCCTTACACACAAATTATTACCGAACCAAAAGTGCAAGCAACCACACAAAAAAGAATGGTAGATGCAATTAGTGATGCATTGTGGATGGCGATGAAAAAACATGATTCACTTGTTTTGATGGGACAGGATATTGCGGAGTATGGTGGTGTATTTAAAATTACTGAACGCTTTGTGGAAGAGTTTGGAAAATCTCGTGTGCGCAATACACCTATTTGTGAATCTGCAATTCTCGGTGCTGCAGTTGGCTTAAGTATTAAAGGCATGAAGAGTATGGTGGAAATGCAATTTGCAGATTTCGTTACCAGCGGATTTAATCAGGTAGTAAATAATATTGCAAAAATGCATTATCGCTGGGGACAAAATGTAGATACGGTTATTCGCATGCCTACAGGTGCAGGTGTAGGTGCCGGACCATTTCACAGTCAAAGTAATGAAGCCTGGTTTTTTCATACACCCGGTTTAAAAATTGTGTATCCTTCCAATGCGACAGATGCAAAAGGATTATTGCTCGCCGCATTTGAAGATCCGAATCCGGTAATGTTTTTTGAACATAAAGCATTGTATCGCAGTAATACCGAAGATGTACCTGATGATTATTATACCATACCAATTGGTCATGCAAATTGGGTGAAAGAAGGCAATGATATTTCTATAATTACTTATGGTATGGGTGTGCAATGGGCATTAAAATTCTTAGAAAAAAATCCGGATATCAGTGCCGATGTGTTAGATCTGCGCACATTAATTCCATTGGATAAACCTGCAATAAATACTACTGTAAATAAAACAGGAAAAGTTATTGTGTTGCATGAAGATACTTTAACTGGTGGCATAGGTGCAGAGATAGCAGCCTATATTTCCGAACACATGTTTCAACATTTGGATGCACCTGTTATGCGTTGCGCATCACTCGATACACCAGTACCTTTTGCAATTCCTTTAGAAAAAAACTTTCTACCTGAAAAACGTTTTGAAGAAATGGTGAGGAAGCTTTTGGAATGGTGAGGGTGATTAGCTGATGAGCAAATGAGATAATTTGCAAATGTGAAAATGAAATAAATCCGTGTAATCTTTTAATCCAATTAATCTGTGATTCAGACAATTTTAAAGAATTAAAAACAGACAATGATCCACCTGAATAATTTCGAAACAATGCTTGATACCGAAACCCAACAAAAAGCATTTAAATATTTTACCGAAGGTCGTATCAAACATATATTTAATATCAATGGTTACGAATGGCATGCGGTGGTGGATGCGTATGATGAATATGTAGTATCTATAAAAATGAAAGGCACAGATATAATCAGTATGGAATGTTTTTGCAGCGACGAAAATGATATTTGTGTACATGAAGCTACTGTACTTTATCATATAAAAAATGAAGGCGCACAAATTCAATCAGATGATAAAGAAGGATTTGAAAAAATAAAAGAATCACTCAGTTTTATGCCTCCCCACATGTTGCGATATCTTGTTTTAAAATTTGCAGCAGAGACGGGAAAACAGCTTATAATTTTTGAAATAGTATTTTAAAATGAGTGCAATGAATATTGTATTTATTTATTCTTAAAAAAATAAAAAATTAACGAGATAAGAATATTTATCTCTCAATAGTTAATAACCTGCTCTTCAATCATCTCCGGGATTTCTCTGTTTTCATATTGTTGAGTACGTAGTTGTGGAATAAATCCTGCGTTGCGAATTGATTCCTGAATTGTTCGAGATGTAAACCGATGTGGCGCACCTGCGGCACTCACCACATTTTCTTCAATCATAATACTGCCGAAATCATTTGCGCCGGCATGTAAACAAACTTGCGCCACTTGTTTGCCAACGGTTAACCAGCTTGCCTGAATATTTTTAATGTTCGGTAGAAAAATTCTACACATTGCAATCATGCGAATATATTCATCCGCTGTAGTATCATTTTTTGCACGACGAATTTTTTTCAATGTAGTTCCTTCATCCTGAAATGTCCATGGAATAAAAGCTAAAAATCCTTTTGCATTTTCAGGTTTTTCACTTTGCACTTGTCGCAATTTTTCTAAATGTAAAAAGCGCTCTTCAATAGTTTCTATATGTCCGAACATCATCGTAGCACTTGTAGTCAATCCAAGTTTATGAGCAGTGCGCATTACGTTCAGCCATTCATCACTATTGCACTTTCCTGTTGAAATTATTTTACGCACACGATCCACTAATATTTCTGCACCGGCACCCGGCAAAGAATCTAAACCGGCTTTCATTAATTCAGTTAATACATATTCATAAGAATAATTTCCAAGAGAGGCGATATGATGAATTTCAGGTGGCCCTAATGAATGCAATTTTATCTGCGGAAACATTTCTTTTATATCGCTGAAAGTTTTTACATAAAAATCCAATCCTAAATCCGGATGATGTCCGCCTTGTAATAATAATTGCTCACCACCATATCGAATGGTCTCTTCAATTTTTACTCGGTATGTTTCTTTATCCGTAATATATCCTTCAGCATGTCCGGGCACACGATAAAAATTGCAGAACTTACAATTGGCAACACAAATATTTGTTGTATTCAAATTGCGATCAATAATCCAGGTTACTTTATTACCCGGTACTTTTTCTTGTCGCAATGTATGCGCAATATCCATTAGCACAGCAGTAGGTGCATTTTCAAATAAATACACGCCTTCTTCTACGGTAAGAAATTCGGACGCTAATGCTTTTTTATATAATGTTTGTAATTGCATATTGATTAAAATGCCTGTTTGCAAATCTACAACATGATACATCTGTAATTGGTTTTAAGAAAACTCTATTTGAATTGAATGCGCAAAAGTGTATCAATCATTAAATAAAAATGCTCAACGTTTTCCTTTAAAAAAATCTTTCAGCAAGGCAGCACATTTTTCTGTTTCAATTCCCGAAGTAACTTCTGTTTTCGGATGTAAAATATTATTGAATCTTGAATAACCCAATTTCATATCAGAGGCTCCGTAAACTAATCTTCCTATTTGTGCCCAGAATATTGCGGTGGCACACATAGTACATGGTTCAAGAGTTACATAAATAGTGCAGTCGGGTAAATATTTACTGCCGAAATAATTGCAAGCAGCCGTAATAGTTTGCATTTCTGCATGTGCAGTAGGATCATGTAATCGTTCAACGAGATTATATGATTGCGCAATAATTTTTGTATCCGAAACAATCAATGCACCCACGGGTACTTCATCTTCCTGCAATGCTTTTTCTGCTAATGCAATTGCCTTCTGCATAAAATATTGATCCGGGTTTAGTAATATTCCCATCCGGCGAAGATAAGTGTGGGAAATAAAAAACCCTGCTTTTGCAGGGCTTTAATTCGTTTACAGCGTATGCTCCATTGGAGCCGTGTGGCTGCTGTACCTCAGTACTTGATCAACAATAACATGTCGGGGAGATTGCATTATTGAATCTAAATCTGCTTTGCTTTCTTCAATTGATTCTAGCAAAAAATTTAAATCGGAATTAATTGCTAATGCTACTTCAAACGACATACGTTCTGTTGTTTCCATTTCATCGTACGAGTATCTGATTACATCATCTTGAGTAAAATCTTTTATCATGCATTGCATTTTAAGGTGAAAAAAAAATTGCGGCATCTCAATGTGAAAGCCGCAATCTAAACGCATTATAAAATGCAAGTATTGTATCAGATGCTGATATTTTTTTCTACTATCATCTTCCTCATATTTATCAAGGCATAACGCATTCGACCTAATGCAGTATTTATACTAACACCAGTCATATCTGCAATTTCTTTAAAACTTAAATCGCTGTAATGTCTTAGTATCAACACTTGGCGTTGCTCTTCAGGTAGATTGCTTACAAGTGCACGCACTTTATCAACTGTCTGGTCATTCACCAAGCTGTCTTCAATATTTTTATCTTCTAATCCCAGCACATCAAATATATCGAAGTCCTCTCCCGTGTTTACCACAGGCATACGTTTTCCTCTGCGGAAATGATCAATACACAGGTTATAACTAATACGCATCACCCAAGGAAGGAATTTGTCTTGCTCCCGATAACGGCCGCTGCGCAAGGTATCTATCACCTTGACAAACGTATCCTGAAAAATATCTTCTGCAAGAAAACTATCCTTCACCATAAAATGGATGGATGTGTAAATCTTATCTTTGTGGCGGTTGATTAAAACTTCAAGAGCTGCTTCGTTTCCTGACATGTAAAGCTTCACTAGCTTCTTGTCAAGCATGGTTTGAATTTGCATAACTTTATAAGGTTGAGAGATCATTAAATAATACTTCTTAAATGTTTAGAGTAGAAGTGAACCTTATAAGCTTTTTTTGTTTTTTGAAGTTGAGTAATAATTGACTGAACAAATATATAATTGTTTTGGCATTTTCAAAACAATTAGTCAACGGATACGATTAAATTTTCTTAATGTTTCAAAGATTTGACATAAAAACCTAAAATTGTCAAATTATAATTTAGAGAGGGAGGCGAGAATTGGAAAAAATAAAAGTAAAGCGCAGAGCGAAAGAACCTGTGATAGCAGAGGCTGAAGAGAATTCACAAAATGGAATATTTATAAAAGGTGCCCGTGAGCATAATCTTAAAAATATTAATGTTTTTATTCCACGCAATAAGTTAGTAGTGGTTACCGGCGTCAGTGGTTCGGGTAAATCATCTCTTACTATTGATACACTATATGCAGAAGGTCAAAGACGGTATGTTGAAAGTCTTTCAAGTTATGCCCGTCAATTTCTTAACCGATTAAATAAACCGGATGTAGATTATATAAAAGGAATTTGCCCCGCTATTGCATTAGATCAAAAAATAACTACAAGAACAACACGCAGCACCGTAGGTACACTTACAGAAATTTATGATTATCTCCGTTTGCTGTATGCTCGTGTTGGAAAAACATTTTCTCCGGTGTCGGGTGAAGAAGTACAAAAACATCAGGTGAGTGATGTTGTGGATTATTGTGATGCATTACCTGAAGGAAGCAGATTATATATTTTGGTTTCTTTAAAAAATGATGCTAAGAAATCTATTGCCGATGTTGCAAATATTTATTTACAAAAAGGATTTACAAGATTTCTTATAGGAGATGAGATTGTAAAAATTGAAGATATTATTGAGGATAAAGATTTTGCAAAACAAAAAAAGCTGAATGCGTCATTACTCATTGATAGAATAATTATTAAACCGGGTGATGAAGAAAATCAACAACGGATAGCAGATTCTGCAGCAACTGCTTTTTATGAAGGAAATGGGGAATTGATTTTATTTCTGGAAGATGGTGAAAGCAGAAAATTTTCAAATCGCTTTCAGGCAGATGGAATTTTATTTGAAGAACCATCCCCCAATTTTTTTAATCAGAATAATCCCTTTGGTGCATGCAAACGATGTGAAGGATTTGGTACCATAATCGGTGTGGATTCGGATTTAGTTATTCCCGATAAATCAATGAGTATTTACCAGGGAGCAATTGCATGCTGGCGCAGTGAAAAAATGAGTAGCTGGAATGAAAAATTAATTCGCTCTGCTACAAAATTTGATTTCCCAATTCATAAACCCATTAATCAATTAAGTCAGAAGCAAAGAGATTTATTATGGGAAGGCAATGCATATTTTTGGGGCTTGAATGAATTTTTTAAAATGCTGGAAGAGAATGCATATAAAATTCAATATCGTGTGTTGCTTGCAAGATATCGTGGACGCACTGTTTGTCCGGAATGTAATGGAACACGTATTCGTCAAGACGCCAATTATGTGAAAATAAATAGTAAATCAATTGGTGATTTATTAGTAATGCCGATAGAAGATCTCACACAATTTTTTGATACAATACAATTCACAGAATACGAACAAAAATTAGCAAACAGATTACTAATTGAAATAAAAAATCGTTTGCAATATATGCTTGATTTAGGTTTGGGATATTTAAATCTAAACAGGCGCAGCAATACATTATCAGGTGGAGAAACACAGCGTATAAATCTTACTAGAACATTGGGAAGTAATCTTACTTCTTCATTATATATTTTAGATGAACCTAGTGTTGGATTACATCCAAGAGATACCGGAAGATTGGTGCGTGTTTTAAAACAATTGCGTGATCTTGGAAATACAGTTGTAGTAGTGGAACATGAAGAAGAAGTGATTCGCAGTGCTGATCATTTGATTGATATCGGACCAGAAGCAGGAGTGCATGGAGGCAATGTTGTTTTTGCGGGAAATTATGCAGAGATGAATGCAGAATCAAAAGGATTAACTGCGGCATATTTACATGGCAATATGCAAATTGAAACTCCAAAAAAACGTCGCAAGCTTGTGAATTTATTGCATTTGAAAAATGCATCCATGCATAATCTAAAAAATATTTCAGTAACAATTCCTCTGCATGGATTAACAGTGGTAACCGGCGTGAGTGGCTCAGGAAAAACTACATTAATTAAACATGTATTCTATCCGGAGTTAATGAAGTTAATGGATAACGATTCGGAGAGCACAGTGCTATCCATGATGCTGACCGGTGATTGGAGAAAAATATCGCAAGTAGAAATGATTGATCAAAATCCAATTGGAAAATCGAGCCGATCAAATCCAGTAACTTATGTAAAAGCATACGATTCTATTCGTGAATTATATGCATCACTCCCGGGCTCAAAAGCTCGTGGATTTAAACCCAGTTTTTTTTCTTTTAATGTGGATGGTGGCCGCTGCGAACATTGCAAAGGTGAAGGAGAAATAATTGTGGAAATGCAATTTTTAGCTGATGTGCATTTGCAATGTGAAGATTGTAAAGGCAAGCGATTTAAACCTGAAATACTTGAAGTGAAATACAAAGATAAATCCATTGCAGATGTTTTGGAAATGAGTATTGAAGAAGCAATTACTTTTTTTAAAGATCATCAGGAAGTGGCAACAAAAATGCAACCACTGGCAGATGTAGGATTAGGATATGTGCAATTAGGACAAAGCAGTAATACATTGAGTGGCGGTGAGGCACAGCGTGTAAAACTTGCTTCTTTTTTAGGAAAGGGCCGCACAAAAGATCATATACTTTTCATCTTTGATGAACCGACAACAGGTTTGCATTTTCATGATATACGCAAGTTGTTGGATGCATTTAATGCATTGATAGAAAGTGGCCATAGCATATTAGTGATTGAACATAATATGGAAGTAATTAAATGTGCGGATTGGATAATTGATTTAGGTCCGGAAGGTGGTGAAAAGGGTGGCTATCTTCTATATGAAGGAAAGCCTGAAGGATTAATATCTATACCCGAAAGTTATACCGGAAAATATCTGAAAGAAAAATTATAATATTTAATGCTATCAACAATACTTATCATTCTTTCAGGTGCATTTGCCCTGCTAATAATTGTCGGAATTTTTTTACCCTCAAAAATTTCTTTTGAAAGAAATCTCAGTATAAATGCAGATAAAAAAATAATATTTTCTTATTTAGAAAATCTGAAACAATGGGAAACTTGGAGCGCATGGAGCACACAAAATGATGCATCCATTATTTTTACATTTCCCAAAAAATATTCCGGCACCGGTGCAATCATGCAATGGAAAGGAAAAAAATTGGGAGCAGGCAGAATGGAAATTCTAAAATCCAATCCGAATCAACAATTGGAAATGCAACTCATGTTTAATAATAGTGGCTTTCGCATTTACTATTTTTTTACATTGAAAGATATTGGAGGAAGCACTCATGTGCAATGGGAAGCAATCGGAAAAATGCGTCGCATTGGTATCGCAAAAATTATAGCATTGATGTTACCAAAATGGATGGGACGTGATATGGAAATCGGATTAAAAATTTTAAAACAAACTGCCGAGAAAAAATAATATTACCCGGAACTTCTAAAAGAAAAACGCAATCGCAATTGTTCGCCGATTTGTTTAAAGCTTTGGAAATTAAGTGGAAACTCCAACACCACATGCAAGAAGCTTAAGAAATATAAAGCCATTAATCCTGTGTAATAATTAGACGCATATAATACAATGCTAATTATCCAAAGTGAAATTATTACAAAAAGTTGCTGCTTGGGAATTTTATGCCACTGAATAACTGATGTTTTACTAAACCAATTGAGATAGTGATAAGTGTATGCATACGCAATAAAACGGGTAATTAAAATGCCAGCGCTGCTGTAATATACAGTCTGTCCATCGGCATCAGGTACATTCAGAAAAGAATGAAAAATTTGCTGATTTAAAGAGTACAAAGAAACATCATAACTGCGCTTAGCATATTCTGAAATTTGATACCCAGCGCCATTGGGGAAAATAAAAAAGAAACTTATTGCGCAGCCTATAAATACAAGTATGGATAAATAACCGGAAGTGCTTTTACTTTTTAATGCACCCACCAAAATAAATGCGCCGGTAAAAAGAAATACATGAATAAGTGTAGGTAAAAACATAGAAAAGACAACACGGGAAAATTCAAACTTTCTTATCAATAATCCAATCAGCAATAACAATCCAAAACTCAACCACCGGTAGGCATTATTTTTTACCATAATCATTATTAATGAAGCAGCAAAAGCAAAAAATATTATCCCGGGATTTATATCACTAAAAAAGCGCATCATAGCGGCAATGTCTTCTGTAACAATCAAATTTCCACTTGTATCTTTCGGACCATAAGTAGTATATACATAACCAAATACTCCCGGAAAAACAATCAGAAGAGTAAGTAAAATAAGAAGTATATAATCATTTTTTCGTGGTGCAAAATAATTGCGTTTATGCAACCACGAAATTTCTGTGAGATAATGCAAAGGGCCGAGAATTGCATAAGAGAACAAAAACAATTCGAACGGAAGAATGAATGCAATTACACATGAAATCAACATAAGTGCAATGTTCAAGAAATTGACTTGCGAAGTATTCATCCTGTAAAATTAGAAAAAACAAAATGGCATATAAATAAAAAACCACCACTGTGATGAAGTGGTGGTTTTTTTATTTAATATTTCGCTTTTGCATTAATCGCTGCATTCACGGATTCTATTTCTTTATCAATCCAGTAAGACCCTCTCGGATCATCACCTATTAAATTTATCTTATCTAAAATATTGCGGAATAAAGTTTCTTCTTCATGTTGTTCAGCAACATACCATTGCAAAAATTGATTAGTGGAATGATCCTTTTCGCTTAAACATAAATCCACAAGTTTATTAATGGAATCAGTAACAGTTATTTCATGCGCTAATACATCTTGAAATAAATCAAGCAATGTTTTAAATTCTGACGGCGGTTGCTGAATAGCCGGAGCTACAGCATGTCCACCAGTATCATTGATGTAATTAAAAATTTTCATCATGTGCATGCGCTCTTCATCCGCATGACGATTCATAAAACTTGCACATCCCTGCAATCCTTTGGTATCACACCAGGATGCAGCAGCAAGATAATAATTAGAAGCATAAGCCTCCACTTCAATTTGCTTATTTAAAGCAGTTTCAATTTTTTTATTTATCATAATACCTTATTGTTTTTAATATAAATTTTCAACGTTTTGTTTGTTCGATGAATATAAGCAATTTTCCTGAGGAATCCAATCTGATAAATTTGTTTCTGCATGATTTATTTCTATCGAAGCGGTTTGACCAAATTTCGGACAATCACATTTTTCACCACCTCTAAAAATATTGCAGCCGGCACTAAAAAATAATACCGAACCCACAATTGCATAAAATAATAACACTCTTATTTTCATAGCTTAGCACGCATTTTTAGTAAAACGAAGGTACACAAATAGTATTTTGGAAAGCGGCAATTCAAAAAAAAATAATAGAAAAAAAATAATTGTTGCACCACTCGATTGGGGCTTGGGGCACGCTACTCGCTGTATCCCTATTATTCAACATTTAATGCAGAGTAATTGCGAGGTTATTATTATTTCCTCCGGTCGTTCACTGGTGTTGTTAAAAAATGAATTTCCTCATTTTACGATGTATGATGTATCTGCCTATAATATAGAATATCAACGTTCGGGAAATTTTATTTTAAAAATTGGGATGCAATTATTTAAAGTATTTAATGGAATTCGCACAGAACATTTAGAATTAAATAAAATTGTAATAACAGAAAAGCCTGATTTAATAATTGCAGATAACAGATATGGAATGTATCATCCGAATGTTCATAGTATCATTATCACGCATCAGTTAATGGTGAAAATTCCGGGGATAAAATTTATGCAATCAATTGTTAAACGATGGTTGTATTATCGCCATAAGAAATTTGATGCAGTATGGGTTCCGGATATGGAGAAAGAACCAAACATTGCCGGAGATCTTAGTCATGCAGGTATTAAACCTCGTAACATAAAATATCTTGGAGTATTAACCCGATTTAAGAAATTAAAAGAAACACCTCCTTCAACAGGAAAAATTCTTGTTATTATTTCCGGTCCGGAACCACAACGTACGTTGTTTGAAGAAATGATTTTAAAACAAGCGGCAATACTTACTTATCCGTTTATAATTGTGCAGGGAAAATCAGAAAAGCAAGAGATGAAAATGTTAGACTCACACATTCAAATAATATCGCATTGCAATAGTGATGCGCTATTTGCTTTAGCAGAAGAAGCTGAAATAATTATTTCCCGTGGTGGTTACAGTACTTTAATGGATCTTTCTCAATTGAATAAGAAATGCATTTTTATTCCAACACCCGGACAAACAGAACAGGAATATCTGGTGCAACAACTCTCAAAAAATAATCAGGTATTATATGGCAAACAAGAAGATTGCAATATTGGTGAATTGATAGAAAAAATCAATCAATCAGATATCAGATTTTATATTCCTGCGGATACACAATTTTTTAAGCAAGTTGTGAATGATGCAATTTCTTCAATAGATTAAATATGCAAGACCTTACTTTTTATTTCACTTCCGAAAAATAATTTTGCATGTTTATCAAAATTTTCTGCATCATCTGTGGTGTAAAATGTGCGTGTGCCTTCTTTACTGCAAACCGTTTCTATTTCGGGATGTCGTATTAAATAATCCGCAAGACTTTTTGCAACAATACTATCCTGACTAATCAATTGAATATGCGATGGCAGGTATTTCTTTATCTGCTTCTGCAATAAAGGATAATGCGTACAACCCAAAACAATAGTGTCAATATTATTTGATTGTGCTAATAATTCTTTAATGTATTCTTTAATAAAAAATGTAGCTCCTTCACTTTCTATTTCATTATTTTCAACAATAGGAACCCACATAGGGCAGGCCTGTTGAAACACTTGTAACTCAGGAAAAAAATGTTGTATTTCTATAATATAAGTACCAGATCTCACTGTGCCTTCGGTAGCAAAAACACCCACATTTCCAGAGGTGGAATATTCACCAACAATTTCTGCTGTTGGTCGGATTACACCAAGCACCCGACGTTTAGAATCTGTTGCCGGTAAATTTTTTTGCTGGATATTACGCAATGCTTTTGCCGATGCCGTATTGCATGCAAGCAACACCAACTGACATCCCATTCCGAATAAATTTTTCACATGCTGCCATGTAAATTCATACACCGTTTCAAAAGAACGATTTCCATAAGGTGCTCTTGCATTATCACCTAAATAGATATAATCATATTGGGGCAAAGTTTTTACAATTTCTTTCAGTATGGTTAATCCGCCATAGCCTGAATCAAATACGCCGATTGGTCCTGATTTGCGATCACTCATAGATTGAATAAATATAACAACATTGTACAACTAAAAAAGGCGCACCTAAGTACGCCTTTTTATTATTTAAAAAATTAATTATTGCAAATTAAGTTTGGTTCTTACCAATGGTGTAATATCTATCAGGTCCTCACCCACATATACCAATGCACCCACACTGCTATCGAGGATATAACTAAATTTATTTTCTTTACCTACATCCTGTATGGCATCATTGGCTTTCTTAAGTACGGGCTCATACAATTCTTGTTTTTTCTTGTCCACTTTATCTTGAGATGATTTTTCAAAATCGCCAATGCGTTGTTGCAAACCCACTAGATCTTGCTCTGTAGCTTCACGTTTTACATCTGTCCAGGTAGCGACATTTTTATTATAATCATCTAATTTTTGTTGGTATTCCATTACATACAAACTGTATTGCTTTTGCAAATCATTTGCAAGGGACTGTAATACCGAATCCGCCTTTTTTATTTCAGGCATCTGGCCAAGTAATTCAAGTGAATTCACATAACCAATTTTTGTTTGTGCCTGTGTCAGGCCAACACATAACAGTAAAATTGCAACTGTTGTAATTACTCTAGATTTCATTGATGTATTTGTTTTAATTAATTATTTGTTTGTATTCTGTCCGGGTGTAATGCCCATACTGCGTAGCACATCATCACTCCTGTCATTTTTAGTATCGGCAAATAAAATTGTAGTACTATTTGCTTTATCAAAAATAAAATCATATCCCCGTTCTTTTGCTAATTTTTCTATAGCTGTATACACTTTATCCTGAATCGGTTTAATAAGTTCTTCTCTTTTTTGAAATAATTCACCTTCATAGCCAAACTTTACTTTTTGATATTCTTTAAGTGCCCGTTCTTTATTTTCAATTTCCTGAATGCGGGATTTCTTTACTTCTTCTGTCAGCAAGTATTGTTCGTTTTGAAAAGCCCGATAAGTATCATCAATATCTTTTTGTTGTCTGGCAATTTCTGCTCTCCAGTCTTCAGAGAATGTATCTACTTTCTTTTGAGCGTCGCTGAATTCAGCCATATTGCTTAGAATATATTCTGTATTCACATATGCAAAACGCTGACTGAACGCAGTAAACACTGTAAATAAAACGATGGTGGTTAGGAGTATCTTTTTCATAATAAATTTTTTATTCAGGCTCAAAGCCAAGAATTATGCTAAACTTTCCATTTTTTCCAATGTAATCAAAAAAGCCACTTGCAGGTTGTAATTCTCCGGGCCATACTTCATCAAAGCGAACACCGTAATCAATACCTAATAAACCAAACATGGGCAACCAAGCTCTCATTCCAATACCCGCTGCACGTTTCACATTAAAAGGATCAAAGGATGCAAAATTGGGGTATAAATTACCTGCTTCCAAAAAGGCCATACCATAAATTGTTGCGGATGGATTTAATGAAATAGGATATCGCATTTCAATTGAATATTTTGTGAATACCGGTTCTTGTCTCGGTGTTGTTGTATAAGGGGTGATCGTAAATACTTCATAACCACGTAATGCAATGATATCTGTTCCATAAAAATTAAAGTTGGAAAGTCCGTCGCCACCTAATTGGAATCTTTCAAACGGTGAAACACCAATGCTTTCATTATAATATCCTAACAACCCAAATTTAATTCCTGTACGCAAAATGAATTTTCCAAAGGTTGGAGTAAACCAGTCCGCATTAAATTTCCATTTATGATATTCTATCCATTTATATTTTTCATCATTGGGCATGTCCGTATAATCCTTATCATTAAATAATGAATAAGGTGGGGTAAGCTGAACGGAGAAACTGATATTAGACCCTGATCTTGGGAACTGTGGATTATCCGTAGAATTTCTTGATATGGTTTCTTTTAAACTGATATTATTAGAAACGCCATCTTCAATAATAAAGCCTTCATAATCATCCAACGAATAAATTTGATAACTCACTGTACTTAATAAAGTAAAATAATCATCAGGCCATTTTAATCGTATTCCATAGCCTAATGAAATACCGGTAGTAACAAAACTTCCTTCAACGGTTGCAAAATTTCCATCATCATCATCCGCATAATAACTTCTGTAAAAACTCGTGGAAAGTGAGTTCGGTTTTTTACCGCCAAACCACGGTTCAACAAATGCAATATTGTAGGATTGATATCTTCTGCCATTGGTATTAATACGCAGTGAAAAAGTTTGACCATCACCGGAAGGAACTGGTTTCCAAGCGCCCTTTTTAAACATTTGACTCAAGCTCCAGTTATTAAAAACGATACCCGCCTGCAACACCACGCCACCATAAGCTCCACCTGCATATCCGGCAGATAATTCCAATTGATCGGATGGTCTTTCCACTACAGTATATTCAATATCCACGGTACCGGTTGTAGGATCGGGAATTGGATTGATACCAATTTGTTCGGGATCAAAATATCCTAATCTTGCAATCTCACTTTGAGATCGAATTAAATTTGTTCTGCTAAATTTTTGACCTGGTAATGTGCGCAGCTCTCGTCGGATTACATGCTCATTTGTTTTTGTATTTCCCTTAATGGTAACTTGATCAATTGTTGCTTGTGGTCCTTCCTGAATACGTATTTCCAAATCAATGGAATCACCGATAACAGCAACTTCTACAGGAGTAAGTTGAAAAAATAAATAACCGTCGTCCATATATAATGAAGTAATATCACCACTCACCGGATCAAATCGCAGTTTACGTTCTAACAAACTTTGATTATAGATATCACCTTTATGAATCCCCAACATGGAATCTAATCTTGAATTATTATATTTTGCATTTCCACGCCATGTAATATTGCGGAAATAATATTGAGTACCCTCTTCAACATAAATGTCAATTCGAATATCACTATTGGTTATATAGTAAACAGAATCACGTAAAATTTTGGCATCTCTATAGCCTTTGGCATTGTAAAGCGCAATGATTGAATTTTTGTCTTTATACAAATCATCCTCTTTAAATTTTGATGAACTGAATAAACGAAATTGAATACGGTTACCCGCAAAATCACGCAAATTATTTATTGTAATATTGGTAAGGGCATAATAAAATATTCCCAATGGTGAGCGTTGTGCATTCAAACTATCTTCCGGATCTTTATAAAAAAGATCAACATAAGTTTTGGTTTTGGTATCTTTCATTGCACCCTTCAATTGCCTATCGCTGTAAACCGTATTGTTATAAAAAGTAATATTGCCAATTTTCGTTTTAGGCCCTTTATCAATATCTAGAAAAAGTATTACCCAACCTTTTTGTAAAGTATCCGGTTTTTCAAATATATCTATTGTCACTGCCAGAAATCCTTTATCGGCAAAATAATCTTTGACTTTAGATTCAATATCACGCTTCACAAATTCAGTATATGGAGTACCTCTAACGATATCAATTTTTTCTACTATATCTTCTTCTTCACCTTTTGTTAATCCGCCCGGTGAATATCTGCTGATACGAGGTAACTCATCTAATCTTATAATCAGAAAAGCATCATTACCACTAAATTTTTCTACTTCTATTTGTACATTGCTGAATAATCGCAGCTTCCAAAGATTTTCAATAGCATTGCTAATTTCATCACCTGGGATATTAATTGTAGATCCAATAAATAATCCACTGCGTGCAATTAGACTCGGTTCATCTAATGATTTAATTCCTTCGATTCTAATACCGGCAATATCATATTGTTTTTGTTTTCCAAAGTCAATCTGATTGGGATCAATACCATAATTCTGCGCAAAACTATTTGCGCAAATAAAAAAACTTATAAATAATAAAATACCTTGTAAACCCCGCATCATTTCACTTGTATTTGCTCACTTATTTTTCCAAATCGGCGTTCACGGCCTTGATAATCATGCAATGCTTTTACAAATGCATCCCGATTAAAATCAGGCCATAATGTTTCGGTAAAATAGAATTCAGAATATGCCGATTGCCATAATAAATAATTGCTGATACGGTATTCACCACTTGTGCGAATTATAAGTTCCGGATCTGGTATATCTGAAGTGGTTAAATGTTCTTTAATAAGTTGTTCATCTATATCACCTGGTTCAATAATTCCCTCCTGCACTTTATTAGCAATTAATTGCATTGCATGTTTAATTTCCCAACGGCCACTATAACTTAAAGCCAACACCAATTGCAATTCCATATTTTGAGAAGTAAGATTAATCGCATCATCTAATTGAATGCGGCAGTCTTGAGGAAGAGATGTCATATCACCGATCATACGAATGCGCACATGTTTATTATTAAGCTCAGGAGTTTCTTTACTAATGCTTCGAATTAATAATTCCATTAAAGCATTTACTTCTTGCTGCGGTCTGTTCCAATTTTCTGTAGAAAAGGCATATATAGTTAGATATTTTACACCAAATTCTCTACAAGCTTCCACAATTGTACGAACGCTCTCCACTCCCTGTTGATGCCCATAAATACGAGGTTTATCATGCCGTTTTGCCCACCTGCCATTGCCATCCATAATAATGGCGATATGTTGCGGAATGCGGTTAAGATCAAGTAGGGTATTTTCTGACATCGTGCAAAGTTACCAAATAGGTGATGGTTTAATTATAACGCTTTTTATTGCCACCGGGCGAAGGACATTTCAGCTTTACAAAAGTGTATGAAATAAATAAACCGGCATGCATATACGAATCATCATGATTGGGATCGCCACGTTGTTTACCGTTGATTCCAATAGGCTGTGTATCCAATAACTCACCAGATCTGTCTGCCAGTGCAACCACTGTTTCACCATTTGGCCCCGATGCCAAAATAGTTGGATCCACATATTTACTGCTCACATCATCCAGGTAATCTGTAAATAATTTATTCCAACTAGCTTCCAAACCTACAGTAACATTTTTACCAATCGCAAATTTAAATCCGCCACCAATAGGAACAATTACCTGAAGCCGGTGGTAAGGATCAATTCCGGTGAGTTCTGAAAATTGTTGTCCTTCTGTTCCCAACGGTTGCAACTCAATCCAATCACCATTATAGTTTGCTTTAGGATTAAAATAAAGTGCCCCTATTCCAATAAACATAAAAGGCGAGAACCAATCTTCTTGTCGCAAGCGGTTCAGTTCAAAAAAATTAAATTCTATCCTTGTTGTCGCCTCAAACAGATTGCTTTTAAAACTGAGATTGCGTGCTAATCTAAAAGTATCAGAAGCCATTGCATCATCTCCCGCAGTGCTGCCATAGGCAACACCAAAATAATAAGCAATACGTGGATTTTTATTATACCGGTAAAATAATCCTGCGGCAGGCTTTGAAAATTGGACACTATTGAGATTATAATTTATATCTCCAAAGGAGTGTGATAAACCACCCCATATTCCATACTCTCGCTCTTGCGCCATTAAAGAAACAGTGCTTAATAAAAGAACAAGTAATACGATATGTTTAAGATTGTAATACAACTGCATAGTTGGGCCGGCAAAACTACAAAACTGCAACCTGAACGTAGTTTTAAAACATAAAGTATTGTTATGTTTATTATCAAGCAAAAACATCAAGCAAAAAAAAGAGCGGCCTTAGCCGCTCTTTTTATTAAGTGTTTTCACTTACTTATTGATTACCAAAGGATGTTGATTCATTGTTCCGTTTGGAAAGTGTATTACAACTGAATACATGCCACTTGCAAGGTCAGGTAAATTGATATTTAATATCTCTCCTGAATATGATTGTGTATGTGTCATTGCAAATACTTCGCTGCCGCTGATATCATAAATTTGAATTATCAGCTTCGCATTTTCTTCGGCTGTAGTAGAAATATTAAATGATTCACTTGTTGGATTTGGCCATAATTGAGATTCAATTTCTGACTCAGATGCAAAACGACAATCTACTATTACCTGTACAATATTGGATACTCTTCCGCAGCCATCTAATGTGGATACAACTCTGTATTTTCCGGTAGTGGTTGCTTCATAAATATTAGCGGTTGCTCCGATTATTTCAACGCCATTCCTATACCATTGATAAGTTACTGTAGCATAATAATCTACTGAAAGAACAACTGAAGAACCATCACAGATATAGGAAGTTCCTGCGGGTGTTATTGGCAGATTTTTATAGTAAGTAACCTTTACTGAGTTTGAAGTTGCCGCATCGCAAACTCCATTGTCAACAGTACATGTGTAGTGTCCTGATTCTGTTACTGTAAGTGAAGAACCAGTTTCACCACTGATATCCATTCCATTTCTTTGCCATTGCAAATCTCCGGATGAAGCTGTTGCAGATAATAATACACTGCCTTCATAACAAATCTTATCCGGACCTATTGGTGATACACTTACACTTGCTTCTTCAACTACGGTTACTGTAATTGTATTGGAAACGAATGCTCCATTTGATACTGAATAATCTCCACTTTCTGTAGCTGTAATTGATTGTGTTGTTTCGCCTGTGCTCCAGATATTTCCGGTTGCTTCACTTGATGTAAGTATTACTGATCCACCTGCACAGAATGTGGTTTCTCCTTCTGCAATTATAGTAACTTCTGTTCCGCAAGATTCTACTGTTACTTCAACTGCTTCTGCTTCTCCGCTACATCCTTTTGCATCGGTTACTGTAACACTATAACTTCCGCTTTCAGTTACATTAATGGATTCGGTATTTGCTCCTGTACTCCATAAAATATCGAAGTAAGAATCTACACTTAGGTTCACACTACCGCCATCACAGAATGTAGTCGGACCATCAGCAGAAATCTCAGGAGTTGGATTTGCATTTATTGTTACATCTGTATTTTCTGATGTTGCACTACATCCGTCTTGTGTTACTGTTACACTATAAAGACCTTCGGAAGATGCAACGATTGATGCACTTGTTTCGCCTGTGCTCCACAAGTAAGAATCACCTGCGGATGCAGTTAGCATTACGCTGCCACCTTCACAAAATTGAGTATCGCCATCGGCTGATATTGTGGCTTCCGGATTTGCATTTACGGTTACTGTAATTGTATTGGATGTGTTATCTCCGTTTACACATGAGTAATCTCCACTTTCAGTAACTGTAATTGATTGGGTGGTTGCTCCTGTGTTCCAAACATTTCCTGCTTCTTCACTTGATGAAAGTATTACTGATCCGCCTTCACAGAATGTAGTTGGACCATCAGCAAAAATCACAAGCTCAGTACAAACTTCTGTGGTTACGGTTACATCCGATGATGTTCCCATACAGCCGTTGTCATTTGTTACAGTAACATTATAAACTCCTGCTTCATTTACATTAATTGATTCTGTGTTTTCTCCTGTACTCCATACAATATCGAAGTAAGAATCTACACTCAAGTTTACACTTCCACCTTCGCAGAAAGTAGTTAGACCATCAGCAGAAATAGAAGGGGTTGGATTTGCATTTACTGTTACATCTGTATTAGATGAAGTAGCACTGCATCCGTTTTCTGTAACTGTTACACTGTAACTTCCTTCTGATGTTGCAGAGATAGATGCACTTGTTTGGCCAGTGCTCCATAAGTAAGAATCACCACTTGATGCAGTTAGCATTACGCTGCCGCCTTCACAAAATTCTGTGTCGCCACCGGCTGAAATTGTTGCTACCGGAATTGGATTTACGGTTACTGCTACTGCATCAGATTCATCGGTACAGCTATTTTCATTTGTAATTGTTACTGAATAATTTCCACTTTCAGATACTGTAATTGATTGTGTGGTTTCTCCGTTGCTCCACAAGTAAGAAGATGCTGTATTTGCTGTAAGCATTACATCTTCACCTTCGCATAATGTGGTGGATCCATCAGCAGTTACTGTTGCTGTTGGATTTGGATTTACTGTAATTGCAATTGGATCGGAGATAGCAGAACAATCATTTTTATAAATGGTAACTGAATAGTCACCGCTTTCTGATACTGTTATTGAAGAAGTGGTTTCACCGTTGCTCCATAAATAGGAATCCGGTGAACCGGGAACATTTGCAGTAATAGTAACTGAACCACCTTCACAGAATGTGGTTGGGCCATCCGCTTCAAGTACTGCAACAGGATTTGGTGTTACATCTACTGCTAAAGTATTTGATGTGCGCACACATCCATCTCCATTATCAATTGTCAATGAGAAATCACCTGCTAAGGTTACTGCGTTTGTTTCGGTGGTTGAACCGTCGTTCCATAAGTAACTCCAATGATGATCGGGTGTGGTTAGGATAACAGACTCACCTTCACATAAGGTAGTTTCTCCTTCGGCAACAATTGTGATTGCGTCTGGGCAGTAGGTGTTGGTTAATTGGTAGCTTGAGTAATAGGTTGCAGAATAATTATCAACTTTTGCATAATAAATTCCAGGAACAAGATCAACTATTGTAAGGCTTGTTGTGCCATATCCAAAATTATTGCCCAAGCTGAAGCCTCCTGAATTGTATAAATAGATACCGTGGTATTGACTGAGATCTGATGTTAGTGTTGAAAGGGTAACCTCTCCCATTTCTGAAAGTGTAAATTCCCAATAATCTTCTGTATCATAAACAGTCCCGTTGCCTCGAAATCCAATATGCCCTTCCACAGTAGAATTTGTGAGCATCGGCGAAGCTGTTCCAATGGTTCCATTTGGCTCAGGGTCATTGGTATAAGGAGTTGGTGTAACAACAAATTCAAGCTCATATCCTGAATAATACGTAGAAGAATAATTATCAACTTTAGCATAATAATTTCCCGCTTGTAAGTTGAAAACAGTTATGCTAGCGCTTCCATAATTAAAATTGTTTCCTAAGGAGGTGGTTCCATTTTCATCATATAAATAAATACCATGGTACATGCCTGGATCCATTGAGATGTTTAAAGTAATTGCACCATCAGAAGTTGAAACTAAATGGTACCAGTCATTAGTATCGTAAGTTCCTCCATTTCTTCTGTAACTTATTCGACCTTCAACCATTCCGTTTTCAGGAACAGATACAGAAGCCAAAGTATAATCATCATTGAGTTCTGAATCGGCAGTGTATGTTGCTGATGTAGTTGTATATTGTAATTTATATCCTGAATAGTAGGTTGAGGAATAACTATCTACTTTAATATAATAATCACCAGCTTCCAGGTTTTTAACAATCACTTTAGCAGTGTCGTATTCAAAATTGCTACCTAAAGAAGTAGTACCATTATTATCATACAGATAAACACCAAAATATTGGCCTGTCTGATTGGTTAATTCAAGAGTAATAGTTCCTGCATCGGCCATTGAAACGGTGTACCAGTCTTCCGTATCAAAGCCACCTCCATTTTCTCTAAACCCGATGTGACCAGTTGTAAAGCCATCTTCAGCAATAGAAGTATTTGCTTCAGTGTATAAATCATTGGGTTCTGAATCATTTGCCGGAGTAGCCGGAGTAGCTGTGTTGGTTAGAGTATAGCCACTATAATAGGTGGAACTAAAATAATAAACTCTTGCATAATAAGTACCAGCTGCAAGGTTATTCTTTGTAAATGTTGCACTGCCAGTACCTTCAGCTGATCCTAGAGATGTAGTACCATCTGAATCATATAAATAAATTCGGTGATACATGCCGGGATCATGCACTAATTCAAGAGTTATAACTCCATCGTTGGTTGTATTGAAAATGTACCAATCATCGGTATCATAGCTTCCACCATTATACCTGAAACCTATATGACCAATAACAGATCCGTTTTCTGCCATAGTCAAAGCAGTTCCTGGGCTATCGTTGGGTTCAGAATCGTTAGCAAGTGTTGCGGGTGTTACCGTGTTTGTAAGGGTATAGTTACTCATATACGAGGAACTGTAATAATATACTCTGGCGTAGTAAGTGCCGGCAGCAAGATTATTTACTGTTTGGCTCGCATTGTCAAATCCTTCTGCAGAACCCAATGAAGTTGTTCCATCGGAATCATATAAATATATTCTATGATACATTCCCGGTTCGTGGTCTAAGTATAAATTTACACTACCATCATCGGTAGTAGTAAAAATATACCAGTCATTTTGATCGGTGGAGGGTATTCCAATGGTTCCGGATACAGAGCCGTTTTCAGCCATTGTTTCAGCGCCAGAATAAACGTCATTTGTAGGTTCGACGTCGGCTGTTGCCTGGAAGTGCATACCAATAAGCAGCACTACAATCATAAGTAAAGATTTTTGTTTCATAAATAAAATTTTTGGTGATCAATAAGGTTCCTAACAAAATTAAACTGAATCCATACAAACATTGACCTACTAATTATAGTAGGTATGTAGAAACTTCCTTTTAGGCCAGGTTAAATGGAGATGATAAATTTAAAATGCATAATAGCTATAAAAAAAATGTGTAGTAGAAATAGATTTTATTTCTACTACACCATTATTTTTTTCAAACTATTTTTTAATAAAGTAATATTCTATACTGTTCCTGTTTTTTTTCGTGCAAGAAAAAATAATACTGAGCCGATAAGTATAAGCCCAACGCCAACCCAACCAGGAATACCAAATCCAGCTTCCTGTTTTTTCATTTCAAACTTAAAAATAGTTTTGCCCAATGCATCCTTATCTATTTTAATATTGCTGGATTCTTTTGGAAAGCGAATGAAATTTGATTGTTGCACTTGTCCACCAAATTCTAATGGGCTGGTTACATACATATATTCCTTTTCATTTAATTCTGTAAGGTCAATGTTTTTATCATCCGTTTCCAAAATCCAGTTGCCTCTTTTATCTACTTTACAAACGCCGTAAGCCTTTACTTTTAAAGTCCAACTGCGTTCCATTTCATCTTTTTCCAAAGTGAAATCATCTAAGAAAAATGCAGGCATGTCTCTTTCCATTTCTCTTTTAAATACTGCCGGGTTATTGCCATAAGTGGCTAACCATCCCTGCCAGGAAGATGCATCCATTGTCATTGAAACCGTGATGCTAGCACTGCCTTGGGCATCCAGATCCATTTCTATTTTTTGCTTCATTACTTGTTGTCCAAACAAAAGCGTAGTGGAACAAAGTAAAATACAAACTATTGTGAGTTTCATAATTTCTTTATTTTATTGATTGATAAATAGCATCAATTGTTGATGACATTTGATTATACACATTTTGATTACAGCCAATAGCAACTATCCGGTAACCATTGCTGGTAGTTGTGCCTTTTGCTTTCCAGGTAAAAGTGCCGTAGTCTGAATAGGTTTGACCTGAAGCGGTGTTGCCATTAAAATTATAGCGCATTGTGCTTCCCCAATAACTGAAATATTGCTCAATAACAGCCAGGCCATCCTGCATATTGGAGGCAGGTAAATCGTAAATGCCAATGTTTGAACTCTGGTCTGGAGCAACGGCCGTTCCCGTAAAAATTGGCATGTCCGGATTTGGTCTGTTTACATATTGCCAGCCTGAAGGAATCATTGCAGAAAGCGGTCCTGGTGTACGCTGCTGAGATGATGTTTGGTTATTATTATTATCCGTTTGCTGGTTGTTTCCACCGCCGCCGCCATCATTACCTCCACCATCATTACCGCCGTTATTGTTTCCACCACCACCTCCGCCACCACCTTGTGTATTTTTGGCAGGTGCTTGATTGAGATTTGCATTCATTACACCAAAATTCATTGCGAGCTGATCTACTTTTTCCCGTAGGAATTGATCGTCTTTTAAAGACATCGGAACAGCGCCTTGCTGATTGAGTGCATGAATATCTACTATCGTATATCTTGGATCGCCTGTTGATGCTTTTTGAAAAAACTCTTGTAGTTCTTTCATGCCTGTATTAAATGCAGATTCTACATCGGCAATTTGACCAATACCTTCACCACCAATACCCGTTGCTTCAATTGCATAGTATTCGCCATTCATTTTGAAACCGGGATATGCATGGCCGGGTATTAAGAAAATAAGCGGATCTATACCTGCATGGGATAAAATACTTGCGTAAAGGATACTGAGTTCAAGACATAAACCGGTATTGCCTGTAATCACTTCTCTCGGCAATCGGTTTTGTTGTGAAAAAGATTGTACATCATCGAGTGAACTGGGGACGCCTTTTGTACCGCTGTAAACCATGTGTGTCATCAGTGTAGCCTGATAAATACCGGCGAGAAAACGCACGGCTTCTTTTGATTGTTTGGTAACCGATGCTGTTTCTCCTTTTAATACTTTTTCCTGAAGTATTTGGGTGTAATAAGAAACAATGGGATCGTTGGGAGTAACATAACAAGCCAGTAAATCATCATTGCTAAATACATCTCCCCAACCTAAAATTTCTTCGGCAGGTACATTGGTAAATACATATTTATTTCTGTCAGTAATTTTAAAAGCAAATTCTTCTTCAATTATATCATCATCAGAAGCTCCTTTCCAGTCAATTTCTATTTCTGCTTTTTCCGTTGTTTCATTTGTTTTTGTGGTGATGTCGTCATTGAATTTAGGATAGCAAACCACTACAGCAGATTGATCGGGAAACATTTCGCCTATCACACCTAATTCGGTCCATTCAATATATCCGGGAACACGGTATCTCACCATCACATCTTCCATTTTTACGTTGGAAACATTAGTAATCTTCACTTTAAATAAATAGTATTTACCATTTAATGCATCCGGATTGGAATATACATTATGTGCGGCGGGCATTATAAAACTTGTTTTTACAATATCTACATCTAAATCACCTCTGCCACCACCAAGTGAAATGGGAAAGAAAAGTGCGGAGGCAACTAGAAAAAGCCCGGCAACAATAAGTACAACAGGTAATAGTTTCTTCATAGTGTGTTTAATTTTTAATCATTTTTGAATTTTAAATTATTCAAATTTCAATTTGTCCAAAAATAATTGAACAGTTAATGTAACCCAAGTAAGAATACCTACTTAATCTAGTAGGTTTTTGAAATTGAGAATTGACTTTGTAAATTGACTATTGACTTTAAAATTGACAATTGACAGTTGACAATGAAAAAAAACATCACCAATTTATAAATTATGATGTCTGTGAAATCTTTGCAAACATTTAAATCGGTGATTCAGACAATGCTCTTCTTTTCGATTACACAATTACACAGTTCTACAATTCTACGATTCTACAATTCTACAAAACAGCCATTGCCATTTAAAATTGACAATTGACAGTTGACAATGAAAAAAAACATCACCAATTTACAAATTATGATGTCTGTGAAATCGTTGCAAACATTTAAATCGGTGATCCAGACAATGCTCTTCTTTTCGATTACACAATTACACAGTTCTACAATTCTACGATTCTACAATTCTACAAAACAGCCATTGCCCTTAGCCTTCGCCATCGCTTTTTTTCGATTACACAATTACACAATTACACGATTACACAATTACACGATTACACGATTACACAGTTACACAGTTCTACAATTCTACGATTCTACAATTCTACAAAACAGCCATTGCCCTTAGCCTTCGCCATCGCTTTTTTTCGATTACACAGTTCTCCAGTTCTCCAGTTCTACGATTCTACAATTCTACAATTCTACTGTTCTCCAAACTGCAATTACCCTAAATTTGCAGAATGCAACATAGCGATACAGCAAAACAAGTATTAGGATTTGAATCCACACAAATACAACGAGCTATTTCGTTGTTGGATAATCAGTTTGATAATGCAGTGGAATCTATCTTGCAATGCAAAGGCAAAGTGGTGGTATGTGGAATTGGCAAGTCCGGAAGTATTGCACAAAAAGTTACGGCTACTTTATGCAGCACCGGAACAGAAGCAGTTTTTTTACATGCGGCAGAAGCTATTCATGGTGACCTCGGAATTTATCATCGTGAGGATGTGGTAATTTTTTTTACGAAAAGTGGAACATCATCAGAGATGTTGCAACTGATTCCATTTTTTAAAGAACGCAATTCAAAGATAATTTCAATAATCGGCAATATTGATTCACCTGTTGCAAAGCAATCGGACTTTGTAATTAATGCATCGGTGGAAAGAGAAGCAGATACTTTGAATCTTGCACCAACAGCTTCATCTACAGTTGCACTCGCATTAGGTGATGCAATGGCAGTTGCGCTGATGCATGCAAAAGGATTTGGTGAAACAGATTTTGCACGACTGCATCCGGGTGGTCAGTTGGGTAAAAATTTATTATTGAAAGTTGCAGATATAATGCATGCCACAGATAAAATTGCAATTGTAAATACAACAACTAATTTTCGTGAATTGATAATTGCAATGACGAAACATAATTTAGGTGCAGCATGTGTAATTGATGATGATGAAAATTTTGTAGGATTAATTACGGATGGAGATGTGCGCAGAATTTTAATTGATACAACGGATATTAATTCTATTCCGATGCAAAAAATTATGACTGCAAATCCTGTTTCTGTTGCGTCAGATGCTACATTAAAAATTGCAGTTGATTTAATGGAAAATCGCAAGTCGCAATTATCGGTTTTACCTGTTATTGATTTAGGGAAATTAAAAGGATTGATTCGTATTCACGATGTATATCAGCGATAGTATTAGTATATCGGTTTTTGAATTGACAATTGACAGTTGACAATTGACAATGAAAAACATCACTGATTATTCATTACTCATCACAGATTCCACACTTCCACTATTTAACAGTTAAACAATTCCCCGATTCTACGATTCCCCGATTCTACAATTCTACAATCATTCAAAAATTATCAGCACATGATTTTTTTCTACATTCTGTCCTTTCTGTACTTCTATACTTTTTACAATTGCATCGCCGGGTGCTTTCAAAACATTTTCCATTTTCATTGCTTCCAACACAATTAATGCATCCCCTTTCTGAATTGTTTGTCCGGCCTCTACACGAATATCTAAAACAGCTCCGGGCATTGGTGCTTTTAAATCTTTTATTTTAGCACTGCTTGCTCCATCAAAACCCATCTTCTCCAACAACAGATCTAACTTCTCTTTCACCTGGACTTCATATTCATTATTATTAATTCGAAGTATCATTGTTTTTGTAGCCGCATCAATACGAACCACTTCAACAGTATAGGATTTTCCATTATCCAAAACATGAAAAAATCTTTCTCCGGTTTTTATTATTTCAGCCGAAACTGCATTTCCATCTATTGTTCCATTTTCTATTTCAAAATGTGTGGAACCATTCACTATCACTTTTGCCATCTTAACAATTTTTAATCTTTAGGTTATGGTAATTCAGTTTCTTCAATGCATCAAATCGGTATCTTTGCCGGTCTGGTTATAAAATTCAAAACTAAAAGATTCATAATGAAATTCAGAAGTATTGCTATTCTAATTTTAATTCTCCCCATCCTTACTCAATGCGACCCAACAAAAAAGCTTTACAAAAGTGAAGCTTATCAAGGCGATATTGATACCAGCTACACAGATAATTATGATTATGGCGATGATTATAATTACGATGATGAATATGATTATAACTACGATGATTCAGATTATGCATCTGAAGGTGTAGATACAATCAGTCCATTCAGCAGTGTAGTATATCGTGCAAGTCATACACGCACTAATGATTTATTACACACCAAACTTGAAGTGAGTTTTGATTGGGCAAAAGCCTATTTATATGGTAAGGCAACACTTACTTTCAAACCCTATTTTTATGCAACATCACAATTAGTATTGGATGCAAAAGGAATGGATTTAAATTCAATAGCAATGGTAAACGCAAATGGAAATACACCTTTGCAATTTACTTATGATAGTTTGCAAATCACTATTGATTTAGGAAGAGAATTTAAAAAGGAAGAATCCTACACTATTTTAATTGAATACACATCCAAACCAAATAATTTACCTGAAGGCGGCAGTTTTGCAATTACATCTGATAAAGGATTATACTTTATAAATAATGATGGAAGCGATCCGAATAAGCCTATGCAAATTTGGACACAAGGTGAAACAGAAGCAAGCTCAGCATGGTTTCCAACAATTGATAAACCCAATGAAAGAACAACCGATGAAATTTATATTACTATAGAAGATAAATACAAAACCTTATCCAATGGTGTGATGGTTTCTTCTAAGAAAAATGCAGATGGTACCAGAACGGATTATTGGAAAATGGATAAGCCACATGCACCTTATTTATTTATGATGGCTATTGGTGAATTTGCAATTGTAAAAGATACCTGGGAAGGAATGCCGGTAGATTATTATGTGGAGCCGGAGTATGCAAAATATGCTAAAGATATATTTGGAAACACACCTGAAATGTTGTCCTTCTACAGCAAGGTATTAAACTATAAATATCCCTGGCCGAAATATTCTCAGGTGATAGTTCGTGATTATGTTTCTGGTGCAATGGAAAATACAAGTGCTACTTTACACGGCGAATTTATGCAACAAACAGATCGGGAATTATTAGATGAAAATTATGAAGATGTAATTTCTCATGAAGTATTTCACCAATGGTTTGGCGACTTAGTTACAATAGAATCATGGAGTAATATTCCGTTGAATGAAGCCTTTGCAACATACGGAGAATATTTATGGAGAGAACATAAATACGGAAGAGATTTTGCCGATGAACATTTGCAGGAAGATTTAAACAATTATATCAGTGAATCACAATCTAAAATGGTGGATATGATTCGCTTTAATTATGAAAACAAAGAGGACATGTTTGATTCTCATAGTTATGCAAAAGGGGGTGCAATTTTACACATGTTGCGCAAATATGTGGGTGATGATGCCTTCTTCGCATCACTAAATAATTACTTAACAGATAATGCCTATAACAGTGTAGAAATTCATAACCTGCGACTTGCTTTTGAAGCTGTTACCGGCGAAGATTTAAATTGGTTTTTCAATGAATGGTTTTTCAATGCCGGTCATGCGAATTTATATTACAGTCATGGCTATGATGAATATACAGGAAAAGCAAGTTTAACTGTTGACCAATTACAATCAGATCCAGCTCCTATATATACATTACCTGTGGATGTGGATGTGTACGTAAATGGAAAAGCAACTCGCCATAGAATTATTATTGACAGACCATCGCAAACATTTTATTTTAATGTGGATGCAAAACCTGATTTTATAAATTTTGATGCAGAGAATATGTTGGTTGCAGAAATAACCGGCGATTTAAGTGATGCCGAATTAGCAATGCAATATCGTATGAGTCCATTGTATTTAGACAGATATACTGCATTGCAACAACTCGCTTATCAGCAGTATTATAATACGGATGCAATTGCAGTTCTTACTGAAGCATTAAACGATCCTGCTGCTAATATTCGAGTATTTGCTTTGGATACAATTACAATTAATACTGAGACTTCGCAAGCATTAAAAGATAAGATTGTAATGATGGCAAAGTCTGATAAAAAAAGTATTGTGCGTTCATCCGCAATTGCACGTTTGCCGGAACTGAATCTTAACAATACAGAAGAATTAATTCGCTCTGCTTTAAATGATAGTGCATACAGTGTGGTTGGGTCTGCATTGATGCAATTGTTTGTGTTAAATCCTGAAAGCGGATTGGCAGAAGCAAGAAATTTCAGCAATGAAAAAAACTTGAATATTCAGTTTGTGGTATGGCAAATTATTTCTGAAAAGGGCGAGGCAAAAGACAGTCATATATTTGAATCTTCAGTGGAAACATTTCCGGGTTGGGAAAGATATTATATCATGACTTATTACAGTGATTATTTAGAAAGAATGGATGATCTGGAAGTGATAAAGAAAGGTGCTGATTTTTATGCAAGTATTTCACTTGATGAATCTGCAGGTTGGCTTGCATTTTTTTCAACCAGTTATCTATCCGGTATCAGTGGTTTTTATAGTGAAAATATGGATGCACAGGATGAAACTACACAAACTGTATGGACAGAAGCCATCGCTTATATTGATGGATTATTAACTAAGATTAATGATAGTTCTGAGTATTAAATAAAAATTATTTTTTGATAAAAAGGGAGTGATTTGCTCCCTTTTTTTTTTACTCCAAACACTCTCTTTGTTTTTCTCAGTTATGCTAAGTGTAATTTTTTTTAACCACATAGGCACATAGAAAAAAAGTAAAAAAATTGATTTAACCTATGTGTCTATGTGGTTACGTTCTTTATTTTATTCTCCGTGCATCTCCGTGTCTTCCTCCATGACCTCCGTGTAATTTTTTTTTCAGGATATCTCAATATTTTAATGAAAGACTATGTGGTTAATTTTTTCCCCAAAAAACATTTTCATTTATTGAAACAATCCCTGATATACTTCTTCCATTTTTCCGAGAGCCCGCACTTCTATATTAAATTTCTTTACTTGCAAACTACGCATGTTATGTTTGGAAATAACAATCGTTTCCATACCGAGTTTTTCTGCTTCCATTATCCGTTGTTCAATGCGATTTACTGCACGCAATTCTCCACTCAATCCTACCTCCGCAGCAAAACAATATTGTTGTGGAATAGCAACATCTTCAAACGATGAAATCAGCGAACATGCTATTGCTAAATCCATTGCAGGATCATCCACTCTGAATCCTCCAGCGATATTTAAAAACACATCTTTATTTCCGAATTGCAATCCACCTCTTTTTTCTAATACGGCCAGCAACATGTGTAATCTGCGCAAATCAAATCCTGTTACAGTCCGTTGCGGATTACCATACACAGCGGGTGTAACCAATGCCTGAACTTCAATTAAAATTGTCCGCAATCCCTCCATCGTTGCACCAATTGCAACACCACTCATCGGTTCATCTTTTTGCGTAATTAATAATTCACTCGGATTGCTTACTTGCTTTAATCCATCACCTTCCATTTTATAAATACCTATTTCACTGGCAGGACCGAAACGATTTTTTATGGTACGCAAAATACGATGCGTGTAATGATGATCGCCTTCAAATTGCAACACGGTATCTACCATGTGTTCTAAAATTTTTGGCCCGGCTATATATCCTTCTTTATTGATATGCCCGATAATAAAAACAGGCGTGTTACTTTCTTTTGCATAGCGTTGTAACTGTGCAGCACATTCTTTTATCTGCGAAATACTTCCCGCAGTTGCATCCACAAAATCACTGCTTAATGTTTGAATGGAATCCACTATCAGTAATTCCGGTTTCAATTGTTTTATCTGTTTAAATAAAACCGATAATGAAATTTCTGTGCTGATATATAAATCCGGATTGTTGCCATCAATTCTATCGGCACGCATTTTAATTTGTTGTTCACTTTCTTCGCCGCTTACATACAATACTTTTATTCCTGACAACACTAATGCAAGTTGTAATAGCAAAGTGGATTTTCCTATTCCGGGTTCGCCACCAATTAAAACTATAGAACCCGGCACAACTCCACCACCCAACACTCTGTTCAATTCATTATCGCTTGTAATAATTCTATCGCCTTCTATTGCACTTATACTTTCTAATAATTGCGGTGAATTCCCTTTCTTTTTTGGTTCTTCTTTCCATTCTTCTTTTTCTTCCCCACGCACTAATACTTCTTCCACAAATGTGTTCCATTCGTTACAACTCGAACATTTACCCATCCACTTTGGAGATTCAAATCCGCAGTTCTGACAAAAGAAGGCTGTTTTCGTTTTTCCTGTTTTCAACAATTTTGACTTTTATCTTTACTGCGAAATAACTAAATTCAAATCCAATAACATTATAAGATGAGCAATACCGAAAAATTTATTCAGGAGATTACAGCAGGTTACACATTTAAAGGAGACTTCATAACATTGGGAACTGCTATGTTGGATGGCGCTGCAATTCCACAAACTTTAATAAATATTCCATTGGCAACAATTAACCGACATGGTTTGGTAGCGGGTGCAACAGGTTCCGGAAAAACAAAAACGTTACAGGTGTTATGCGAGCAATTGAGTGATAAAGGAGTTAGTGTGCTGATTATGGATATTAAAGGTGATGTAAGTGGAATTGCACAACCGGGAGTTTCTAATCCGAAGATCTCTGAGCGTATGCAAAAAATTGGAAAAGAATGGAATCCCACTGCATATCCTGTTGAGTTGATGAGTATTTCAAATGAACACGGTGTAATGTTGCGTGCAACTGTAAGTGAATTTGGTCCGGTATTATTTTCTAAAATTTTAGAATTAAATGATACGCAGCAAGGCGCTGTTTCTTTAGTATTTAAATATTGTGATGATAATCATTATCCCTTATTGGATTTAAAAGATTTTCGTAAAACATTACACTATCTCACCAACGATGGTAAAAATGAAATTGCAGAAGAGTATGGCAAAATAGGTGTTTCCACTGCCGGAACAATTCTGCGCAAAGTAGTTGAAATAGAAGAGCAAGGTGCTGCAACATTTTTTGGTGAACGCTCTTTCGATGTGAATGATTTGGTCCGCACAAATGATAAAGGACAAGGTTATATCAATATTTTGCGCTTAACGGATATTCAAAGCAAACCAAAAATGTTTTCTACGTTCATGTTGAGTTTGCTTGCGGAAGTATATTCTACTTTTCCTGAACTTGGTGATAAAGCTGCACCTAAATTGGTAATTGTAATTGATGAAGCACATTTAATTTTTAAAGAAGCATCCCGTGCATTGTTAAGTCAGATTGAAACTATTATTAAATTGATTCGCTCAAAAGGAGTGGGAATTTTTTTCTGTACTCAACTGCCTACAGATGTACCGCCGGAAGTGCTTAGTCAGTTAGGATTAAAAGTGCAACATGCGTTGCGAGCGTTTACTGCAAATGATCGCAAGGCAATTAAACTCACTTCAGAAAATTATCCAATAACTGAATATTATAAAACGGATGAACTACTTACTAATCTCGGTATCGGTGAAGCAATTATTTCTGCATTAAATGAAAAGGGAATTCCAACACCATTAGCACATACATTATTAGTAGCACCACAATCACGAATGGATGTATTATCCGAAACTGAAATTCAAACACTCAATAACTCTTCAATGTTAATCCGCAAATACAATGAAGAGATTGACAGGGAAAGTGCTTATGAAATTTTAAATGATAAAATAAATCGCAGTCAGCAATTGGCAAAAGAAGATACAGAACGAGAAGAACAGAGAAAAGAAAACGACAGAAAAGAACCTGCTCCGCATAAAGGTGGAAGACGAAATCAAAAATCTGCAGTAGAACGAGTAGTTACCAGTTCTGCTTTTAATACAGTTTTGCGTGGAGTATTTAATATGTTAGTGAAGAAGAAACGTTGATAATAAAAAAAGATGTTGAATATTTTTGTAGAACTTTGAATCGAATTTTATAACTATGAATAAGCAAATATTTTTTACGGCGGCAATCGCAGCAATTTTAATTTCTTGTGTTCCCGCAAGGCAATATCAGGATACACTCACTGCAAAAGATAAAGCAGAAACAGAAGTGAAATCATTAAATACCAGAATTGATGATCTGGATGCAGAGGTTAAAAGTTTAAAGGATTATGTAAAAGAACAATCCGACACTATCCGCAGAAGAACGAATGATCTGGAGGATTTACAAAATCGTTATGATAATATGGTGCGCACTAACAGTCAATTGCGTGAAACGGAAGATTTATTAAATAATCGTATCAATCAGTTGCTTGCGATTTCGGCATCAGAAAATGTGAAATTGAGTGAAGATATTACTGCGAAAGAAAAATTATTAAGTGATAAGGAAATGGCGTTGCAGCAAAAGGAATTTCAATTAGAAGCCGAGAGAAGAAGTATTGATTCTTTGCAAGCAAGTATTGTTACAAAAGAAAATCGTATTCAAGAATTGGAAACTGCTATTAATTCATTAAATGAAAAACTTTCCAGCGTAATGGGTTCGTTAGAAAAAGCATTAGCTGGTTTTAATTCAAGTGATTTAACGATTGAACAAAGAGGTGGCAGAATTTATATTAATATCTCTGAGAAATTATTATTTGCCTCCGGAAGTACAACCATTGATGCAAATGGTAAGAAGGCATTAAAGCAAGTGGCTGATGCATTGCGTGAACAAAAAGATGTGCGCATTATGGTGGAAGGACATACCGATAATGTGCCTTTGAAGAGTGCAAATTATCCGAAAGACAACTGGGATTTGAGTGTGTTGCGTGCTACTACAATTGTAAAAATTCTTACAACTGAATATGGTGTGGATGCAAAAATGTTGCAAGCAGCCGGCTCCGGTGAATTTCAACCTGTAGCCTCTAATAGTGATGCATCGGGGCGTTCATTAAATCGCAGAACAGAAATAGTTATCATGCCTGATCTAACTGTCATTGCAGATATATTGAATAAAATGGCCGACCAATAATTTAGCTATATGTCGCCAATGCGAAAGGCTCGTAATGAGATGTCGTTTATTGAACATCTGGAAGATTTGCGCTGGCATATTATCCGCATTTTATTGGTGATAATATTCTTTGCTATTTTCTTCTTGCTCTATCCGCAATACATTTTTGACTATGTAATTCTTGCACCAAAAAATCCGGATTTTCCGACGTATAGATTATTCTGTTATCTCGGCAATTATTTACATATTGATGGATTGTGTTTCACCGAATTTGATTACGAATTATTTTATCTGAATTTATCCTCACCATTTTTATTATATATCCGCATTGCAATTATGGGCGGAGCAATACTTGCATTTCCATATATCCTTTGGGAAATATGGCGATTTGTAAAACCGGCTTTGTATGAAAATGAAATGAAAAATCTGGGTGGAATAATTTTTATTGCTACGCTGCTTTTTTATATCGGTGCTTTCTTCGGATATTTTTTATTGGCACCATTCTCAATAAATTTTCTCGCAAATTTTCAATTAAGTGAGTCTATTCAAAATCAATTTACTTTCGATTCTTATCTCGGCATATTAACAGGTATGGTGTTGTGGACAGGAGTAATTTTTGAAATACCGATGATTGCATATTTCCTTGCAAAAATCGGATTGCTTACAAGAGAATTTATGGCAGCGCAACGCAAATTTGCTTTTGTATTTTCTTTGGTATTAGCAGCTATCATTACACCATCGGGTGATGCATTCAGTTTGTTTTTAGTAGCCACTCCATTATGGGTACTTTATGAGGTAAGTATTATTGTAGTAATGCGGGTAGAAAAAAATAATCGCAAACGGGAAGCGGCTGAATAATATAATTCTACAATGTTTTTTTCACCACATAGTTACATAGGATTTTTTTTCAGTGTCTAATAATTTTACCTTTGCTATATGAATACAAAAACAATAGCTATTGGTTGCGACCATGCAGGATATCAAGTGCGTGAAACGCTTATTCCATTCCTAAAAGATTTGGGATATGAAGTAAAAGATTTCGGAACATATTCCGAAGAGTCGGTGGACTATCCTGATTTTGTACATCCTGTTGCAAATAGTATTGAAAGCGGGGAATCGAAATTAGGAATTCTTATTTGTGGTAGCGCAAATGGTGTTGCTATCACTGCAAATAAACATAAAGATATTCGTGCTGCAATTGTTTGGCAGAATGAACTCTCTTCTTTGGCAAGATCACATAATAATGCAAATGTGATTTGTTTGCCTGCACGATTTATTTCTTTAGATGATGCTATGCAGTTTACCAAAACATTTTTAACCACAGATTTTGAAGGTGGTCGCCATCAGAATCGTGTAAATAAAATGACTAAGGGCTGTTATTAATTTGTGATTATGAAAAAATTATTATTTCTGATTTGCGGTTTTTACATCGCATTATTTTCTGTATCTGCGCAAGAACGTTTAGCGGATCCACGGCTGCAATTTGCAAACACAATTACTGCTGCTGAATTAAAAACACATCTCAGCATAATTGCCTCCGACGAATATGAAGGAAGAGGTACTGCCACAAAAGGACAACAAATGGCAGCGGAATATATCAGCAATTATTATAAGAGCATTGGAATTCCACCTTTGCCCGGAACAGATTCTTACTATCAAAAATTTGAACTTATGGAAATTGGTTTGGGTGATATGCAATTGAATATTGGAAAAGAAAAATATCAATTCATTCGTGATTTTTATGCATTTCCAAATTCAAGTAATAGTGCAGATATACAATCCACTGAAATTATATTTCTTGGTTACGGCATTGACGATAGCGCTTATAGTGATTATAAGAATATAGATGTTGCGGGGAAAGTAATTGTGGTGTTGCAAGGTGAACCAAAGCAAAATGAAAAATCATTAATTACAGGTTCGGATGAATTATCTGAATGGAGTACGGAATGGGATAAGAAGATTGAAACTGCCACACAACATCAGGTGAAATGTATATTTATTATTGATGAAGAAATTGAACGAGTAGCAAGCAGTAAATACTTTGTAAATTATTTGACATCTTCTTCATTGAAATTAAAAAAAGATTATACACCGTCTCCGTTTTGTGCGTATGCTTTTATTGCACCTCATGTTGGCGATGAATTACTCGACGGAAAAAAATTGAGTAAAGCAAAAACAGAAATGCAAAATACATTGACAACTGTTTCTTATACAACAAAGAATAAATTGCATTTTATAGTGGAGAAGAATGTGAATGTAACAGAAACAGAAAATGTGTTGGGATATATTGAAGGTGGTGAATTAAAAGAGGAGTTGGTAATTGTATCTGCGCACTACGATCATTTAGGAATTGAAGACGGAGTTGTATATAATGGAGCAGATGATGATGGTTCGGGAACGGTAGGATTATTAGAAATGGCGAATGCAATTATGCAGGCAAAAAATGCGGGGTATCCTTTAAAACGCAGTGTATTGTTTTTATCTTTTACCGGAGAAGAACTCGGATTATATGGTTCAGAATATTACACCGATAATCCGGTGTTTCCATTAGCAAATACAGTAGCGAATTTAAATATTGATATGATAGGCAGAGTGGATGATGCACACATTGCGGACACCAATTATATCTATATCATCGGTTCTGATTTTTTAAGTAAAGAATTGCATGAAATAAATGCGTACAATGCAAAAACATATACTAATCTGAATCTGGATTATACATACAACACCACCGATGATCCGAATAAATATTATTACCGCAGCGATCATTACAACTTTGCAAAAAATAATATTCCCATTATATTTTTCTTTAATGGCACACATGCTGATTATCATAAACCTACCGATGATATAGAAAATATTCACTTCCCATTGCTTGAAGAACGAGTGCTATTAGTTTATCACGATCTGTGGTCTATTGCCAATATGGAAAGAAGAATAAAGGTGGATGTGAAGGAATGATTTTTTTGAATCCGCAGAGTTCCCTGCGGGTAACTTGTGGGAACATAAAAAATATAGAGGGTTTCGGATGGTAGGGATCTTAATCGATAGAACAAAAATTATTTTGCATAATCGTTGTATTTTAAAAAATTACTATCTACCTTTCATTAAAATACCCTGATATGAAAAAGTTAATCTACCCTTGTTTATTGGCTTTCGTATTTTCATTTTCTCAAAATGTTTACGCACAAAGCCCCCCCCCCTCAACAGTTTGAATGCCCAGTTAAGAGCCTTATTTGTTGATCTTGATAAACCTACACCTTCACTAAAATTTCTGTATGACATGTCTGCCAAAATAAGTGATAGTGTTTTTTATGCGACAAATAATACTGCGGATACATTAAGTGCAGATATGTGGCATTCCATCTATAGTGAAATGTTTCATGCAGCTTATGATACTACAACTTATACAATTCCCGACACGGTATTTATGCATGCCCATGGTTATTATTCCGATACTATACCTATGGGTGTAATGCGTTACTCTTATTATAAATTTAAAGATGAAGCACTTCACACGGGTACCTACTTCGACTTTGATACAATTAATACGATTCTTACCGAGCATTATCCTTCAGGTTCATGGCCATATTTAAGCAATGCGCTTTTTGTTGCTGCACCATTAATTGGTTCCTCCGATTATACGAATCCTGTATTTCGCATTGATCCACAATTTATTTTTTTAGATGCGGCTTATTATGCTTTTTTAATACAAAATAACTGGACATTAAAAATAGATTTTGGCGATGGTTTAGGTTGGATAAATTTCAATATAAATACAATCACCAATCATCAAGTAATATATGCTGATGGAGGAAAAAAATTAATTAAAGCAGCCATCTTTAATGTTGTTGGCACACTGGTAGATTTTTCTCAATCTCGTTTGCTTATATTAGGTGATGACCCGTTAATACCACCTGATGAAACATGGACATTTATACCAGGAATGACAGTAGGAGTTTATGAAGGATATAATCATATTGAAAATTCAGGTAGGCTCATTATTTATTTAGAAGGGTTTGATATTGGAGATATATTTCCATTTTCCAATCGCACTGCGGCAGATATATACAGCAAGCAAATTGCGCCCGATCCTATTATTCAATTACAAAATGATGGTTATAATTTTTTGGTAGTTGATTGGAAACGCAGTGGCATTGATATACGGTTTAATGCCTTATACCTTCTCAATTTTCTTGAATATTTAAAAGGTATAAGTACAGACGATGAGCAGTTTGTTATTGTGGGCAGAAGTATAGGAGGAGTTATTGCCAGATACACCCCCACTTTTATGGAGCATCAACAATATCAAAGTGAAAATTATGATGCTTTTTTTCAAGATGAATATGATGAAAATAATATAGTATATCTTCTATTACATCCTTATTTAGATGACCTGCCTACAACTGTTAACCATAAAGAAAAAATGCATAATACCCGTTTATTAATTACTGATGATTCTCCCCATCAGGGTGCAATACTTCCTTTATCAATACAGCATGCTTATAATGGATTCTTTGCATTAATTTCTCATTATATTGGACCTTTTCTAACCATTTCTGCAACTATCTTCAATTTCGGTATTAATGCTCAGGCAGCGCAACAGACATTTATTTATCATGTGGATACAAAAAGCGGATCCACTTATACGGCTCGTTCCGAAAAGAATAAATTTTTCACACAACTTAACAGTTTGGGGAATTATCCCAAGTACGCAAAAGTGGTTGCCATGAGCAATGGTTCGCTTGCCGGTGAGCCTCAAACTAATATTTATACAGGTGATGATAGAGTAGCTGGAGATAGGCTTGTTGATTTCAGTACGGAACTTTTTGCCAGAGCACTCTGGATTAAAGTGCCACTTTTTGGAGCTGATTTAGAATGTAATACAGACTTTGATGGATACGGACATATCTATGCTGCAAATGCGGGTAGATATACAATAGCGCTTAAGCTTTATTGGTTTGGCGTTAAAATAGAAACCGGATACAATTCTCTTTTTGATGTTGATGAATATGCTACAACAAAACCATATAGTATAAATGCAGGAGGTTATTTCCCTCCGGATTTAAAGTTAGTGGGAACCCATGAATTTGATAACCCGAATCAACTTTCACAGTGGTGGCTCTTTAATGTTGCATCATGGCATACGTCTAATGATGGAGATGGCTGTTTTACAATAGATTCACATATTGGGTGGGAGGGGTTTGCAAGTGTAAATTTTGATTTATCTGTCTGCTCTGACGGCTCCTATTTCTGCCATGTACCTTTGCAGAGTGCACTTGATTATGGTACATTGGGTACTACTTACCCGCTTAACCTCAATATTGAAACGCTAAGTGTCAATACAAATCTGAATAGGGTGAAGGCGGATGTAATTATTGGGATTCCGAGTGGATATCCTTCTCTTTATCCAAATAATGCTCATTCTTATTTTAGGAATGATTACATCTATAATATTACACAGACGGCAGCTCCGAATGATCCTTTTACCTATTATACTTGCATAGGAGTAGATGATTCGGTTAAGCGAGGATTTATTAATTTAGAAATAGGCGATGAAGAACTCTATTTAGAAAATAACATTCTACCATGGACAGGTAAATACCAAACAGAATTTAATATACGAGTGAACAAGAGAAATCCGCATTATGAATATGTGGGATATATAAATCCAAATCCTGATATAAGAGTTTTAGGAGTTTATTCAAAAAAAGCAGCATTCATTATTCAAAGTCCGGGACATGCTATATTTCAATATGATAAAACCGGAACTCCTGTTATTCCTGCATTCCAATATGGTTCGCCTCTAAGTTCAGATACCACACGAGTAAATGAACCATTGTATATCTGCTGCACGAATTATAAAACTCCAATTGAACGATTAGCTGATTTGGAAAATGAATTCACATTTACAGAAGAGTTTAAAAATATTCTTCTCGCTTTTCCAAATCCTAATAATGGTAAGGAATTAATTCTTAATTATACGCTACATAGTAAGGGGGAGGTAATAATTAATGTATTAAATACATTAGGAAAAATTGTTTATTATAAAAAAGAATTTGCTCTGGAAGATTTAAATCAATCCATTCTAAATCTTTCATTTTTACCACAAGGTATGTATGTAATAAATATAAGTAATAACTATAAACAAGCAAATACTCAAATATTAATAATTAAATAGCCACTTATGAAAAAGCATTGCATTTATTTAATATTATTTTCTCTAATCTTTATTACTTGTGATATAGCAAAGCCACCTATTGGGAATACTCAGATTTTTAGCGGATACCTATATGAAGATTGTAATATGGAACCTAAAATAAATCATGAAGTAAACCTGTTTCAGGATTATGAAATAGGATTGATTGATGATACTGGTGGATCTCTAGCTACTGGTTATACTGATTCCACTGGATATTTCAGACTTGAATTTAATCATGATGGTATAGGTGCCATTCATTTCCGTGAAGGAACAAATAATTTAATGGATTTTATACCATGGAATTTGGAAATAGCAGAAGTTAATGTATTTCGACATCCTACTTACAGTATACAATTAAGTTTGAACGTAATAAATTCTTACATCATGGGAGATACTTTAACTATATCAGATATTTCTGCAGCAGGTGGATCACCCGATGGTTTAAGAGTTCCCTGTCCGCTAACATCCGGAATTTTATATACCTACACAAACGTGCCATTAATAGGTATGATTTATGAAGGTTACAATTGGGAAATGATATGGTGGATTAATGAATACAATAGTGTATATGATAAACAAGAATTTACTATTAATAAGTATTGTAACGATACCATATTTGTAACTGCAACTATTGAATGAGTGAATTATAGACAAAGATTATACTGTGAAAATGAAGGAAGAAGTATTCTAATTAGAAAATGAAAATCATAAAACAATTTCACTAAACAGAAAACACAATTTTTAATCAAAATACAAATACCATAATTTATAAATCTTATTATTTAAACTCTAAAAATTAAAATATATGAAATATTATTTCGGAATTATCCTAATGAGTGTAGTAATACTATTTACTATCTCATGCAGCAAGGAAAATAAATTAGAAAAAAATTTAACAGGCACTTGGGATGTTATTAATATAGACTCTGTATATGTAGATAATCAATGGCAATTTACTTTTGAAGAATGCGGAAAAAAAGAAACTTGTAATGGCTCCTATTTCTATGAATTGCATTCAGCATATTCCGACACATCTTTTACAAGAACATTTACCTGGGAGCTTAACAATAATATGCTGACGACAACCTTATCTGATAATTCGGATGTGCACTATACTATTCTTGAATGGGAAGATGATTATATGAAATGGAACTTACTTCCTTATCCGGATGATATTTTAGAATTAGTGCGGATTAAATAGAAATCTCTTTTGTTCCCGCATCAGCAAAATGAAAAACTATCTTCGTTTCAGTAGAGTTCTTGAGGGCTTAAAAATAATTAGTCCGTAAACCTAGTGCAAACATCTAAAAGGATTAGCCACGAATTCAATTAGCCATCACTTTGTAAAAATCTAATACACTGTATCTATTTTATTTATTTTCGTGCATGCAAAATTCTTCTCTTCGCCTTTCAATGGCATTTTTAATTTTTATAATCACTACAATTTTTTCTGGAAATTCAATATATGCACAAGCAACTGCTCCGAATGTGCAGATAGTTTCCATTACCGAAAATGCAGAAAACATAGAAATATTAATACAATCCGATCAGCATTTTATTGTTGGTGATAATCGCTATGTGTTGTACATCGGAGAAAAATATTTTTTGCGCAACCTACATCCCGATGGCGATGAAACTAAAATTGTATTTTTTATTCTGCTGAATGATTATCAATTACTGCATGCGGATGATGAAGTAGTTTTAGCTTATGGCAATTATAATCCTGCTAACGCAAAACAAACTGATCAGCAAGTTTTTCATCTCGGTAAATTGAAAAAATAAATTATGCAATTCAAATTCTATTCATCTGTATTCGTAATATTTTTTTGTATAAATATATCTTACCTAATTGCACAAACACCCGACCCCGGAATTGATGGTGCATACACTGTAGCATCTCAAGAATATGATTTTGGGGATGAAGCATATACGCCTCCATCTTTTCCTGATGCTGTAGAAGTTACAGGCTCCGTGCATTATCCCGAAGATTTATCCGACGGACCATTTCCAGTGTTGTTGTTTTTACATGGCAGGCATTCCACTTGTTTTAATCCTGCCACCGGCAACACAAATATTGCATGGCCTTGCACCGGAAGTTATACCGCTATTCCGAGTTATACCGGTTATGATTATCTGGCAGAACATTTTGCAAGTTTAGGATATATAGTTATTTCTATTTCTGCAAATAGTATTAGCTCCACAGATAATTTTGTTGCAGATTACGGCATGCAGGCTCGAGGTGAATTAATACAATATCATCTCGATTTATGGAACACCTGGAATACAGTTGGTGGTGATCCGTTCGGTACTACTTTCGTCGGGAAATTAGATATGAATAATATCGGCACAATGGGTCATTCCCGTGGTGGTGAAGGTGTAATTTTTAATGCGCTTTATAATAAAGAATTGGGAAGTCCTTATGGTATAAATGCAGTGTTGACTTTAGCACCGGTTGATTTTAATCGGCATGTATTAACGGGCACACCATTATTAAATCTTGCACCGTATTGCGATGGTGATGTTTCTGATTTGCAAGGCGTACATTTTTATGATGATGCAAGATATCTTGATATGGATGATGAAGCGCCAAAACATGGAATGTTATTGCTAGGTGCCAATCACAATTATTTTAATACAACATGGACACCGGGATTATTTCCTGCGGGTACTTCCGATGATTGGGACTATGTGGATTGGTTTCAAAATGATGAACACTGCGGCACAAGTAATCCTGATAATGATCGCTTGGATAATGATACTCAACGCAATTCTTTACTTGCTTATGCCAGTGCTTTTTTCCGATATTATATTGGTGGTGAAAATGCATTTGCTCCCTACATGGAAGTGGATGATGTTATTCCACCAGTATCTTCCACTTTAGATTCAAGTCAGGTATTTATTTCTTTTCAACCAAGTAATAGAAAAAAAATAAATTTAAATACACAAGCAACTGAAGATGCAGAATCAATGAATAATCTTTCGGCTGATGTTACTACAAATGGATTAACAAGTTTTGATATTTGTGGCGATGATTATTATGAAAGTTATTGTTTGGATTTAGGTTATTCGCAGGAGCCACATTGTAGTAGTTATAATGGATTATCACAATTGGGAATTGCATGGAATTCAGATGACGATTATTATGATAATGCATTACCCGACGACATGCAAGATTTCACCCAGTTTGATGCAATACAATTTCGTGCAAGTGTAAATTTTGTGGATGCAAGTACTGCATTAGATTTTAATGTGGAGTTGATTGATGCAGATGGAAATTCAAGTGTAGTATCTGTTAGTGATTACAGCAATGCATTATTTTTTCCACCGGGAGATTTTGGTTCTACTTTACCCCGCATTATGCATAACACAATTAAAATTCCGTTAGCTGATTTTACAGGAGTTGATTTAAGTGCAATTACAAATGTGCGTTTTGATTTTGATGAAACTACTTTAGGTGCAATTCTTATTTCTGATTTGTTATTAAGCTCACATGACTTCGTTTATTTTTCTCCAACTGCTGCTTTTACTGCAAACATAACAAGTACCTGTACAGGCGAAATTCAATTCACTGATCAATCTGATAATTACCCTGAAGAATGGTTTTGGGATTTTGGTGATGGAATAACATCTACTGAAAAAAATCCATTGCATTTATATACTGCTAACGGAATTTATACTGTAACACTTTCTGTTGCAAATCCTGTGGGTGAGGATATGATTTCATATACCGCATTTATTGAAGTGAATAAGCCCGAAGCACCAATTGTTTTTAATGATACTATTTGTGCCGGTGAATCTGCTGCATTATCTGCAACCACATTATCCGGAGGAATAATTAATTGGTATGATGCATTGGAAAGCGAAACAATTATTTATAGTGGAGATACTTTTTCAATTGCACCGGATATCACAACAAATTATTTTGCAGAAGAATTAATTGAAGCTCCATTGCTATCTGTTGGGCCGGTTGATAATAGTTTTGGCAGTGGTGGTTATTTTGATAGCAATGATTCCAGAGGTATATTTTTTAATGTTGAAATTCCAATCATAATTGAAAGTGTAAAAGTATATGCAGTTTCATCAGGTGAAAGAACAATAGAAGTATTAGATGGCGAGGGCGGTCCGGTAATTCAATCAACAACCATTAATATTCCCTCAGGTGAATCCATAGTTGAACTCGGATTTAATTTAGAACCGAATGATAATTATTATATAAAAGTTACGGGTGATTTAGTGGATTTATTTCGCATCAATGATGGCTCACCGGATTATCCGTATTCAATAGCGGATGTTATTTCTTTAACCGGTTCTAATGTGGAAGGAGAGGAGTTGGATTTTTATTATTTCTTTTTCGATTGGAAAGTGCGTGAGCCTGAATGTGTGAGTGAAAGAGTTGTAGTTAGTGCAATTGTAAATCCAAGTCCTGAGGTAATTACAAGTGGAGATGTAACAATTATTTCAGGTGAGTCAACAACACTTTCAGCAAGCGGAGGAATTATTTTTAGCTGGGTTCCAACAACAGGATTAAGTGATCCAACTATTGCAAATCCAATTGCAAATCCAACTGAAACAACAGAATACACAGTAACCGTTACAAATGATTTTGATTGCAGCAGTGAAGCATCATTAACGGTAGAAGTAAAAGAGAATACTGCTATAGAAAATATTTTAGGAATTTCAGAAATACTTATTTATCCAAATCCAAACAATGGCATTTTTACATTGCAAATAAATCAAGTATTTAATGCATTTCAATTGCAAATAAAAAACAGTGTAGGTCAACTTGTGTATTCTCAAAAAATCAATACAGCAAATACAGAAATAAATTTGCTAGCATTGACTAAAGGAATTTATCTATTAGAAATAAAAACCACAGATTCTGTTTTTGGAAAAGGTTTGGTAATTGAATAGAAAAAAATTGACAATTGAAAGTGGAGAATTGACAATGAAAAAAAAGTTTCGTGTTTCGGGTTTCAGGTTTAAAAAAAACCACCACTGATTTTTCATTCACCATTTATAATTTATAATTTACAATTGCCTTTTGCTTATTGCTTATTGCAAATTATTTTTCACCATTCACTTTTTAAATTGACAGTTGACAATGGACAATTGACAATGAAATAAAATGTTGTTTCGGGTTTCAAGTTTAAAAAACCACCACTGATTTTTCATTCACCATTTATAATTTATAATTTACAATTGCCTTTTGCTTATTGCTTCTTTTTTATGCGGGTGGTGTTTAAAAACCACCCTGTTTTATTCATCATTTACAATTTATTATTTACAATTGCCTTTTGCATATTGCTTATTGCCTTTTGCAAATTATTTTTCACCATTCACCATTCACTTAGTAATTTGCCGTAAACTTGCGTATGAAAAAAATCCTGCTTTACCTTTTTCTTTTCATTGGCAATTTTGTTTTCGCACAAAAAGATTATACAGTTGAATCCATACCCAACCCGAAAGATTCTCCGCCATACGGATATGTAAGTAATCCCGATGGCGTGTTAGATGATAATACTTTCGGACTCATTAATTCTTATATCCGCAATTTGGAAGATTCAACAACTATTCAAATTGCAGTGGTAGTGGTGAATTCAATTGGTGATTTAGTACCAAGAGAATTTGCGACAGAACTTTTTCGGCATTGGGGAATAGGTCAGGCAGAAAATAATAATGGATTATTAATTCTGCTTGTAATTAATCAGCGGCGAATGGAGTTCGAAGTGGGTTATGGTTTGGAAGGAATTTTAACTGATGGAATCAGCAAGCGTATTCAAATGGAACACATGGTGCCTTATGCAAAAGAAGGTGATTACAATCAGGCTACTTTACAAGGAGTTTTTGAAGTTTCAAAAATGTTGGGCAATCCAAAATATCGTGAAGAAGTATATGCAGGAACTGACAGCAATGGTAATTATGCAAATTCATTAAGCAGACAAAATATTGCAGTGCCTGTTGTAATAATTTTCTTTATTGTGTATGGACTTACTTTAATTATTAATTGGAAATCATCTACCAAAAATTTAAAAAAGAAACCCATTTATGTACAGCATTATTTCAATAGCAATTACAATAACACTAAAAACATTTTGATTGGAATTGGTTTGCCTGTAGCATTTATAGCATCACAAATGTCAACGGGTAATTTGCGTATAGCTGAGTTCTGGATTTTTATGTATTTGTTTATAATTTTTTTATTAGTCGAAAGAAGATTTCGCTTAAATAGTTATATTATTCATGAAACGGATAAACAAGAAGACGAACCTTATAAGAGCTATAATTATTTAGCACATTCGCATAGCAAAGGATGGTTTGCTGCGGTTGTCTTTTTTCCAATACCATTTTTATTGTATTGGATATGGCATCGCTGGCAATTACGTTATTTGCGCAACATTGCGCCGGTGGATGCAGCAAGCGGATTACCTATGCAAAAACTTTCAGAAAAAGCAGATAATGCATTCCTGGAAAATTTTCAGTTGACAGAAGAGAAACTAAAATCAGTGGATTATGATGTGTGGCAAAGCAGTAAAAATGATAATGTAAAAATTATTCGCTACGAAAATTTTAGAAGTAAATACACTACTTGTTCTAATTGCAATGGTAAAACATTTAGTATGGAAAAAAATGAAACACTGCAAAGTGCAACGTATTCAAGTTCAGGTTTAGGAAGGAAAACATATGGTTGTAAGAATTGCAATCACACAGAAGAAAAAACCTATACGATACCAATGAAAGTACAATCCAGCAGTTCATCATCCGGAGGAAGTGGAGGTGGTGGCGGTGGAAGTTTTGGTGGCGGAAGTTCCGGTGGCGGCGGCGCAGGAAGTAGTTGGTAGAAAAAACAATTGACAATGGATAGTTGACAATGGACAATGAAAAAAAACTGATCACAGATTTTTTTTTCATTTACCATTTACCATTTATAATTTACCATTGTATTTTGCCTATTGCAAATTGCGTATTATTTTTTCACCATTCACCATTCACTACTTATTATTAAATACCTGCACATTTCTTTGCGGAATAGGATTAGTGATATTTTCTTTATCAAATTCTTTTTTTACCTGTTCTATCATTGCAAAATTTAAATCCCAGTAATTTTCATTAACTGCCCATACTCTTAATTTTAAATTTACAGAGCTGTCTGCTAATTCTTCCACCAGAATTGCAGGTGCAGGATCTTTTAAAATTCTTTCATCTGCATTCACTACTCTCTGCAAAATATTTTTTGCATGATCAATATCTACGTTGTAACCAATTCTGAAAGCAAGGTCAAGACGACGGGTGGGTTCTACGGAATAATTTTTTATTGAGTTATTGGAGACTTGTGCATTTGGAATTACTACCACCTGATTCTCGGGTGTTAAAATAGTGGTGTAAAATATTTTTATTTCTTTTACAGTTCCGCTGAAATTATTCACTTCAATAAAATCATCCACCTTAAATGGTTTTAATAATAATATCAAAACACCACCGGCAAAATTTGCAAGACTACCCTGTAATGCTAATCCAATTGCTAAACCTGCAGCACCAATTATAGCAATGAATGAAGTAGTCTCTACACCAATCATTGATATTACACTAATGATTAACATCACTTTTAATAATGCGCTCATCAAGGTTCTGAGGAATGGTCGTAATGACGCATCCACATCTCTTGCTTGCATTATTTTATCAATACTTTTTACTAAAAATCTGATAAGCCATAATCCAACGATGAGAGTAACAATTGCTAGAATAAACTTTGGAGTATATTCTACTAATGCCGCAATAATCCAGGTTTTTAATTCATTAATATCATTCATAAGTACAGTATTTTATTTGAGAGGTAAATAAAAAATAATTGAAAGCCATCTCAATTTATGGCTTTCAATTATATAAAGGTAAGTGAACAAAAGAAGGAATCCGAGTATTACTTAGAATTGCTATCGGAAATATCTTTATACTTTTTATCCTTCAATACTCTGTCTTTTTTTATTTGAGGATCACGCTTTTCAGGAATGTTATCCTTGCCGTTATCCATAGTTTTATCTTCTTTAATTTTATTAATTGAGTCGTCTTCCTTTTTTCCTTTGTTCTTAGCTTCTTCTATTTTTTTCTTCTTTACAGACTCAGTTACTTCTTCGTAATTTTCTTGTGAGGATTTTGGTTTTGTTGATTTACTTGTTTGCTTTTTCATAATATTTAATTTTATTTTTCAATTGATTTAGCTGATGTGGTTAGGTTTGTTTCTTTATAATTTTTTAATTCCATTACGTTACCCGGCATATAGAAATTATTTTTTGCGAGTGCAGTTATACATGCATGCATTACCTCAGATTTGATTTTTGCTGCCGAATTAGTAGTATTAAATGTATCAATCCAGAATTGTACTATGAGGTTAATAGAACTTGTTCCCAAATCATCTAATAACACCAAAGGTTTTTTTTCATCTATCAACACACCATCAATTTTGCTTACTGTTTCTTCCAATAGTTTAAATGCTTCTGATATACGATTGTCAAATTCAATTCCTATAATAAATTCTTGACGTAGAAAACCATCAATAGTTAAATTGAACAATGGATTTTTAATAATTATTCCATTGGGTATATACACATCCTTGCCATCAAATGTTTTTACAATTGTTTCTCTGAGATTTAAGCCGATAATTTTTCCTTTCACAGAATTTGTTTCAATTATATCACCAATAGAAAATGGTCTTTTGAATGCCATTAAAATACCCGCTAAAAAATTCTCACCAATATCTTTAAAAGCAAAACCTATAATAAATGCAGTAATACCTGCACCTGCTAAAATTTTAGAAGCGGCATCACCCAAACCAATAATACCAAGTACAATCACCAATCCGAAAGTGATTACAATAAAACGAATGAACTGTCCTATGAAACTTGCAAGTAATGGATCTTTAGCTTTTTTCTTTACCCGCCGGTTGGTTAATCTTTTTAATTGATGGGCAATAAAAAAAGTGAGTATAAGTATTACTATTCCCAACACTATTTGCGGAAACACCGCTGCAAGTGTATTGTAATATTCAAACAATTGATTTTTTACTTTTATAATAAAGTCATTCATAGGTTAAACAGGTTGAATATTTAAAAATTAATTTATAAAATCATCTTACCCTTTTTGATGTGATAGTGATGACATTAAAAAGCTAAACAAAAAGTTTCTTCAATGGTTGACTTTGGCAGTTGACAATTGACAGTTGATAATGAAAAAAAACTGAGACCATTGATTTTGAACGTTGACTAAAAAACTTAGACTATTGGCTGTTGACTATTGAAAAAGTTTCGGGTTTCGGGTTTCAAGTTTTATGTTCCGAGTCAAATAAACTTCTTATTGAGTAGTCATCATTGATTTTATTACCATTTACCATTTATAATTTACAATTGCATTTTGCTAATTGCATTTTTTGCCTATTGCTTATTGCTTATTCACCATTCACCTTTAACTTCTGACTTTTAATCATTGACAAAAATATTTCGGGGTTCTAGTTTCAAAAATTCACAGCTTATTATTGATTACAGATTTTTTAATTGCATATCTAGCCTATTGCTTATTCACTATTCACCATTTACTATTCACTACTCACTACTATTCCTTTCCGTATTTTCGCCGTTTAGTAATAATTTATTATGGGAGAAAAACTTCGGAAAAAAGACGCATTAGAATATCATGAGTTAGGGCGGCCGGGTAAGATAGAAGTAGTGCCCACAAAATCAACCAAAACACAGCGTGATTTATCATTAGCATACTCACCCGGAGTGGCTGTTCCTTGTTTGGAAATTGCAGAGGATAAAAGCAAAGTATTCAGATACACCGCCAAAGGAAATCTTGTTGCAGTAATTACAAATGGAACTGCGGTGTTGGGTTTGGGTGATATTGGTCCGGAAGCTTCAAAACCAGTAATGGAAGGGAAAGGATTACTCTTTAAAATTTATGCAGATATTGATGTATTTGATCTGGAATTAAATTGCACTGATATTGATGAATTTGTAAAAGTGGTTAAAGCATTAGAGCCTACCTTTGGAGGAATAAATTTGGAAGACATTAAAGCACCTGAATGTTTTGAAATAGAACGTCGCCTGAAAGAAGAAATGAATATTCCGGTGATGCATGATGATCAACATGGCACTGCGGTAATTTCTTCTGCAGCCTTATTAAATGCATTGGAAATTGTAAAGAAAAAAATTGCGGATGTACAAATAGTTGTTTCCGGTGCCGGGGCATCAGCAATGAGTTGTGCAAATTTGTTTATTAAACTTGGTGCACAGCGAAAAAATATTGTGATGATTGATAGTCATGGAGTATTGCATCGCAATCGAGAACAAGAATTTGATAAATATAAAATGCAATTTATTTCTGATAAAAATGTGCATACACTTACAGACGCAATTCAAGATGCAGATGTGTTTATCGGATTATCTAAAGGAGATATTTTTACGCCAGAAATGTTGCTGAGTATGGCAAAAGATCCTATTGTGTTTGCATTGGCAAATCCGGATCCTGAAATTGAATATGAACTTGCCATTCAAACAAGAAGCGATGTGATAATGGCAACTGGCAGAAGTGATCATCCTAATCAGGTAAATAATGTATTGGGGTTTCCTTATATTTTTCGAGGAGCATTAGATGTGCAGGCAACGGGAATTAATGATGAAATGAAAATTGCCGCAGTAAAAGCACTTGCTGCATTGACAAAAGAAAATGTTCCTGAGTTTGTGAATATGGCTTACAATGAAAAGAATATTCATTTTGGTCGAAATTATATAATTCCAAAACCGGTGGATCCACGCTTATTATCTACTGTGGCACCCGCAGTTGCAAAGGCAGCTATTGAAACAGGTGTTGCAAGAAAAATAATTACAGACTGGACAGCTTATGAAAATGAGTTGACATTAAGACTGGGTTTGGAAGACCAGTTAATTCGGGCCATTACAAATAAAGCAAAGCAAAATCCTAAACGAGTTGTATTTGCAGATGCCGATAATTTTAAAATATTAAAAGCAGCACAGATTGTAAAAGATGAAGGAATTGCAAAGCCAATTTTACTCGGCAATCGTGAACGCATTCAACAAATTTGTATTGAAAATCAATTGGATCTGGAAGGTATTCCTATTATAGATTCACATCTTCCGGAGCAGGACGAAAAGCGATCTCAATACGGTGCAATACTCTTTGAAAAAAGAAAACGCAAAGGCCTGAATTATTATGAGGCTAAAAAGAAAATGCGGGAACGCAATTACTTTGGGGCAATGATGGTGGAAAATGGTGAAGCAGATGCCTTTATCTCTGGATTGACAAGACAATATCCGGAAGCTATTCGACCTGCTCTTCAAATTATTGGAGCAGAGCCTGGAGTTAGCACTGTAGCTGGTATGTACATCATGCTTACAAAGCGAGGCCCGATATTTTTTGCAGACGCTACAGTTAATTTTCATCCGACTACGGAAGAGTTAGTAGCTATTGCTTTACTTACAGCGAATGCTGTCCGACAATTAAATATTCCTCCACGTATTGCATTTTTATCCTATTCAAATTATGGCTCGGTAAAAAATGAAGAGACCTTGCGCATTCGAAAAGCAGTTGAAATTTTGAAAGAGCAATATCCGGGAATGGTGGTGGACGGTGAGATGCAAGCAAACCTTCCTTTCGACAATGATTTACTTAAAGAAAATTATCCTTTTAGCGAGTTGGTAGATAAAGGTGTAAATACTTTAATATTCCCCAGTTTAGATGCAGCAAATATTTCTTATAAATTAGTTCAGATATTAGGCAACGCAGAAGCTATCGGACCAATCCTGTTAGGAATGCGTAAACCTGTTCATGTATTACAATTAGGAAGTTCGGTGCGAGAAATAGTGAATATGGTTGCTATTGCCGTAACTGATGCACAAGTAAAATCCCAAATAAAATGATTGCTTATTTAAAAGGAAAGATAATTTCTAAAAATCCGGCGTCGGTGATATTGGAAGTAAATGATGTAGGCTATTTTATAAATATCAGCTTGCATACATATACAGCAATTGCAGAAAAAAAATCATGTTTGCTGTATTGCTATCATTATCTTAAAGAAGATGGTCAAAGTAGAATTCCGGTATTGTATGGATTTTCGGAAGAAGCAGAGCGCAACATGTTCACTCATCTATTATCGGTGAATGGTGTGGGTGCTAACACAGCTCGCATGATGTTGTCCAGTATGAGTGTGAGTGAACTGGAACAGGCAATCCTGATAGAAAATGATAAGTTAATTCAAAGTATAAAAGGCGTGGGTCCAAAAACAGCAAAGAAGATAGTGATTGAATTAAAAGACAAAATTGGAAAGTCATCAATACCTATTTCCGGAACATTTTCAGCATCTCACAATACACATAGAGATGAGGCGTTAAGTGCACTGGCCATGCTCGGCTTTAATCGCCAGGCTGCCGAAAAAGCTATAGCTTTGGCGCTCCAAAGTAATAGTAGTATTGGTTCCTCCGAGGAATTGGTGAAAACAGCATTAAAAAATTTATAAATATTATAGGTTTTGTCAGGAGAGAGACTTTTCCCTCATTTTATTCTCGCAGGTACTATGAGTGTTGCAGTATTCGCTTCATTTTTGAAGCAATCGCCAACACTAAATTTTAATACCTCAAATTCGCAGGGATTGCTTTCAGTAATGGCAGTGGACTCTACTGAAGATTCTTTGCAATATCCGATCACAGATCAATCTACAAGTGATTTCTTTTTTAATAATCCCAATGCATTTGATTTATCGTCACCTACAGGTATTGAATCTAATGTGGAATATGACCCTGAAACGGGTGAATATATATACATTGAAAAGATAGGCGATACCTATTATCGTGATCCGCAATATATTTCTTTCGAAGATTTTTTGGATGCGCAATTAAATAAGTCTTTAACAGACTATTGGATTGAGAGGTCGCAAGGTGCGGGCTTGCTGGATGGTGATGGTAGCATTCCAACACTTTATACTGGCAGCGAATTATTTGATAGAATGTTTGGTGGCAGTAATGTGGACATTCGGCCGCAGGGAAATATTGAATTGACCTTTGGTGCGAGTTTTCAAAATGTACAAAACCCTATTCTTACTGAAGATCAGCAGAAACAAGGAGGTTTTGATTTTGATATGGACATTAATGCCAATGTATTGGGTCAGATAGGTGAGAAATTAAAACTCACTTTTAACTATAATACTTCTGCCACCTTTGATTTTGAAAATCAGGTGAAATTAGAATACACCGGTTTTGAAGATGAGATTATTAAAAAGATTGAAGCCGGTAATGTGAGTCTGCCACTTACCACTCAATTAATTCCCGGAACACAAAGTTTATGGGGTATAAAAACGCAATTGCAATTTGGCCGGCTTACATGGACAAGTTTATTATCACAACAGCGATCTCAAACCCAAAGTATTCAAATTGAAGGAGGTGCCCAACGCCGGGAGTTTGAATTGAAAGCGGATCAATATGATGAGAACAGGCACTTCTTTATGGGCCATTATTTCAGAAATAATTATGAGCCATGGCTTTCTACTCTGCCTTTTATTAATTCACCCATTAATATTACCCGTGTTGAAGTTTGGGTAACCAACAGAACAGGTGCCACTCAAGATACCCGTGATATTGTTGCCTTAGCAGACTTAGGTGAATCCGACTCCACCTATTGGAATCCCTCACGAGGTGGTACCATAAATATTCTTACGCCGGGAGGTGTGCCATCTAACTATGGGAATGATTTATATCAGAAACTAAATTCTAATTCCAGTAACCGTAATCTGAACGATGTAGTAGCAATACTTTCTGACCCGGGTGGGCAATTCCGGATGCAGGCTGTGAGAGATTTTGAAAAAATTAGAATGCGGAAATTATTGCCGTCTGACTATACTGTGAACAATCAACTAGGTTATATTTCTGTTAACTCCACTCTCCAGCCAGACGATGTTCTGGCTGTTGCTATTGAATATACTTATCAAGGTGAAGTTTTTCAAGTGGGTGAATTTGCCAATAACCTGCCACCGGGAGTGGACTCCACCAATGTGATGTTCCTGAAAATGCTGAAGAGTACATCTGCTCAAACTGCTCTGCCAATTTGGGATTTGATGATGAAAAACGTTTACTCACTGGGAGCTTTTCAGGTGAGCAGTGCCGAATTTCAATTGGATGTTTTATATCAAGACCCGGGTGGTGGATTTAAAAGATATATTCCTGCACAAAACACTAATGTGAATGGAACACCCTTGATAAAACTGATGAATCTGGATCAGCTTAATACGAATAATGATCCCACACCGGATGGTATTTTTGACTTTGTGAACGGCGTAACAATCAACACCACAAACGGTAGAGTTTACTTCCCTGTACTGGAACCGTTTGGCGCACACATGCGATCGGAGGAGGTGTTCGGCAGTGATATTGAAGCAGAAAAATATGCTTACGATGAATTATATACTGAAACAAAAACCATTGCAGAACAATACCCGCAATACAACCGGTATTTCATAAAAGGAAGTTATAAAAGCAGTGTGAGTTCAGAAATATATCTCGGTGCATTTAACTTACCCCAAGGTTCTGTGACGGTTACAGCAGGTGGGCAATTACTTACTGAAAACTATGACTACACCATTGATTATTCACTGGGACGATTGAAAATTATCAATGAATCCATTCTCAATTCCGGCTTGCCTATTAATGTTGCATTTGAAAATAATGCATTTTATGGATTTCAGGTGAAGTCTTTATTAGGTAACAGATTTGACTATTGGATTAACGACAACTTTACCCTTGGTGCCACATGGTTGCGCTTGTCTGAAAGACCTTATACTCAAAAAGTAAATATTGGTGATGACCCCATTTCAAATACTATGTTGGGATTTGATATGAACCTCACCCAAGATGCGCCTTGGTTAACTCGTGGTTTAGATAAACTTCCTTTTTATACCACTAAAGAAACTTCCACAATTACTTTCGCCGGAGAAATTGCCAAATTTATTCCCGGCCATAGTGATGCAATTGGAAAGGGTGATGAAGGAACAATTTATATTGATGACTTTGAAGGAAGCCGCAGTTCTTATGATTTGAAATTCCCCTTCTCCAGTTGGGTTTTAGGGAGTACTCCGCAAAATGGACTGGATGAAAATGGGCAGATATTATTTCCCGAATCTTTATTATTTGATACACTTGCCTATGGTTATAACCGGGCAAAACTTGCTTGGTACACATTAGATCCTTTATTTGTAAGGGAAGATAATTCGGCAAGACCAGCATATTTGACTGCGGATGATGTTTCCAATCACTATTTAGTAGAGATACAGCAGCAGGAAATATTCCCAGCCTCTGATGTTCAAATTACCGGATTAAGTACAATTTCCACTTTTGATATGTCTTATTATCCTTCGGAGAGAGGACAGTACAATTTTGAAACATCTGCCACCACCAATTCAGCAGGGATTAATACCAATAACGAATTAAATGATCCTGAATCCCGCTGGGGCGGTATCATGCGAAGTTTGCAAACTACAGATTTTGAAGCTGCCAATATTGAGTATATTGAATTTTGGGTAATGGATCCGTATGATAATTTGGGTCCGTTTGGCACTCCGGTAACTTCACCGGGTGATTTATATATCAACCTTGGTAATGTTTCGGAAGATGTATTGAAAGACTCACGAATGTTCTTTGAAAATGGATTGCCTAAGGATGGAACTACCCTTACTTTAGATGAAACCATCTGGGGTTTGATGCCAAGAACAATCCCTATTAATCAGGCTTTTGACAATGACCCTGCCACCAGAGAAAATCAGGATAAAGGTTTTGATGGAATGGATGATCCTCAAGAGGCCTCATTTTATGCGCAATATTTAAATGATCTGCAGGCTATCGTTACAGGAACTGCTTATGCCACAGCTTCGGGCGATCCTTCATCCGATAATTATCATTTTTTCAGAGGTACCGATTATGACAATCAACAATTAAGTGTGTTAGATCGCTACAAAAAATACAATAATCCTCAAGGCAACTCACCTACTACAGAAAATTCTGATGAAGCCTATCCTACAGCGGCTACTAACCTACCCGAAACCGAAGACTTAAATCAAGATTTTTCCTTAAGTGAGACAGAATCATACTATCAATATAGAATAAAAATGCAGCCTAATATGGAACTCTCAAACCCATATATCACCGATGTGGTATTGGCTGCACATCAGTTCGAAAATGGTACAGTAGATAGTATAAAATGGTATCAGTTTAAAGTGCCTATTAGTGAGTATGATGCCAAGATTGGAACTATCAGCGACTTCCGTTCCGTTCGTTTCATGCGTATGTATTTAACCGGATTTGACGAGCCTATTGTGTTCCGTTTTGCTAAACTGGAGTTAGTGCGTAATCAATGGAGAAGTTATAATTTTTCATTACAGAGTCCGGGTGAATATATCCCTAACGATAATGCAGGTGAAACCACTTTTAATGTATCCAGTGTAAGTATCGAAGAAAACTCGGGCAAGCAACCTGTTCCTTATGTATTGCCACCGGGTATTAGCCGTGAACAAACTATTGGAAGTGGAGGCTCTGTTTCTACCTACCAACAAAATGAACAAGCGTTGAGTATGGAGATTTGCCCGCTTAATGATGGAGATGCAAGGGCTATTTATAAATCTTTGGATCTGGATTTAAGAAGATATGGTCGCTTAATTTTAAATATTCACGGAGAACCCTTATTTGATGCAGATCCTGCATACACCAATTTACAAGATGGAGATCTTACTGTATTTATTCGGTTAGGATCGGATTTCACAAATAATTATTATGAGTTTGAAGTTCCACTTATTGTCACCAAGTTTCCTTTACCTGTTGGAACAACGGATGATGAATTTGTGAGAGAAGCAATTTGGGCAACTTTAATTGACTTCCCGCTGGACTCATTAGTAGAAGTGAAGAAACTCAGAGATAAATTGGAGTCAACTCCATTGGTGCCATTTAGTGTGGGAGGAGAAGGCCAGCCTACTTATACCATTATTGGAAATCCGGATTTAGGTTTTGTAGAAGAGGTGATGATTGGTGTACGAAATCCTAAAACATTGGATGGTAGTGGTCAGGCTTTTTGTGCTGAAGTCTGGGTGAATGAATTTCGATTAACAAATATTATTGAAGATGGTGGTTTTGCTGCACTTGCCCGCATGGATGCAAAACTTGCCGACCTTGGAAATCTGACTGTATCGGGCAATATGCATACTATCGGATTTGGTCAATTAGAACAACAAATTAATGATAGATATAAAGATGATTTCTATCAATACGCTGCAAGTTTAAGTTTACAATTAGGCAAATTCTTTAATCCCAAACTTGGATTGCAATTGCCTTTTTATATCAGTATTTCTCAATCATTTAGTAATCCGGAATATGACCCTTATGCATTTGATGTAACCTTAGACGACAAGGTGGATGATATAACTGAAATCTACGGTCAGGATTCAGCATCTATTTATCGAAGGCAGGCAGTTGAATATGCATCTATAAAATCTATTAATCTTACCAATATTCGAATTCAGCGTGATCGTGGCAGAGTAACTCCACAACCATGGGATGTAGAAAATCTGGATCTCACAATTGCATACAGTGAAGATTATGTAAGTAATCCGATTCTGGAATATGATAAAATAAAAAGATATAAAGCGGCTTTAGGATATACATATAGTACGAAAGGAAATTTTTATACACCATTTGAAAAAGCAATTGCAAAAGATAAAGCGAATCTGGCTTTAGTGCGTGATTTTAATTTTAATCTGATACCAACCGGATATAGCTTCCGAACGGAAATGAACAGGCAATTTGGTGAAACCTTGATGCGTGATATTTATGGTGATGGAATGATAGATCCTACCTACAATAAATACTTTAACTGGGATAGATTCTATGGGATAAAATTTGAACCTGCCCGTAATTTAAAAATTGATTTTTCCGCTTCTAATAACAGCAGAATTGATGAACCTTATGGCAAAATAAATACACCCGAAAAAAAGGATACGCTTTGGAGAAATATAGAATCCTTTGGGCGTACAATTACCTATCGTCAAAATTTGAATATCAGTTATAATGTGCCTATAAATAAAATACCCGCATTAAATTGGATTACTCTGCGATCATCCTATAATGCAACTTATGCATGGGTGGCAGGTTCATTAGGAATTGCCGATACATTAGGTAATACTATTAGCAATTCACAATCGAAAACAATAAATGGAGAATTGAATTTCAGGAATCTATATAACAAATCGAAATTTTTGAAAAAATATAATTCTGCAACAATTGTTACCAAATCAAAAGAGCGAAATAAAAAAACAGAAGAGATACCCGAAGACGATGAAATGGTGGAAGGAGAAGATAAAACCAATCCGGAAAAAAGTGCAGCAAGTGTTGGGCTGGGAGGAGAAATTCTAACACGATTATTAATAAGTTTAAAACGGATAACCATAAATTATTCTGAAAACTATGGAACCACCTTACCGGGTTATTTTCCAAAACCTCAATTGTTCGGGATGAATTTAGACGCTAATGCGCCGGGGCTCGGATTTGTTTTTGGTCAACAATTTAATGATAAAGATCTGGAATATGCATCTTCCTCCGGTTGGATAAGTACGGCTACTTCTTTAAACAGTTTGTACTTGCAAAGCTTTTCGCAAAGTCTGGACATTCGTGCGAATATTGAGCCGCTTCCTGACCTGCGTATTGATATGAATCTCACCAAAACTTATTCAGAAAGTACTTCAGAGTATTATAAAAATACTAACACAATTGATGATCCTTATTTTGAACATTTAAACCCATTGGGATCTGGTAATTTATTGATGAGTTATAGTATTATGGGTACCATCTTCGATAAACTAAATACAACGGATGTTACAAAAACATTCCAGCAATTTGAAGATAACAGAACAGTAATTACACAGCGTTATCAGGAACAAAATTTATATTCTGATGGCATCTTTTATAATCCATTGGACAGCACAACTAACGGCGAGTACGCCGAAGGATATGGACCTTATTCTCAGGATGTTTTAATTCCTGCATTTATAGCTGCATATCGTGGCGACGATCCATCCACAGTAAAGCTGAATGTGTTTGAACAAACTCCAAAACCCAACTGGCGTATTACCTATACCGGTCTTGCAAAAATTCCAGCAATTAAACGCACATTTACTTCATTCACTATTACCAGTGCATATACTTCTACATTAGCTGTTGGCAGCTACGCTACTAACCTGAATTTTGATGGCAATTATTATATCTATGCAAATAATATAGATACACTTTCCGGTAACTTCATTACACTCTACAATATTCCGAGTTTGGTATTGAGCGAGCAGTTATCGCCATTAATTGGCATTGATGCATCATGGGTAAATAGCCTTACCACCAAATTCAGCTTCAAAAAGACACGGACATTAAGTATGAGTTTTGTGGATTATCGCCTAACGGAAATTCGATCGCAGGAAGTTACTTTAGGAATTGGATATAGATTTTCAGGATTTACTTTACCTATAAAATTTGGAGGGAAAAACCCCACATTGGAAAATGATCTCACGTTTAAATTAGATGTTTCCTATAGAGATGATATCACTACAAATTTCCGTCTTGATCAGGATCTAAATGAGCCAACGGGCGGTATCACTGCAATAACAATATCTCCAACTCTGGATTATGTGATTAATGATAGGTTTAATGTGCAGTTGTATTTTAACAGACAACAAACCATTCCTAAAATATCAACGGCATTTCCTATTACAACAACAGATGCTGGTATCAAAATAAGATTTAGTCTGGCAGAATAATCATTATCCTGCATTCACTGAAATCCTTTATTTTAGCCGCAAAAATATTGATATGAATTTTCCGGAAAATTTAAAATATACAAAAGACCATGAATGGGTAAGTATATCAGGTAATGTCGGCACTATTGGAATAACCGATTTTGCACAACGTGAATTAGGTGATATAGTCTATGTGGATATAGGCACGGCCGGCGATACATTAGATATTGAATCTGTATTTGGTACTGTTGAAGCAGTGAAAACGGTTTCTGATTTACTAATGCCTGTTTCAGGTAAAATAATTGAATTGAATAAAGAGTTGGATACTAATCCCGAGGCAGTTAATCTGGATCCTTACGGCAAAGGTTGGATGGTGAAAATTGAGCTCACAAATCCATCTGAATTAGATTCTTTAATGGATGCAGGAGCATATCAAGATATGGTTTCTGCCTGATAATTAATAAATGTCAAAAAAGATTAATTGGAAATGGGTAGCCCTTAGCTGGGCTTCACTTATATTATTGCTTTCAGTAATTCCGGGTAAAGACTTACCAAGCATTACTATTTGGGAAATTGATAAAATAGTACATACCATTTTTTATTTTGTACTCAGCTTTACTTCCATAATTGCCATTAAGCAGCAATACCCACAAGTGCCTTTGCGTTTTAATGCAATAATTTATGGAGTGGGCTTATGCATTTTATATGGTTTGTGCATCGAGATAGTACAAGGGGCGTTTCTCGAGAGCAGGTCCTTTGATCTTTACGATCTCGTGGCAAACTTTATTGGTTGCGTACTTGGCGTAATTGGAATATTAGTTATTTTTAAACGGTCATAAAACCAACACATTATGGGAACTTTAACAATTTGGGTTGTTTTAGCATTGCTGGTAATTCCTATTGCTTTTTTCATGTTTATTTTTTCAAGAAATAAACCTGAAGATTTGCTAAAAGAATATGCCGGTACAGAAGAAGACAAATCCGTGTTCGTAAAAAAATACGACAAAGCAGATGTTTACAAACATCGAAATACTTTTATGCAAGTTGGTTTGGCTGTGGCATTAGGTATCGTTTTACTAGCCTTCAATTATCATCCAAAAGAAGAGGCTGTTTCCAGTTTGGTAACAGATAATTTTAGTGAGGAAGATATTGAAGAAATTCCACAGACAAGCCAGTATAAACCACCACCACCACCTCCACCTCCACCGCCAGAAGTTATAGAAGTGGAAGATGATATTGAAGTGGAAAAAACTCCTGAGCTTTTCAATCAGGAGATGGATGTGGAAACAGTAATTGAAACACAATATGTTCCGGTGGATGAACCCGTTATGAAAAAAGAAGAACCAAAAGAACCGGAGATATTTGTAGTGGTTGAAGAAATGCCCACTTTTCCCGGAGGTGATAAAGCACTATATGAATTCCTTGCAAAAAATATCAAATATCCTGCAGTTGCAAAAGATAATGGTATAGAAGGTAAAGTGTATATCAAGTTCGTTGTAAATGAAGACGGGTCAGTTTCACAAGTACAACTTGCACGTGGTATCGGTGGAGGATGTGATGAAGAAGCGATGCGTGTTGTGAAAGATATGCCAAAATGGAAACCTGGAAAACAGCGTGGAAAGAATGTAAAAGTTTGGTACACTCTTCCTGTTTATTTTAAATTACAGTAATAAAATCATTTCAATATTATTATTATGAGCCTGCAACATCTGTGGGCTCATTTTTTTTTAAGTTTATCGCAATTTATTATGAGCCGAAACACTTTGTACAATTCATCGTTATCTGATTTACTTATGTTGCGAAAAATTGTTTTTCTATTAATTACCTGTATTGTTTTTCAAACTGTCCAAGCACAAAATATTTCTGAACAAATAAAATTGGGTCAGGAGTATATGAAAAATGGAGAGTATGATAAAGCTGCTGATTTATATAAAGTTATTTACAACGACAATCCAACTTCCAATGCATATTATAAGATCTACTATAATTGTTTGCTGATACTTGAAGATTATAAAGAGATTGAAAAAATTATTAATAAGCAAATTAAAAAGAGTCCTGAAAATCTTACTTATTATGTTGATTTGGGTTATAGTTATGAAAAACAAAATAATATAACCGACCGTGATAAAAATTATAATCTCGCCATCTCAAAAATTGGTAATGAAAGAGCACAGGTTATTCAATTGGCAAATGCATTTATGTCAATAAACGATTTGCAAAGAGCAATTGATGTGTATTCGGTTGGCAAAAAGAATGTAAAGGATTACAGTTTTAATAATGAACTTGCAATACTTTATTATCGCAGTGGTGATATTTCACGGGCAATGGATTTTTATATTGATTATGCAATGGAGGATATAAATAATTTGAATAATGTTACAACATCACTGCAAAGAATATTAGATGAGGAATCTGATCACATGCTGTTTCAGGAAAAGTTATATAATCGCATTCAACAAAAAGATGCACCTGTTTTAATTGAATTATTAGTCTGGGATTTTGTCCAGATAAAAGATTTTGAAAGTGCTTTTATTCAAATGAAGGCACTCGACAAAAGATTAAAGGAAAATGGCAGTAGAGTATATGAACTTGCACTTACTGCAACCAATGAAAAAGAATATGATGCAGCAATTCAATGTTATAATTATATAGTTCAATTAGGCGCACAATCACCTTATTATTTTTTGGCTCGCAATGGTATTTTAGATTGTCGTTGGGCAAAAATTAAAGAAACAAATTATTATACGCAGGCAGATATTGATGATTTAAAAACTAATTATCAAAACTTTTTGAATGAATATAATCGCTATGATTATCGTGCGGCTTTAGTTACCCAATCATTGGCAACCCTAGAAGCATTTTATAATTATGACGTCAGTGGCGCTATTGCTTTATTAGAAAATGTGTTGAGTTGGGCAGCATTAAATGTGGCGCAAAAGTCTGAATTTAAAATCACGCTTGGCGATCTCTATTTGATTAGTGGTGATATTTGGGAAGCAACGTTATTGTACTCTCAAGTTGATAAAGCAATGAAGGATGAACCCATCGGTGAAATGGCAAGATTTAAAAATGCTAAACTCGCTTATTACCGTGGTGATTTCAATCTTGCTCAAGGACAGTTAGATGTGTTGAAAGCTTCTACTTCAGAATTAGTAGCGAATGATGCATTAAAACTTTCTGTGTTTATTACCGACAATTTAGGATTGGATTCTATATTGGAACCAATGAAATTATTTGCTGCTGCTGATTTGTATTTATTCCAAAATAAAATATCAGATTGCATATCCACTCTGGATACATTATTAAAATCTTATCCCGATCATAAATTAACGGATGATGTATATTTTATGAAATATCAAATTGCAATTAAGAACAGGGAAATGGATTCGGCAGTGCAATATCTGGAATATATCCGCAGTAATTATGCATTCGATTTATTATCCGATGATGCATTATTTTATCTAGGCGATTTATATCAAAATTATTATAAGGATACCGCAAAAGCAATGGCTTGTTATGAAGAATTAATTATTCAATACAAAGATTCTTTATTTGTGAATGAAGCCCGCAAACGATTCAGAATATTGCGAGGGGATAAGCTTAATTAGTGAGTAAATTTGCTGTGAAAAACTTATCTATGTATATCTATAACGTAACGTTAAAAGTGGCGATTGATCGTGCTGATGAATGGCTGCAATGGATGCGCACCGAGCATATTCCTGATGTAATTGCAACTGGATCTTTTACGGGATATAAACTTAATAGATTATTAGATGATGGAGATTTGGAAGGAATCACTTTCGTTGTGCAATATGATTTAGCAAACCTTGATGATTTTCTTTCTTATAAACAAAAATTCGCACCTGAATTACAACGCAAACACATAGAAAAATTCGGAGATGATGTTTTTGCTTTCCGCACTTTAATGGAAGTGATTTCCTGATTTATTTAAATCAACTATTTCCTCTTTTCAATTTATTTATCAATTTATAAATGCAACTAAAAGAATACTCAAAATTCCAATTGGCACTCCGCAATGGATTTGAAAAGGAAGAAGTGTGGATTGCATATAAGGGAATAATTTACGATGTAACCGATAGTACTTTGTGGCGAAGCGGAAAACATTATGATCATTTTGCGGGTCATGACCTTACAGATGAATTACCTGATGCACCGCATACGGAAATTGTATTTAAACGATTAAAAGTGGTAGGTAAATTAATTACTTAATTCTGAATTTTACCAAATCCACAAATTCTCCCACACGCTTTTGAATTTGTCGTTGCTGTATTTCCAACAGTCTTTGTGGACCAAATTTTTCTACACAAAAAGATGCCATCGCAGAACCATAAATAATTGCACGTTTCATATTGGTGAATGAGAGATTTTTTGTTTTAGCTAAGTATCCCATAAATCCTCCGGCAAAAACATCACCGGCACCGGTGGGATCAAATACATCTTCCATTGGCAAGGCAGGTGCAAAGAATATTTCATTTCCAGAAAATAATAAAGCTCCATGTTCTCCTTTTTTGATTACTAAAAATCGTGGACCCATTTTTAATATTTTACGAGCGGCTTTTGCAATTGAATATTCACCGGAAAGAGCACGAGCTTCTTCATCATTTATTATAAGCATGTCGGCAAGCTTTATTGCTTTCTTCAAATCCTTTTGAGTGTTTTCCATCCAAAAATTCATGGTATCCATTGCAATTAATTTGGGTTGGTTTTTTCAATTGCTTGATAATACTTATTTGAATAGCCGGGTCAATATTTCCAAGCATTACAAAATCACTATTACTATATGCTTTAGATAATTTGGGATTAAATTCCGTCAACACATTCAGATCTGTAGCAAGTGTATCTCTGGAATTCATATCCATATGATATTTGCCTGACCAGAAAAATGATTTTTTCCGGCTTTAATTTCTACTCCTTCAGTATTCACTCCTCGCTTACGCAAATTTTTAAACATAATCTCAGGGAAATCATCTCCAACTATAGATACCAGATTTACAGGTTCATGGAAAAAAGAACTTGACAGGCTGATATATAAACCTGATCCACCAACCACTTTGTCAGTCTTCCCGAATGGGGTTTCTATTGCATCAAATGCTACTGTTCCAGCTACTAATAAACTCATTATAATAAAATTTTGTGCAAATATTGGAAATTATAACCGCTCCAAGTACCTTTGCAATCCAATTTTTAAGTAATCATTCCTCGATAGCTCAGTTGGTTAGAGCATTTGACTGTTAATCAAAGGGTCCCTGGTTCAAGTCCAGGTCGGGGAGCAAAACCATCCATCAAAACAATGGGTGGTTTTTTTATGGCAGAATACGTTTACATATTACAATCAGAAAAACTGGCGGTTATTATATTGGCCAAACGGATGATATAGAAAAGCGATTAATGCAGCATAATTCTATTGATAATGTTGAATACACAAAACGAGATCAGCCATGGGCACTCATTAAAACCTTTCAATGTGATTGCAGATTGCAAGCCCGAACAATTGAGCGCCATATAAAAAACATGAAGAACAGAAAATATATTCAAGACATAATAAAGCATTCAGAGATATTTGAGAAGCTGAAAATAAAGTATCCCTGCATTTGTAAACCCCAAAAATAATCGGGGTGGTTCAAGTCCAGGTCGGGGAGCAAAACCATCCATCAAAACAATGGGTGGTTTTTTTATGGCAGAATACGTTTACATATTACAATCAGAAAAAACTGGCGGTTATTATATTGGCCAAACGGATGATATAGAAAAGCGATTAATGCAGCATAATTCTATTGATAATGTTGAATACACAAAACGAGATCAGCCATGGGCACTCATTAAAACCTTTCAATGTGCTTGCAGATTGCAAGCCCGAAGAATTGAGCGCCATATAAAAAACATGAAGAACAGAAAATATATTGAAGACATACTAAAGCATTCAGAGATATTTGAGAAGCTGAAAATAAAGTATCCCTGCATTTGACTGTTAATCAAACCCCGATAATTATCGGGGTGGTTCAAGTCCAGGTCGGGGAGCAAAACCATCCATCAAAACAATGGGTGGTTTTTTTATGGCAGAATACGTTTACATATTACAATCAGAAAAAACTGGCGGTTATTATATTGGCCAAACGGATGATATAGAAAAGCGATTAATGCAGCATAATTCTATTGATAATGTTGAATACACAAAACGAGATCAGCCATGGGCACTCATTAAAACCTTTCAATGTGATTGCAGATTGCAAGCCCGAACAATTGAGCGCCATATAAAAAACATGAAGAACAGAAAATATATTCAAGACATAATAAAGCATTCAGAGATATTTGAGAAGCTGAAAATAAAGTATCCCTGCATTTGACTGTTAATCAAACCCCGATAATTATCGGGGTGGTTCAAGTCCAGGTCGGGGAGCAAAACCATCCATCAAAACAATGGGTGGTTTTTTTATGGCAGAATACGTTTACATATTACAATCAAAAAAAACTGGCGGTTATTATATTGGCCAAACGGATGATATAGAAAAGCGATTAATGCAGCATAATTCTATTGATAATGTTGAATACACAAAACGAGATCAGCCATGGGCACTCATTAAAACCTTTCAATGTGCTTGCAGATTGCAAGCCCGAAGAATTGAGCGCCATATAAAAAACATGAAGAACAGAAAATATATTGAAGACATACTAAAGCATTCAGAGATATTTGAGAAGCTGAAAATAAAGTATCCCTGCATTTGACTGTTAATCAAACCCCGATAATTATCGGGGTGGTTCAAGTCCAGGTCGGGGAGCAAAACCATCCATCAAAACAATGGGTGGTTTTTTTATGGCAGAATACGTTTACATATTACAATCAGAAAAAACTGGCGGTTATTATATTGGCCAAACGGATGATATAGAAAAGCGATTAATGCAGCATAATTCTATTGATAATGTTGAATACACAAAACGAGATCAGCCATGGGCACTCATTAAAACCTTTCAATGTGATTGCAGATTGCAAGCCCGAAGAATATTTTAGATATTGCAGGCAAATAGTTTATTATTTCTTAGCCCTATCGCCCTTTACTTTCACAGCATATTTATTTGGTTGTATAAATCCAACTCGCCTTTCTGCATCTGCATGTGTAAATTCAGCACCATAAAATACAATCATTGATGAATAAGAAACCCAAAGAAGAATAAGAATTATTGAACCAGCCGGACCATATCCACCACCGGGATCTGCTTTGCCAAAATAGAGTGATAATCCATATTTCCCCAGCTCAAATAGAATTGCAGTAACAAGAGATCCCAACCATACTTGATTCCATTGAATTTTTGCATCCGGAAAAAATTTAAACATCAATGCAAATAAAAATGTAAGAATGCCTATGGATATAATAATATTAAGAATTTGTATAAGTATAATTAATGAATCCGGAAAATTGCCTGTAACCCATTTCCCTAGTGAAGCAAGTACTGCCGAAATAACCAATGATGCAATAAGTATAAATGCAATAGAAAGAATAAGTCCAAACGAAAATAAACGCACACGCAACATTGTTAGAATTCCAGATTTGGATTTATCTGCTTTTACTTCCCAAATTGTATTTAATATTTTCTGGAATTGAGCAAATACACCTGTGGCACCAACTAAAATTGTGATAATACCAAGAATACTGGCAATAACAGATTTTTTAGTTTCACTTGCTGTCGAAATTATTTGCTGAATTTGTTGTGACGTTTCATCACCCATCGTGGATTTTATTTGGGAATTAAGATGTTCACTCACGGCTTCATTGCCGAAAAAATATCCTGCAACTGTAATTATTACCACAAGCAATCCGGGTAAAGAAAATATAGAGTAATATGCAATCACCGCACTTTCTTTAAATGGTTCTTTTGCCCACCAGTTTTTAAAAGCAGTTTTGGACAATAGTGCAAAGTTTTTAATTTTTGATTTCATATTTTTTTGTAAATATTCATGTTATTGTCTTCTTGATTTTATACTATATCTAATTATTAAATTCCGTTTTTTAATTATTGAATTTTTACAATTCAAATTTTGCTTTTTTAAATTATATGCATTGAGGAATTTTTGAGCTAAAACAATTGTAGAGTGATTTTGTTTTTTCCCTGTAAAATCTAACATCGAATTTATTGATACTTATTTAAAATAATTAGAACGTTTACTTTTTATAAATTCATTTTACTACTCTATCATATAAATAAAAAAAGCAGGATTTTCATCCTGCTTTTTTCAAAAACGTTTTAAAGTTATTTAATCAACTTAGTAGTAATTGTTTCTTCACCATTGCGCATCACAGCAATGTACATTCCGCTCATAGCATTTTCGCCTCTAGCAGTTTTACCATTCCATATCATCATGTTTGTTCCGCTATTGCTGTTTAAAGAAGCAACTTGCTGACCTGCATGATTGTAAATAGTGATTTCTGAATTACCTTCTGACATTAATTCACTTGAGAAAACAAAGCCATCACCCATTGGATTAACTACCAATTGGTTTCGCTTAATAATTCTTCTAAGCTGCGAGTCTCAGTTAATACTAAACTATTTAAATCAAATGCTTTTGGAGTGAAACCAATATTTGCAATTGTATTTTCATCAGCACCTGATGCCAATCTTAAAGCACCACAATGTCCGGTAGCATAAGTAACGGGATAATAAAAAGGACCTGAAAAATTTCACCTCCACAGTTTTGTTGGTAATACCATTCCATGTATCCGGAATATCCAGTAGTAGCATTAAATTCAAGTTCATCTACATTAACAGTACAACCATCAGGAAATGGATTAGACCAAAGCATATAGAATACTCCTGCGTGCATATCAAAATAACCGGAAACAGGCCAATTAGTACCAGTACCTAGGTCAATTTCTCCGGAAATTTCATAATACTTTGGACTCATATAAGTAGCTGTTACTTGATAAGTGAATCCACTGGCATCAGTAAAGCAAATAGTCATCCCTTGTGAATTTGTGTAAAAGAATAACCCCAGGGCGAGTGTCATTAATTTTAATGTTGTCTTCATAATTATTTTATTTTACTTCCTCCGACATTGAAGGAATTGAAAGCAAGATATGCTTAATAATCATATAAAAAAAATATTCACATTACTTTTAAGAGATAATCGTGTAAATAATTATGATAATTCTGTTTGAAGATTACTATTTATTGGTTTGCAATAAACCACCAGGATTGAGTACTGAAATACAAAATCATAATTATCCAAGTATTGAACAACTATGCTTGCAATACTTACAAGAGAAATTTCCCAGGAGAAAAAATTATTATTTACGTCCGGTTCATCGCTTGGACAGAGCAGCAAGTGGAGTGGTAATTTTTGCTAAAACTTACACTGCTTTGCAAAATGTGAATACACAAATTCTAAATAGAAAAATCACTAAAAAATATATTGCAATTGTAGAAGGAATATTAAATAAAAAAGAAGACATATTAAAACATTGGTTATTGAAAGATAATTTGCAGAAAAAAGTATTGTAGTAAATCCGCAAACAAAAAATTCGAAAGAATCCATTTTGCATTATGAAGTAATTCACGAAAATGAAAACACCTCTGTTGTAATTATTAAATTAGAAACAGGAAGATATCATCAGATACGATGTCAGTTTTCAGAAATAAAAAATCCGGTAGTAAATGATTCTTTATATGGAGGAAATAAAATTTCCAATGAATCCTCTATTGCATTACATGCTTTGTCTTATTCTATTCATCATCCGGTTTCAAATCAATTATTAATATTTACAGCGGGATTACCCGATAATGATATTTGGCGAGAAATAAATCAAGAGCATATTATTGACGAATTATTTTAAAATTGTAACTTCGATTAATATAATATCTAAAGTTGAAGAGAGTTTTCTTACCAATTATCATTTCGCTAATTTTTTCTCGCTTAGGTGCGCAATCAATTGTGATAAGTGAGGATACATTAATATGTTCAGGCACACCTGCTAATTTGTATGTAGTTTCTGCAAAAACAGTGGGAACAGAAGATTATCTATTAGAATATTTGGATTATGCACCTGAAGATTATACCGGTACTAATGTTGGCTTATCTGACGATTCTTACGGCGGCCCTTATAGTATAGGCTTTACATTTTGTTTTATGGGTAATTCATATACGCATTTTTATATTGGCTCAAATGGATGGGTAAGTTTTGGTGGTGCGGGTGCTCTGGCTACAACATATACCTCTGCTTCTATTCCTAGCACCGGAGGATCAGTTCCAAAAAACTGTATCATGGGTCCCTGGCAGGATTGGCATCCGGGTATTGCCGGTGGCCCATATATTAAATATCATACAATTGGAGCTGCTCCTAATCGAAAATTAGTTGTTAGCTGGAATAATGTTCCCATGTATTCTTGTACTACAACCTATGGAAAATTTCAAATTGTGTTAAACGAAACTTCTAACATAATTGATAATCATATTACCAATAAAGAGTATTGTGCTTGGGCAGATGGAACAGCCACTCAAGGTCTCCATAATCTTGCTGGAACTTTTGCCTATGTTTTCCGGGCAGAAACTCTTCAGTTTGGGAAGCTACGGATGAATCCAGCAGATATTTACCAATTGATACCATATATGATCCGGAAGTTACATGGACAACCTTGGCAGGAACTCTAATTGGCACAGGTGATAATATTACAGTGAATCCAATAATAACTACCTCCTATGTCGCCTCTATTAATGTTTGTGGTGGATTAAATTTATTAGATACAATGGTGGTGAATGTAATGGAGAACAATGCAGATTTTTCTTTTTCGACTACGGATTTCTGCCCTGATGGTTCTATATCTCCATCTTTTATAGAAACTCCCGGTGGTATATTTACTATTGAGCCAACAACTATTCCTATTAATTCAGCAACAGGAGAATTGGATATTGAAGATGCTGCTTCAGGTTCTTATTATATAGCATATACAACCCCTGCCGACCCCTGTTCTTTTACACATGGGGAATCAATAAACATTGTTGCTTATCCTGATGCAACAATTGCTTATGCGGACACAGTTGTTTGTGCTTTTGGTTCTGTACTGCCAACATTGATAACTACTATAGGCGGAACATTCAGTATTTCTCCAACCGGTAGTGCAACCATTAATTCTAGTACTGGTAGCGTAGGTTTGAGTACGGCTATTATTGGTACAACTTATACGGTTTCATACACCACTTCCGGGCTTTGTCAATCAACATCCACTTTTTCTTTTTCGATAAGACCATTTGATGATGCAACATTTGAGTATGACGATGATTCTTATTGTCCTTACGGAACTGCAATACCTGTGAGTATCGCTTTAGATGGAGGCACATTTACTTCAACACCTGCAACTCTTGATATTGATGCGGTTACAGGAGAAATTGATTTATCATTAGGCACTTCAGGAACCACGTACTTTATTACCTATACCACCGACGGCGGTTCATGCAGTAATTCAGAAACAGTAACAGTTCTTATTGATCCGTTGGATGTAGCTACTTTCGGTTATGGCGCTACTTCTTTTTGTGCAGGCGGTACTGTGAATCCAACTTTTATTACTACTTCCGGGGGTGATTTTTCTGTTTCACCTGCTACCTTATCAGTGAATTCATCCACAGGTGCTATTGATTTGACAACAGGAACTGTAGGTGCTTTTTATAATATTACCTACACCACTCCCGATGGCCCTTGTCAAAACAGTTCCACTATTACAATTTCTATTAATGCAAATGATGATTCCACTTTTGCATATCTGGATTATATTTATTGCGCCGTTGGTTCAGCTATGCCTTCAAGCATTACAACTTCCGGTGGTGCATTTAGTATTTCACCTTCGGGTTTGTCCATCAATAGCACAACAGGCGCATTGACATTAGGAGGCTCAACTCCTGGAACTTACACGGTTACTTATACAACACCTTCAGGATTTTGCAGCAGTTCCTCCTCACATACCATTACTATAGATCAATTTATTGATGCCTACTTTTATTACGACAGTGCCGCATATTGTAATTATGGAAATATAACTCCTTACATCATGAATCCCGGAGGAAATTTTGTTGCTAGTACAGGCATAAGTATTAATGCAACTAGTGGCACAATCAATTTACTTGCATCCACTCCCGGTGGACCGTATTCTGTTTTTTATAATTCACCCGGATGTACAGAGCAGGATACTTTCTTAATTACCGTTTATCCTGATCCGGTATTGACATTAAGTTTTGATGATATTATTTGTATTGAAGGAGAGCCTGTTTTATTATTGGGGACTCCAACAGGCGGTGTATTTTCAGGCAGTGGAGTTTCGGGCAATTATTTTAATCCCGAAGATATTTCTGAACAAGGCACTTATGTAATTCACTATTTCTATACTGATGCAAATGGCTGTGTCAACGATATAACAGACATAATTCAAGTGGTGAAAAATTCTGTATTTGCAGGCGATGATATTACCATTATAGAAAATAATATTATCCAATTGAATGCGGAGGGAGGAGTTATTTTTGAATGGAAACCTCCTTATGGATTGAGTTGCACCGGTTGCCAAAACCCGGCAGCACAACCCTATATTACCACTGAATATACTGTTACTTCTTATGATGAATATGGTTGTGTTGCAACGGATATTATTAATGTAACAGTATTGTTGTTTGATGACTTGTCCGTATTTGTACCAAATGCATTTACTCCTAATAATGATGGTCTAAATGATTACCTATTTGCCTACGGATCTGATATTGCAGAAATTGAAAGTTTTTCAGTGTATGATCGTTGGGGTAGTTTAGTTTATCAAGCAACAAATCTTTCTCCAGATGCTGTAAATATGGGTTGGGATGGAACCATCAATGGCTCTGCTGCACAAGCCGGTGTATATGCATTTATTATAGAAGTGAGATTCACTTTTGGTGGCTCTAAAGTGGTGAAAGGAAATAGCACAATACTCAGGTAATTTTTAATCTGAAATTTTCTTCCTTGTTTTTTTAACTTCGCAACACTTCAACTTATCGAATCCAGAGATTTGCAAATCATTCAAAATTATATCGGGGGAAAATTTGTAGCGCCACAAAATGGAAAGTATATGCCTGATTTTAATCCGGCTACTGACGAAGTAATTGCACAAATTCCGGAATCAAATAGCGATGATGTAAATGATGCTGTTCAAGCTGCAAAAAATGCATTCCCCGCATGGTCGCATTTATCAATTACTAAGCGATCAAAAATATTATATCGCATTGCAGAATTAATTGAAGAGAAAAAAGATATACTTGCACTTGCAGAGAGCAATGATAATGGTAAACCTTATCTATTAGCTTATGAAGTAGAAATTCCCAGAGCCAGTTCTAATTTCGAATTCTTTGCCACCGCAATTCGTCATTTCGCAAGTGAAGCACACATTAATAAAGGTCAAAATATCAACTATACTATTAAAAATCCTATTGGAGTTGTTGCTTGTATTTCGCCCTGGAATTTGCCATTGTATCTGTTCTCCTGGAAAGTAGCTCCTGCCTTAGCTGCGGGAAATTGTGTGGTAGCAAAACCATCAGAGGTTACTCCACTCACCGCTTATTTACTTTCTGAAATTTGTATGGAAGCAGGTATGCCTCCCGGAGTGTTTAATATTATTCACGGTACCGGTCCTGATGCGGGCGCAGCATTAGTAAAACATCCGGATGTGAAAGCAATATCATTTACTGGAAGTACAAGAGCGGGTAAAGAAATAGCTTCTATCGCTGCACCCATGTTTAAAAAATTATCATTGGAATTAGGTGGTAAAAATCCGGTATTGATTTTCGCTGACTGCAATTATGAGAAGATGTTGGAAACAACAGTACGAAGTGCTTTTCAAAATCAAGGACAAATCTGTTTATGCGGCTCACGTATTTATATTGAACAAAGTATTTACGAAAAATTTAAAAAAGACTTTGTTGCCCGTTCACTTCAGTTAGTGATTGGTGATCCACTTGAGCCAGACACTAAGGTCGGTGCGATTGTAAGTGATCTGCATTTTAAAAAAATACTTTCCTATCTTCGCCTGGCTCGGGAAGAAGGAGGAAAAATATTGTGTGGCGGCGAAGTGGTAAAGTTAAGTGGACGATGTGCAAATGGGATGTTCATACAACCCACCATCATTGAAGGATTAGATATACATTGCCGCACAAATCAGGAAGAAATATTCGGCCCGGTGGTAACAATAACCCCTTTTAACACAGATGAAGAAGCATTGATGCTTGCCAACAATAGTGTGTATGGCTTAGCATCGGTGATTTGGACACAGGATCTGACAAGAGCACACCGCATGGCGGATGCAATTGAAAGTGGTATTGTTTGGATTAATTGCTGGCTGGAAAGGGATTTGAGAACACCATTCGGAGGCATGAAACAAAGCGGCGTAGGAAGAGAAGGAGGCTGGGAAGCATTGAGATTTTTTACAGAACAAAAAAATATAACCATTCAACTATAATCTTAAAAAAATTACTGGTGCAGGTAAAAACAATCATTCAAAAAAACTACAGATCATCCATTATTTTTTCAGCAACAATTCTGCTGTTGTCATCATGCCAGATGGTTAATCAATCATTATTTACTAAATCTTATACAGACCCGCATATTGCCGAACAGCCTGTTTTTATTGAAGACTTTTATCCGGATGATGCTATTACAGCTACTCGGCATAATAAGTTGAAAACAAGGGCAGAATTACGCATTACCGAAGACGATAATGTATGCTATGCGCAAACACGCAATACCTACATTTTTACCGATGATGAATTAGCAGGTATCAGTGATATTGGTGGGGAAGAATTAAATGCAGACTCCGTTAGCGGAATTGGTTTTGATGCAGGGGGTGATGCAATTATTTCAAAAGAATTATTTGATCTGGGAAGTTCATACGCCGACAAATTTGATCCTTTGAAATTAGAAGGCAAATTATTGGTGGATGTTACCATGGATGATGTGAGTTGTTTTACAATGCCCGTCTTGGGTAAAACAAATTCAAAATTTGGATGGCGACGTGGCCGTGTGCATTCAGGAATTGATCTCGATTTGGAAACTGGTGATGCTGTAGTGGCTGTGATAGATGGTCTTGTTACCAAAGCACAATACACCGGCGGTTATGGTAATCTTGTTGTTCTTCAACATGAGAATGGATTGGAAACCTATTACGCCCATTTATCAAAAATAAAAGTAGAGCCCGGACAACAATTAGAGTCGGGTGATATACTCGGTTTAGGTGGCAACACAGGTCGTTCTACAGGGCCGCATTTACATTTCGAAATCCGATATAGAGGTGCTGCTTTTGATCCCGCTTATCTTGTTGACTTTGATGCAAAGCAATTGCGGACAACAGATTTGGTGTTAGATAAATCTTCTTTTAAAGTAATTAATGAAAAATCTTCCACAGCCTATTATACCGTGCGAAAAGGAGATACACTTTCTAAAATTGCAGTGAAAAATGGAACTTCCGTAAGTAAGATTTGTAAAATGAATAGCATATCATCCACCAAAATTATTAAGCCCGGAATGCGCCTTCGGATTCGTTAATTGAGTTTTTTTTTCTTTGTCAATTGTCAATTGTTTTGACAAGTTGTTCTATCAAAAGCAGATTTATTTAGATAGATATTGTTCTTGTAAAGAAGAAAAATCATTTATTTCCCTCCCCTTTTAAGGGAGGGGAAAAGGTAAAACGTTTATGCATTGGTACATTCAAATGCCTTGTTCCAATCATGATGAGAAAAAATAAATTAATTATGAGATCAGAGTTAATCACTATGATGATTTTTTTTTCATTGTCAACTGTCAACTGTCAATTGTCAACTGTCAACTGTCAACTGTCAATTGTCAACTGTCAACTGTCAACTGTCAATCTAATCGTATCCGTTAATTCTATCGCAAATCATTTATCGTAGGTTTTGTAATTGTAAGCTTTGTTTCATCTTCAAAGCGTAATACACGTACAGGATTTGGCAATAAAATATTATTCTTTTTACATGCTGCCCAAATTGCAACTAAGGTTTCATGCTGTGTCTGATAATAATCTGCCTGTCTGAATTTAGGTATCCATAATCGCACAATAAACCGAATTGTATTATCTGCAAAATCCGTCCAGTAAAATTCTACTTCTCTTGAATGATTGAAAATTACATTATTAAGAATTGCATTGCGCACCACTTGTTCTACTTGAATTAAATCAGAATTATAATCAACCCCTACACTTATTTCAATTCTTCTTTCACCGGAAAGCGTATAGTTTTCTAATGGATTATTCAACACCATTTTATTTGGAATCTTTGCTTGTATTCCATTGGTTTGAGTGATTGTTGTATTGCGTAAATTTATTTCATCTATAAATCCATTAAAGCCATTTGTTTCTACATAATCTCCAATGCGATATGCTTTTCGGGTAGTCATAATAATTCCAGAAATAGCACTCGTTAATGTATCCTGTAATGCAAGTCCTAATGCCAAACCTAAAATACCGGCACCCGCAAGTAGAGAGGTTACAGTTTTATCAAGGCCTAAAATCCCGAGTGAAACAAATATTCCTATTATTATAAAAGTAGTAGCAACAACGCCACCCATTATTCTTGATATTGCTGGATTTTCTGATTGCTTTTGCATCATCCGTTGTGTAAGTCGGCGCACATATCTGGATATAGCTATTATGAAAACTAAAAAGGCAAGTGCAAGTGCAAGGTTGGGCAACAGGTTAAGAATATTATCCGTCCATAATTGAAATTTTGAAACCTGTTCTTCAAAATTTTCCGGTATTTGTAATAACATAGAAATGATTTAAGTATTTTAATTGCAGATGGGATGTAATTTAAATAAAATGTATTTAATATATCGAGCAGAATAGAAATAATGTAAGTCAGACTTTATTTTTTCGACAAATATATTTTTAAAATCTTTTCTTACTCTGCACTCCCTCATCAATTGCTACCTTTACAATTATGAATAACGATCCAATCCGAACTGATAAAGCACCTGCACCGGTAGGCCTGTATCCGCATGCTCGCAAAGTGGGTAATTTGCTTTTTCTAAGCGGCATCGGGCCCAGAGAAGCGCAATCGGGAAATATTCCCGGTTTGAAATTAGATAAGAATGGAAATTTTATAAGCTTCGATTTTGAAGCACAATGTCATAGCGTTTTCCAAAATGTGAAAGCAGTATTGGAAGCCTCCGGTTCTTCATGGGATAAATTAATTGATGTAACCGTTTTTCTTACCAATATGCAGCGAGATTTCGATACTTATAATCGGATTTATGCAGAGTATTTTAAAGACAATCAACCTTGTCGTACCACTGTAGGAATTTCAACTTTACCAACTCCCATCGCCATCGAATTAAAATGTATAGCCATCATTGAATGATATTTAAAACGTCTCAACACCAGGTATCAATTGCACAGAATTTTATTGTAGGTAGTGGTAATCCATTACTCATTGCCGGCCCTTGTGTAATTGAAAATGAAATGCTTTGTTTAACTGTTGCCAAGGCGATGAAAGAAATTGCAGCAAGCACCGGATTTCAATATGTTTTTAAAGCTTCTTTCGATAAAGCAAACCGCACTTCTGCAAATTCTTTCAGAGGTGATGGTATTGCAAAAGGTTTAGAAGTGTTGCAAAAAATTAAAGATACTGTTGGCGTACCCGTATTAACAGATATTCATTTACCAGATCAGGCGGCGATAGTTGCAACAGTAGTGGATGTATTACAGATTCCCGCTTTTCTTTGTCGCCAAACAGATTTATTGTTGGCTGCCGGTGAAACGGGTAAAGCAGTAAATATTAAAAAAGGTCAGTTTATGGCGCCGGAGGATATGCAATATGCTGCCGAAAAAGTGCGCACTGCCGGAAACTTAAATGTGATGCTCACCGAAAGGGGTTCTTCTTTTGGCTATCATAATTTAGTAGTTGATATGCGCTCTCTTCCTGTTATGCGGCAATATGCCCCCATTATTTTTGATGTTACCCATTCGGTGCAAATGCCCGGTGGCGCAGGTGGTTCCAGCAGTGGAAGAAGAGAATTCGCTCCCTATCTTGCAAAGGCAGCAGCAGCAGCAGGAGTAGATGGATTTTTTATTGAAACCCACCCGAATCCTGAAAAAGCATTGAGCGACGGACCTAATATGATTCCGCTAAACGAAATGGAAAAATTACTTTCTCAACTGAAAAGAATTATGGAGGCTGCCAAGGATGAATAGCATTGACATCAAATTATTTTTATCCGATGTGGATGGTGTCATGACTGATGGTGGACTGTATTTCACCGAATCCGGCGATCAGTTCAAACGCTTTCATGTACATGATGGAATGGCCTTCGTGTTGCTGAAAGAAGCAGGAATAAAAACAGGAATAATTACTTCCGAAAATCTAAAGCTGGTGGAAATGCGAGCCAAAAGATTTCAACCAGACTACATCCACATGGGTGTTGGCTTTGCAGATAAATTAAAAGTGGCAAAAGAAATTTGTAAAACAGAAAACATCTCTCTCAGTCAGGTTGCCTACATCGGCGACGATATCAATTGTATGAATCTGTTAAAAGTAGTGGGATTTCCCGCCTGCCCAGCCAATGCAGTAGATGCCATACATAACCTCCCCGGAATTCTCCGACTAAAACGAAGTGGCGGTGAGGGCGCTGTGCGTGAGTTTGCAGATTTGATACTTAATGCGATTTAATGTGTAAATGAAAAAAGCGAAGGCTAATGGCGAAGGCGAAAGCTTATTTGGATTAAAATTGAAAATCAATAGTCCTTGGAAAGAGCATACTCATTATTGATTACTCATCACTGATTTACCATTTAGCATTTACCATTTACCATTTACCATTTATAATTCACCATTCACCATTCACCATTCACCATTAAATTATTCCTCTGCGAAAATCTGCGCTATCTGCGGGATTAACTTTTCTCCCGTTGATTTCACTGATTAACGCAGATGTGATATTTCTCCAAGGTTGGCGTCCCCGAGCGAATGTGCGAATGTGCGAATGTGAAAATGCACAAATGAAAAAAGGCGAAGGCGAAAGCTTATTTGGATTAAAATTGAAAATCAATAATCCTTGGAAAGAGCATACTCATTATTGATTACTCATCACTGACTTACCATTTAGCATTTACCATTTACCATTTACCATTTATAATTCACCATTCACCATTCACCATTTACCATTAAATTATTCCTCTGCGAAAATCTGCGCTATCTGCGGGATTAACTTTTCTCCCGTTGATTTCACTGATTAACGCAGATGTGATATTTCTCCAAGGTTGGCGTCCCCGAGCGAATGTGCGAATGTGCGAATGTGCGAATGTGAAAATGCACAAATGAAAAAAGGCGAAGGCGAAAGCTTATTTGGATTAAAATTGAAAATCAATAGTCCTTGGAAAGAGCATACTCATTATTGATTACTCATCACTGATTTTTAATTCACCATTCACCATTTACCATTAAATTATTCCTCTGCGAAAATCTGCGCTATCTGCGGGATTATTTCTCACCATCAAACCCGAAACTCTAATTTCCCCTCTGCGAAAATCTGCGCCATCTGCGGGATAAAAAAATCATATAACCACATAGATTCGCAGAGGAGGCATAGGTTTGATGTTACCGCAGGGTTCTCACCGTGGCCTTGTGCGGTTGCTGTGAAACCCTGCGAGAAAGAAAGAGCATACTCATTATTGATTACTCATCACTGATTTTTAATTTACCATTTACCATTTACCATTTAGCATTTAGCATTTACCATTTACTATTGACCATGACTATTGACCATTGACAAAAAAACTCATTACTCATTACTCATCACTGATTCATTGATGATTTTCATAGTTATTCAAAAAAAGCCATCGCCATTTGCCTTCGCCATTGCTTTTTTCCCCCTCTGCGAAAATCTGCGCCATCTGCGGGATTAACTTCTCACCGAGTAACTAATTTATTTCCTTCCTCTATTTCTTTTCTAAATATCCATTATCCCAATTAATATTTTTTTCAATTTGTAACCTGACAAACATCCGCAGTTTCTTCTGTTTAAATATAAATAACCATTGCCCTGCAACGCTTCAATCTAACATCTCAATTAATTTCATATACTATAATATAAATTTTGTTGGCCCATAATTGAAAAAATAGTTAGCAGATAATACCCAAGTCAAAAAACAGTCGAGTAACTTTGTTACTCATTCATGCTCGAGGCACTCATCACATCCAAAACTCGTATCAAATTACTGTTGAAGTTTTTTATCAATAGCGATTCCTCAGCCCATTTGCGGTCATTGGCGAAAGAGATGAATGAAAGTACCAACTCCGTAAGATTAGAACTCAATAAAATGTCGGAAGCCGGTTTATTGATTTCACATAATGAAGGCAAGACAATTCAATACGCCGCCAACGATAAACATCCCCTCTTCCCGGAATTAAAAAGCCTGGTAAGAAAATATTTAGGACTCGATAAACTTGTAGAGCAGCTTGTCCGCCGGTTAGGAGATGTGCGCTATGCCTTTATTGTCGGCGATTATGCGCAAGGAAAAGACAGTGGCACTATAGACCTGTTAATAGTGGGTAATGTAGACATCACTATGCTCAATTATCTTGTCGGCAAAACTGAATCCGTAATCCATCGCAAAGTAAAAACTGAGGTGATGAATTTAGATCAGTACAATAAAACAAAACCATCACTCAACAAATCGCAGACACTCTTAATATGGTCTGACGATTCAGTGATGTAGTTTTTTTCTTAATTACCCCCAGCTTTCTTAGACCTTGTAATGGGACTGAGGAGGCGAAGCTGTTTAAAATGGCTATTGGCTGTTGGCGGTTGGCGATTGGCTTTTGGCGGTTGGCTTTGTGAAGTATAAAAAGACAAGTTTATTTTGAGGAATTTTAGAGACTACTCTGTCTGGAAAAATAGTATTCAATTTGTGAATTCAATATATAATGAAATACATTCATTTCCTGAATCTGAAAAATATGCAATCATTTCACAAATCACTCGTGCTTCTATTTCTATTGCAAGCAATATTGCAGAAGGAACATCCAGAACCTCTGAAAAAGATTTTAATAGATTTATAGAGATGAGTATCGGATCTTCATTTGAAGTAGAAACATTGTTAGAAATATTACGAATGAGAAATTACTTAACTGAAGAAAAATATAATGAGTTAATTACAGCATTAAATATTATCCAGAAACAATTAAATGCGTTACACTCTAAATTAACAAGCAAACATTGATTAATAGCTATTGGCCGTTAGCCGTTGGCTCTGTAAGGTGGTCGGTTGATTGTAAATTATAATTTTGATTACTCAGTTTGAAGTATTGAATAGCAAATTTAATTTGAGAAATTTTCAAGAATATTCAGAGTGGAATAAATGAATAGCCAATAGCTAACAGCCAACAGCTAAAAAGCCAACCGCCAATTGCTAACGGCTAACAGCCAAAAAGCCAAAAGCCAACGGCCAATAGCCATTAAATTATTTCTCCCCATTTTAATAATCATCAATTAAAAAAAATGCCCACCATAAACGATAAAACCACAATCGCCATCATCGGACTCGGCTACGTAGGTCTGCCGCTTGCTGTTGAGTTTGGAAAAAAATATAAAACCATCGGCTACGATATTAATCGCAAGCGTATTGAAGAACTCAATGAAGGGAATGACCGCACGATGGAAATTACCAAGGAACATTTAAGTGCATCAACACATCTTACCCTCACTAACGATTTAAGTCCTGTTGGTGAATGCAACTTTTTTGTTGTAACCGTTCCAACACCTATTGATAAAAATAATAATCCCGACCTCACACCTGTATTAAGTGCCAGCAGAATGATTGGCAAGTTGTTGAAGAAAGGAGATATCGTCGTGTATGAATCAACAGTCTATCCCGGATGTACTGAGGAAGAATGTGTGCCCGTGTTAGAAAAAGAATCCGGATTAAAATTCAATACAGATTTTTATTGCGGCTATTCACCCGAAAGAATTAATCCCGGTGATAAAGAACATACCGTTACAAAAATTAAAAAAGTAACCAGCGGATCCACTCCCGAAATTGCAGATGTCGTTGACAATATATATGCCTCTATCATCATCGCCGGCACACATAAAGCACCGAGTATTAAAGTGGCGGAAGCAGCAAAGGTGATTGAAAATTCACAGCGTGATATCAATATTGCATTCGTCAATGAGTTGGCGAAAATTTTCAACCGCATGGGCATAGATACTCATGATGTTCTGGAAGCAGCAGGAACAAAATGGAATTTCTTAAAATTCAAACCCGGACTTGTCGGCGGACATTGCATTGGTGTTGACCCCTATTATCTTGCACAAAAAGCATCCAGTGTCGGCTATCATCCCGAAATAATTTTAGCAGGTCGCAGATTAAACGACAGCATGGGCGGATATGTAGCAAATGAAGTGGTGAAGCTGATGATCAGAAAAGATATTCAGATAAAAGGATCCAAGGCATTAATACTCGGAATAACATTCAAAGAAAATTGTCCTGACATACGAAATACAAGAGTGATTGATATTTATCATGAGCTGGATAGTTTTGGTTTATCGGTAGATGTGTATGATCCCTGGGCAGCGAAAGAAGAAGTGCAACACGAATACGGCATTGATATTTTATCCCAGTTAAATGGCGATAAGTATGATGTAATTGTGTTGGCTGTTGCGCATGATGATTTTAAGAAGATTGATTTTTCAAAAATTAAAAATGGCGAAGTGGTGGTGTTTGATATTAAAGGGGTTTTGGAGAAGGAAGTGGTGGATGGGAGACTTTGAGAGGGCGAAGGCTGATGGCGAAGGCGAAGGGAAAAGCTAAAGCGATGGCTGATGGCGATGGCGATGGCGAAAGCGAAGGCGATGGCTTAGTAAGTGGAAATTTTGGGTAACTAATAATAAATTGAAAAAGAAATATTGAAAGCTGAGAATTATTTGAATACTTGTAATGCGTAATTTTCGTGAGTATGAAATTTGGAAAAATGCAATTGAATTGGCCGATATAATTTATAGTATCACAGATAAGTTTCCGAGTGATCAAAAGTTTGGGCTCACTAATCAATTACAAAGATCTGTTGTTTCTATTTCCGCAAATATTGCTGAGGGTGCATCAAGAATTTCAGAAAAAGATTTTGCAAGATTTTTAGAAATAGCTCTCGGCTCAGCTTATGAAACAGAAAGTCATTTGGTAATTGCACAAAGAAGAAAATTTATAAGTGATGAAGCATTTAATGCTATCTCACAAGTTTTAATTCCACTAGAAAAACAGATAACACATTTGATAATGAAATTGCGCCACTAAAATGAATTACTCGCCATCAGCCATCGCCATCGCATTTTAGCCATCGCCATCAGCCATCGCCATCGCATTTTAGCCATCGCCATCAGCCATCGCCATCGCTTCTTCAAATAAACCTACTATGAATAATCCCCCTACCACCTTCGCCCTCATCGGCCTCGGCCACATCGGTAAACGACATGCTGAAATGATCGTCCGACAAGACAATGCTGAGCTCGTTGCTATCGCTGATATAAAAGATAAATCTGCTTTAAGTTTAGATGAATTTGATGTTCCCTTTTTTAATTCTTTAGATGCGATGTTGCAATCCGGAATTCCCATTGATGTAATAAATATTGCCACCCCCAATGGACTACATGCACAAATGGCTTTGCAGTGTCTCGAAGCAGGAAAACATATTGTCATCGAGAAACCAATGGCCCTCACAAAACACGAAGCAGAAGAAGTGATGCATAAAGCATTAGAGATGAATCGCTATGTGTTTGCTGTAATGCAGAACAGATATTCTCCTCCATCACGTTGGATAAAAGATATAGTGAGCAATGGCATCCTTGGAAAAATTTATATGGTTCAGGTAAACTGTTATTGGAATCGTGATGACCGTTATTATAAAAAAGGCAACTGGCACGGAACAAAAGATTTGGATGGCGGAACATTGTTTACACAGTTCTCACATTTTATAGATATTATGTATTGGTTGTTTGGTGATATAAAAAATATTCAAGCAAAATTTGCAGATCATAATCATGCTGAACTCACAGATTTTGAAGACAGTGGTTTCATCAGTTTTGATTTTATAAAAGGTGGTATGGGATGTATTAATTATTCTACTTCCGTATGGAATAAAAACCTCGAATCCAGCTTAACCATCATCGCAGAAAATGGCAGTATAAAAATTGGCGGACAATACATGAATGAAGTAGAGTATTGCCATATTAAAGATTATGAAATGCCCATCTTAGAACCCACAAATCCCGGTAATGATTATGGTGCGTATAAAGGATCTGCAGCCAATCATAATTTTGTAATTGAAAACGTAGTGCATGTAATTCAGAATAAAGGAAGAATAACTACAAATGCATTAGAAGGATTAAAAGTGGTGGATATTATTGAGAGGATTTATGGCGCAGGGGTGAGGGCAGAGGGCTTTGGGCGCAGGGTATAGTTTTGTATGAAAATGAATCACCAGTTGTTTTTTGTCAATGTTCTAAGTCAATGGTTAATTTTTTTTTTTGCCACCCGCCACCCCCAACCCCCTACCGCTAACCATTATTAAAAAAACATTTTCCTCCAATAATAAATAATGAGCGATTTTAGATTTGAGAATTTAGAAATCTGGAAAGAATCAATTTTGATTTCAAATATATTATTTGATAAAGCAGAAATTGCAGAGAAGATAAAGTATTACAGATTTGCCGAACAATTACGAGGTGCTGCTTTAAGCATTAGCAATAACATTGCGGAAGGTTCAGGTTCATTTTCTAAAAAAGATTTTGCATTGTTTTTAAATTTCGCAAGACGCTCAATATTCGAATGTGCCAATATACTTTTCATATTCGAATTAAGAAATATTATAACCAAAGAAGAAAGAGCAATTCTCTATTCACGACTTCTGATTTTAAGCAAGCAAATAACAAACTTTCGAAAATCCTTATTAACCTGAATAATCAAATGACTATAAATTTCATTACGACCTCTATCAAAACCCTGCGCCCTTTCACCTGCGCCATTCACCCTGCGCCCTCAGCCCTGCGCCCTTTCCCCTCCGCCCTGCGCCCTTTGCTCTCCGCCATTCACCCTTCGCCCTCAGCCCTGCGCCCTTTGCTCTCCGCCATTCACCCTTCGCCCTCAGCCCTGCGCCAACCATTTATTAATGCCTCACCTTCAAACTCCCATGCCTAAAATAAAAATCCTCCTCACCGGCTCCGCAGGATTCATCGGTTTCCATCTTGCACAATTATTAATCAAAGAAAATTATGAAGTTGTCGGATTAGATTCTATCAATGCATACTACGATATCAATTTAAAATACGGACGATTAAAAGAATGTGGTATTCAACAAGAAGAAATTACGTACGGAAAAATTATTCAAAGCACTACCTATAACAATTATAGATTTATTCAATTACAATTAGAAGATAAAGCAGCCTTAGAAAAATTATTTGCCGAAGAAAAATTTACGCACGTTTGCAATCTTGCTGCGCAGGCAGGTGTGCGGTATTCTCTTGAAAATCCCGATGCCTATATTTCAAGTAATGTTACCGGCTTCATGCATCTCCTCGAATGTTGCCGACATAATAATATTCAGCATTTAGTTTACGCAAGTACATCCAGTGTGTATGGTTTAAATACTGCTATGCCTTTATCAGAACATATGGCTGCCGATCATCCGATGACATTATATGCAGCAACTAAAAAAGCAAATGAAATGATGGCGCATTCTTACAGTCATTTATTTCAATTGCCCACAACAGGCTTGCGTTTTTTTACAGTATATGGCCCCTGGGGACGACCTGATATGGCGCTCTTTTTATTTACAGATGCCATCCTCAATGATAAACCGATCAACGTATTTAATTACGGCAATATGGTGCGTGATTTTACTTACGTTGCCGATATTGTAGAAAGTGTAAAACGCTGCATTTTTAAACCTGCAATTGCAAATGAAAATTGGGATAGCAATACTCCTGATCCATCATCCTCTTCTGCACCTTACCGCATTTTTAATATCGGTAATTCTACTCCCGTAAAACTCAATACATATATTGAAGCAGTAGAAAAAGCATTAGATAAAAAAGCAATTCAAAATCTATTGCCAATGCAACTTGGTGATGTGCCCGAAACAAATGCAGATGTAAATGAATTAATACAACATGTAAATTATAAACCGGCAACAAGTGTGGAAGATGGTGTGAAAAATTTTATTGATTGGTATAATACATACTATGGTATCTAAAACAAATAAAATATATATCGCCGGACATAAGGGTATGGTTGGTTCGGCGGTGTGGCGGGCATTGCAAAGTAAAAGCTATACAAATCTTATTGGCAGAACAAGTAAAGAATTGGATTTGCGAAATCAATCTGAGGTAAATACATTTTTTGAAAATGAAAAACCCGAAATTGTAATTGATGCTGCTGCAAGAGTGGGTGGAATTTTAGCAAACAATAATTATCCTTATCAATTCCTGATGGAGAATATGCAGATTCAAAATAATTTGTTGGATGCTGCTTTTCAAAATAATGTTTCCTCTTTTATTTTTCTCGGCAGCAGTTGTATCTATCCCAAACATGCAGCACAACCTATTACTGAAGATAGTCTCCTTACCGGTCCATTGGAACCGACCAATGAATGGTATGCTATTGCAAAAATTTCCGGTGTAAAAACATGTGAAGCAATTCGCAAACAATATGATAAATATTTTGTGAGTTTAATGCCGACAAATTTATATGGACCTTACGATAATTTCGATTTACAAACTTCGCATGTACTTCCTGCTATGTTGCGCAAATTTCATGATGCAAAAGTAAATGGCAATACTCCTGTTACGCTTTGGGGAACAGGCACACCTATGCGTGAATTCATGCATGTGGATGATCTTGCTTCTGCGGTAATTTTTGCATTGGAAAATAAGTTGCCCGATCATTTATATAATGCCGGAACCGGAACAGATTTAACCATTAAAGCTTTGGCGCTTCTCATTCAAAAAATTACAGGACATACCGGAGAAATTATTTGGGATGATACAAAACCCGATGGCACTCCCCGGAAATTATTAGCAGTAAATAAATTAAAAAATGCGGGTTGGTCTGCCGAAATACATTTAGAAAATGGATTGCAACAAACCTATAATTGGTTTCTTGAAAACCACAATCATTTGAAAGAAGTAAAAATATAATATGCAAAAATTTATTGTCTTCATGCATTGCACTTTTAAATTTCCACTATCATGAAAACTGCACTTATTACAGGTGTTACCGGACAGGATGGTGCTTACCTTGCTGAATTATTATTATCTAAGAATTATATCGTGCATGGTATAAAAAGAAGGGCATCATTAATTAATACACAACGCATTGATCATCTCTATCAGGATCCGCATGAACGTGATTTAAAATTTCAATTGCATTATGGCGACATGACGGACTCCATGAATCTCACCCGCATTATTCAGGAAACACAACCCGATGAAATTTATAATCTTGCAGCAATGAGCCATGTGCAGGTAAGTTTTGATACACCGGAATACACAGCCAATGCAGATGGTATCGGTACACTCCGTTTATTGGAAGCAGTACGTTTATTAGGCATGGAAAAAAAGACAAAAATGTATCAGGCTTCCACTTCCGAATTATATGGATTAGTACAGCAAACACCGCAAACAGAAACTACACCTTTCTATCCACGCTCTCCCTATGCAGTTGCTAAAATGTATGCGTATTGGATAACAGTAAATTATCGTGAAGCATATAATATGTTTGCATGCAATGGGATTTTATTTAATCATGAAAGCCCATTGCGAGGGGAAACATTTGTTACCCGAAAAATTACAAGAGCAGTAGCTGCAATTGCGTATGGCAAACAGGATTGTTTGTATATGGGAAATATAGATGCACAACGTGACTGGGGGCATGCAAAAGATTATGTGGATGCCATGTGGCGGATATTACAACAAGATGTTCCTGATGATTATGTTATTGCAACAGGAGTAACTACATCTGTACGTGAGTTTATCCGTATGGCATTTGCCGAAGCAGGTATGCAATTGAAATTTGAAGGTGAAGGTGTTGATGAAAAAGGTATTTTAGAAAGCATACAAACAGAAAAAACAATTGCACTTATCGGAGAAGAAAATACAAACCACTTACGCAAAAAATTAGGGAAGCAATTAATTAAAATTGACCCACGTTATTTCCGACCTACTGAAGTGGAATTATTAATTGGTGATGCCACAAAAGCAAAAACAAAATTGGGCTGGGTGCCGAAGTATGATTTGAAAATGCTGTGTAAGGAAATGGTAATTGCCGATTTTATATTTGAAAAAAATGAAAGCTGTATTACGTAATATACTCGAAAAATATTTTGCTTTTTTCTTATTTTTCTATCGTAGAATTGGATATAGGATTTTTATTGCTATCGGTCTTAGTTTGCTTGTAAGCATACTCGATGGTTTTGGCCTAGTAATGTTTGTCCCCTTGTTGCAAATTGTAAGCGGCGATGAAACAATGAGTTCTCAGAGTTTAGGTAATATGAGCTTTATTACAAATGGAATTAAAGCAACGGGTTTACCATTAAATCTGAATACAGTGCTCTTATTTCTTTGCTCATTCTTCATTTTAAAAGGAGTAGCAAAATTCATAAGTGGTTATTATAGTGTTTTAATACGACAATTTTTCATAAAAAAGGTACGACTTACATTATTAAATGATTTTAATAGTATTTCCTATAAGTATTTTGTACTATCTGATGCGGGGCGAATTCAGAATACGATGACAGGAGAAGCAGATCGTGTAATGCGAGCAAGTGTATTTTTTATGAAAACACTTGAGCAGATAATAATGGTAGGTGTATATATGGCATTAGCTTTTTTTGTGGATGCAAGATTTGCATTACTCGTAACTGTAGGTGGAATATTGACAAATTTTATTTTTAATTTCTTTTATAAACTTAGCAAAAAAGTTTCTACTCAGCTTACATCAAATATGCATGGGTTTCAGGGACTAGTAATTCAACTTATATCAAACTATAAATATCTTAAAGCAACAGGATTACTGAAAGCATATAGCAATATGTTGCAAAGAAGTGTAATAAAAATTGAATCAATTAATCGTAAAATTGGATTATATGGTACAGCTCTTGAATCAATACGGGAGCCCTTATTAATAATGATTATTGCATTTGTTATAATATTACAAACATCTGTTTTACATTCTCCACTAGGGCCAATTATTATCAGCTTATTATTTTTTTATAGAGCACTTACATCCCTAATGCTTATGCAAACATCTTGGAATTCATTCATTTTTGTCCGGTTCATTGGAAAATATTATCCAATTTCAGGAAGAATTACGGAAATCTAAAGTTGTTGATGGAGATATCTCAATAACAAAATTTAAAACAGCAATATCATTAAAAAATGTATGTTTTTCTTATGGGAACGTAGCTATTCTTAAAAATATTAATCTGAAAATTCATAAAAAGGAAACTGTTGCATTTGTTGGTGAAAGTGGAAGTGGAAAACAACACTTATAAGTTTAATTGCAGGCTTGCTCCTCCAGATAAAGGAGATTATTCTATTGATGGAATAGAAATAAAAGATTTGAATTTATCTCACTTCCAAAAGAAATTGGGATATATTACTCAGGAAGCGGTAATTTTTAATGATACTTTATTTAATAATATTACTTTCTGGGATGAGAAAACGGAAGAAAGTCTGAAACGATTTAATAAGGCGATAGAACAAGCATCAATTTATGAATTTGTAAATGCCCTACCTCTTAAAGAACAAAGTTTGCTTGGAAATAATGGAATTAATTTAAGCGGAGGACAACGTCAACGCATATCCATTGCCAGAGAGTTATATAAGGATATTGAAATATTAATTCTGGATGAAGCTACTTCTGCATTAGACAGTGAAACTGAAAAGGATGTACAGAATAGTATTAACTTATTAAAAGGTCAATACACAATTCTTATTGTGGCACATAGATTATCTACAGTAAAAAAAGCAGATAGGATCGTTTTAATGGATAAAGGAGAAATATTAAATGTGAATGCATTTAATCAACTCATTATTGATGAGCCTAAATTTAAGAGAATGGTTGAGCTGCAGGAAATTTAAAACAATGAATACATGATACCGGTTACTAAACCTTACTTGCCAAAAAGAGAAGTATATGATAAATATCTTGATGGAGTTTGGCAACGTCAATGGCTAACAAATAATGGCCCATTGGTTAATAAGTTTGAATTGCAACTCAAAAGTTATTTAAATATAAGGCATCTACTTTTTGTCGGTAATGGAACTTTAGCACTCCAAATTGCCATTAAAGCTTTAGGCTTAAAGGAGGAAGTAATTACTACACCTTTTTCCTATGTGGCAACAACAAGCAGTATTGTTTGGGAGGGATGCAAACCTGTTTTTGTTGATATTGATGAACATACTTTAAATATTGATCCATCAAAAATTGAAGCGGCGATTACTGAAAATACAAGTGCTATTTTAGCTACACATTGTTTCGGTAACCCATGTGATATTGATGCAATTCAAATAATTGCTGATAAGCATAAACTTAAAGTAATTTATGATGCAGCACATTGCTTTGGAACATTATATAAAGGTAAAAGCGTGTTTCATTACGGAGATATAAGTACAACTAGTTTTCATGCAACTAAACTGATGCATTCAATTGAAGGTGGTGCAGTATTTACATCTAATCCTGATTTATTGAAACGTATGGCTTATATGCGCAACTTCGGACATGATGGACCTGAAAAATTTAATGGCGTTGGTATAAATGGTAAGAATTCTGAGTTTCATGCTGCGATGGGATTGTGTGTTCTTGATGATATAGAGGATTTATTGGTAAAAAGATATGAACTATCCCTGCACTATGACAGTCTTATAAAAAATTTAAAAAACATAAGAAGACCATTACTGCAGGCCGGGGCAGATTATAATTATGCATATTATGCTGTGATTTTTGAATCAGAATCTGTTTTGATTGCTATTAAGAAAGCATTAGAGAGAAACGAGATTTTTCCAAGAAGGTATTTCTTTCCTTCTTTATCTGGTCTGCTATATGTTAACAAGGTTGTAACGAAGTTTTCAGATTCTATAAGTAGTAGGATTCTGTGTTTACCATTATATGATTCATTAACCTTTGAAGAGCAAGATATGATTTTTAGAATAATAAACCGAGCAATTAATTATGGTTAATGATACACCCATTTTTATCATAGGAAATCCGAGGTCAGGCACATCGCTTCTTAGGTTAATGCTACATTCACATCCTTTGATATCTATACCTCCCGGAATCACATTTTTCTTTGGCTTGAAGAAAAATACTCTAATTGGGATATATCTTATTTATCAGACTTTTAATTGATTTAACAATTAGTCGCAAATTTGAGACGTGGGATATAGATGAAATCAGTTTACAAAATTATTTATTTAAAGAGAATCCTGAAAGCTACTCGAGTTTAATTGCTCATGTGTATTATTTTTTTGCAATAGTTAATAATAAAAAAAATATCACTTATTGGGGAGATAAAAATAAGTTATGGAAGGAAAAACTCGATAAAGTATTTTTCTATTTTCCTAAAGCTAAGTATATCCATATTATACTTGATGGTAGAGATGTAGCGTGTTCATATCTTGAATTAAAGGATAAAAATTCCCATTCAAAATATTTCCCGAAACTGCCATATCAAATAGAGGAAATTTCTGAACGATGGAGAAACAATATTACATTTATTGAAAATTACTTGTCAAAAATTAGTAATGAAAATAAATTAGTGATAAAGTATGAAATGCTAGTTTCTGATACAAAGTATATTCTAAGTAAAATATTTGATTATTTAGAGTTGGATTACTCAATTTTATCAGAAGGTTATTATCTTAATAAGAAATTCGAAGATATAGAACCATCTGAATTCAAAGCCTGGAAATATAAATTATTAGAAGCACCAGATATTAATAATATTTCAAAGTATAAAAGAATATTAACAGAAGATGATCAACGTAATTTTAATAGAATAGCGGGTGTGTTTTAAAAAAGTATGGTTACTAATGAAGACTTCAAAAGAATATTATAATGCAATTTCATCTAACTATCAAGATATTGCGAAAAAAGAAGTTTATATATTAATGCTGTGGATGAAATAATTGTGAATAAATTTAGAAATAAGCAAGTTTTAGACTATTTGGATGTAGGCTCCGGAGACGGTATAAGAGCAATTTCAATCGCTAAAAAGATAGCATGTAAAAAAATAACATTGGTAGACAATAGTGAGATTTTACATAGTTGTAGAAATTTAACTTCAGATATTAATATAAGTTTAAACCTAATTAAGTCTTCGATTTGTGAAATTCAAATTACTAAAAAATATGACTTAATAACATGCTTATGGAATGTGTTAGGTCATTTAAATGATATTGATGAAAGAGAAAGGACTTTCTTGAAATTCAAGAAAGTCCTTTCAAAGCATGGAAGTTTGGTTATTGATGTAAATAATAGATATAATATTTCAAATTATGGTTATGTAAATGTAATGCATAATCTATCAAGAGATATATTGAATGACCTTAACAGCGGCTGGTTTACTCTTAATATTGGAAATGATAGCACTAATGTTTATATACATGCACCATTGGAGATAGATGCCATGTGTAATAAAGTTGGACTTAAAGTGAGCCAAGTAATTTATATTGATTACAATAGTGGTGAGGTCAAGGATACATTTTTTGAAGGTCAGTTGCTTTATATAATTAGTCATGCTTAAGATTGATAATCCAGTCGTCAGCATTAGGCTAATGGTCTATAATAATGTATTATATATAAAGCAAGCATTAGATGGAATTTTAATGCAAATATTGAATGGATCTTACGAAATTGTAATTGGTGATGATTTTTCAGATGATGGTACTTTTGAAATAATAAAGCAGTATGAATTAAAATATCCTCATTTAATAAAAGTACTTGAGCGAAATATTGGTGATGAATACTATCAAAGGAGGGTTAAAGGGAATCATCTCATTAACTTTATTGATATATTAAATAATTGTAAAGGAAAATATATTGCCTTATTAGACGGAGATGACTATTGGATAGATCCGTACAAATTGCAAAAGCAAGTAGATTTATTAGAAAATAATAAAAGATATTCAATAGTAGCACATGATGTAGGATTGCTTTATGATGGAGTTGAAGAAGTATATCCATTTCAAACAATATTTGATAAACAGGAATTTGGATTTATTGATGAATTTAATCATCATTTTATTTCTACTAAGTGTTCTTTTAGGAGAAGTGAACTGTACGGCTTGCCGCCTGCCTTCGAGAATAATTTGTTGGAGATATACCATTGGAATTATTCTTATTAACCAAAGGAGATGGTTTTACATAAACGAAGCGATGGGTGTAAAGCGGAGAAATAAAATTTAGCATAACTCAACAAAAGGACGAAAATCTAAACAGATATTTGGTATGTATTTAGTTTGGAAATATATCTTAAAATTTACCCCGCCAAATTATAGGTCCTTAGTGAAAGAACGAATTGCAGGCTATGAACGAGCTTTATGCCGTAAATATTTTTCATCTAATATTTTTAAATCATTATACTTTTTTTTTTTTCATTGTACCGATATCCTGGATATTATCGTAAAAGGCTATTTTGATGAATTTGAATTTATGTAAATGCCAGTATTAATTTTTAATTTTCTACTTTCCATTCCTTGTTTATTTGGTTATATATTTCTAGGAGAATATTTTAATTTTTGGTTATACCATATGTAGCCTATATGGTATTAAGTATGGATGCGAGATTCTTACCAGCCTTAATTATTCATTCAGTTGGTGGCAGTACCATATCTTATTTTATATTGGTGCTATGCATTGTAACTATTTTGTTAAATCAACATCATTTGGTCCGGCTTAAATTAAGTATTGCATACAAAATCTCATTGTTTATTGGTTTAAGTGCAATTTATTTATATTTATATAAAACTGTATTTCTGAGATATAATTTCATTGAATCATTAACTCCATTAAATTACACACTTGGTTTGTTACCCTTTTATTATGGGGTTATTATCTCAAAAGGTATGAATAAGGAAATTCTAAAATATGTTTTAATTGCGCTGATAGTTGCATTCATTTTAAACAACATTAAATCACTTGATACTACATTTCGTATTGTTTTTTTGTGTATCCTGTGGTAATAAGCATATTTGTGGATTACTTCATTAATCGAAAGAAGTCTTTGCATTTAAGATTTATACTGTTGTTGAGTTTAATAGTAGTATTTGTTTTTATCATCAATATTACTATCGCTTCTTTTACAATATTACTTAGTGTTGCTTTGGCAACCTTATTATAAATTAATAGTTACGGCAACAATAGTGTAAATATTAAAGGCAGGTTGATTAAAATCATGTTTTTCTTTTTAGTTGGATTTACAGGGCTTATTTTTTTACTTAGCAACTTTACAAATAACGGTTTGGCTATATTTAATGTTGACTCAAGCAATACAACTGGTAGTTTAAGCCAACGAATTATAGGCAAGGTATTTTCCGATAGAATTCCTTTATGGTCATCCGCAAGCGCCCAAATATTTAATGATTTTAATATTTTGCCACCTATTGAAGTAGGCACTATTAGGTTATTATATTATACGCAAGTTGAGCACTTTGCTGATTATGGCTCTCATAATTTGCTATTAGAACTTGTTAGGGTTAATGGGTTTATTATTGGATTGATTATTTTTTTCAATATATTTTTATAATACTATTGTCAAGTAGATTCCAGATAAGTAGATATTTATATACTCCTGAAAGGTTGATGGGGAAATACTTGAATGTATTTTCTGTATCCATTATTTCCGTGGGCTTTTTTGGGGCCTTTTTCGGACAGTTTACTTTATTCCCCGGATTTAGTTTTACTTTTTTTGCATTGGCAGGGATTGTTTATTATTATTCTGTAGTAAGAGAAAAGCAAATTAACATTACATGATTAAAGTCCTATGGTTTATAAATACACCATCATTGGCAGCAAGTGAATTGGGTATAAAAGTATTTAGTGGAGGTTGGTTAAGTGCGTTAGATACGGCACTTCAAGATAGAGTGGAATTACATGTAGCATTTCACTTTCCTAAACGTATTAATGTTATTAAAAAAGGAAGAACAATGTATTATCCTTTGACTCTTAAAAATGATAGGATAAGACTACTATTTAATAACTATTTTGGTCTCAATATAAAACAAAATATAAGTTCTCTTGAAAAAAAGTATAGTGATTTGATAAAAGATATTAATCCGGATATCATTCATATTCATGGGACTGAGAATACATTTGGGTTTGTTTTTAATGTAACCAAAATACCTGTAGTATTAACAATTCAAGGTTTTGTAAGTGCGGTCGTTGCTAAAAGTTTGCTTTATAATAATTGGAAATATTCAAAAGATTTGGCTGTCAAAATAAGAAGGTATAAATACTTATCGATGCTTGAAATGAATACAATACGAAACGCAAAATATATTATTTCAAAGTCGAATTGGAGTGATTTAGTGATAAATTCATTAAATATGGATGCTACATTATTTCATCAAAATAATATTTTGAAAAAGGAATTTTATTTGAATATATGGCAACCTAAAAAAGCACACTTAGGAGAATGGGTTATAACTACTGTATTGGGTGAATCAGTTATTAAAGGGTTAGATATTATTTTTAAAACTCTAATGTTGTTGAAAGATCTATCAATTAAAATCCGCTGGCAGATTATAGGTATAGATTCTGAATCTAAATTATTAAAATATTTTAGTTATAAAAGTAAGTACAAAGAGATTCATAGATGTATAGAATTGAAAGGTAAGTTAGGAGTGAATGAATTAATAAATTGTTTGATGAACACAGATATATACGTTATGACCTCAAGGATAGAGAATAGTCCTAACAATTTATCTGAGGCATTATTAATGGGCATCCCGTGTATATCTACGAATGTAGGAGGTGTGTCTAGTTATATTGAAGAAGATGTAACTGGTATAATGGTCCCGGACGGAGACCAATTTGCAATTGCCGGTGCTATTGTAAAATATATTAATAATTATGAATGGGCAATTAAACTTGGTGCGACAGCTCGTAAAAAATCCTTAGAACGTCATAGAGTGGATTATTTAGCTGATATACAATTGGAAATATATAATGACATATTAAAAGCTCAGGAATAATATATTTTGTTTCGCAAGATTTTACATAGAGCAGTATTATTTCTCAGGGGCTTAGATTTATATTTAGTTTGTTTAATATCTTCCAAATTAACCTATATAAAAACGTGGTTTTTAGAAATTCAAATTGGGAAAGGTGTTCTTTTTTATGGACTTCCAGATTTAGTTTGTTCCAGTCAATCAAAAGTTAAATTAGGCAACAATTGCACATTTAGATCCTATTATAAATCTAATTTGATTGGAATTAACAGAAGATGTATGATTTCAACTCATAACAATGCTAAACTGATAATTGGAAGTAATTGTGGTTTTAGTGGAACTGTCATTGGATGTTTTTCCGAAATAATCATAGAATCAAATGTAAAGTGTGGTGCAAATACACTAATTACGGATGGTGATTGGCATTTTAATGATGTAAGAAGTAGTCCCCCCCGGCCGATTTACATTGAAGAAAATGTTTGGATTGGTGTGAATGTAATAGTTTTAAAAGGGGTGAGAATTGGACGCAACTCGGTTATAGGGGCGGGCAGTGTTGTTACTAAAAATATTCCATCTAATGTTATTGCTGCTGGTAATCCATGTAGAGTAATTAAAAAAATAACACATTTCGATAATGCATGATGAATTATTTTTTATGAAAGTAAAAAAACAGATTATCGTATAATTAGTTAGAGTATATGGAATTATCTTCATATAGAAGTCAATTTAAATCTGAAGTAATAAAAGGTAATGGAATCAAAGGTTAGGATTTTTTGTGTTTATAAAGGAGCCTATCCTCATGGGGGGTATGGCAATGACGAATAGATTAAGGTTGTATGCCAAAGGACTCACTCAATTAGGGCATCAATTTATAACAGCTCCTGAAAAAGGAAAGGCAGATACCATTATGAAAGAAGATTTAATTAATCAAAGAGTTATTTATTGGAGAAAAAATTATTTATTTGACAATATATATTTTATACGAGATTTATTGAGTCCGGTAATGCGTATTAAATTATATTATATTTTATTTAAAGAAAGGAAAAATTATGATAAACTATTTTCATGTGGGTATAAATGGCCTCAATTAATACTTTTTATTCATTTCTCGACTGTTAGGAAAAAAAATTGTACTTGAATTAAATGAACTTCCTCACAGTGTAATAGCGAGTCGGATGCAAACCAGATTCACTAACAAAATTCATAGAAAAATTCTTTTTCAACTTATTTTCCCATTAATCAGTGGGTTTATTGTTATTTCAGAAAATCTAGTAAATATTGTTAAAGAGTTCAAAACCCGAAATGCTCAATTTGTCAAAATACCAATTTTAATTGATGATGAATGTTTAAAGAATGTGCAAATTTATGATCGTTTTGAATCACCTTTTATTTTCCACGCAGGAACATTAACAGAAGAAAAAGATGGGATACTTATAGTTTTTGAAGCCTTTTCTATAGTGACAACTACAACACATCCGAATTTGAGATTAATTCTTTCTAATTACACTACACTGCCAAAAGTTAAGGAAAATATACAAAGGATTATCGAACACTATGGGGTAAGAGAGAAAGTAAAATTTCACTCTCATTTAAATCAGATAGATCTTTTTGAGTATTATAGAAAGTGTTCAATGGTAATAATAAATAAACCGGATAATTTTCGAAATAAGTATAATTTTTCAACAAAGCTCGGGGAGTGTATGAATTTTGCTATTCCAATTATTGCAACAGATGTAGGTGATTCTTCAATCTATTTAAAGAATAACCATAATGTTTTGATAATCGAGGATAGCTATTCTTCAAATGAAGTCGCAAATCATATACGTAAGATTATGGATAACCCAAAGCAATCAGAACTGCTTGGAATAAATGCCTTTTCTACAGCGCAAGATAGTTTTAATTATAGTCTTCATAGTGATAAATTATCCAGTTTCTTTCAAAATTTATGAAATCAAGCATAAGAAACTTATTACGGATCATATAATTAATTCTTTTGGCTGGAAGACTGATCAAAAAGATTATTGTTTTCGAGAGTGATGACTGGGGAAGTATGAGGATGCCGAATTATGAAACATATCAAAAGTTGCTTCAGTATGGGATTAGAGTTGATAAATCGCTTTTATGATACACTCGATAGTTTAGAGAAAAAAGTAGATCTTGAGAGACTTGTAGAAGTTTTGATTCGTAATAAAAGTAATAGAGGAGAGGTTCCTATTTTCACATGTAATATGGTAATGGGTAATCCTAATTACGAAGCTATTGAAAATAACAATTTTGAAAAATTCTTTCATAGAAATTTATTTGATTCCTATACTTATTATTACAATGAGGATTTACGTCATATATGGGATTATGCTATTGAAAAAAAAATTTTAAAACCTCAATTTCATGCTCGGGAACATTTAAATATATCTCTTTGGATGAAAGATCTTAAAAATAATTTACACGATACACGGTTTGCTTTCAATAATGGTTTTTATGGTTTAAAGACTATTACTTCTTCCAGATTTCAAAATAATTATTTGGCTGCTTATTACGCTGAATCATTTGACCAGCTTGAAAATATTAAAATTACACTTGAGGATGGAATTAAAATGTTCCAGGATTTTTGGAAAATGAAACCTAGGTCTTTTGTTTGCTGCCAATTATATTTTACCTAAGGAATTAGAACTGTTTTTAAAATCTCTTGATGTAGATTTTATTCAAACACAATATGCGCATTTATCGCCTAGTATCACAAAGAATAGTTTACGAATAGCAAGACACTTTTAGGTCAAAGAAATAATTTTGGCCAAGTTTATTTAGTAAGGAATGTTTTATTCGAACCATATTTAAATCAAAATAAGGATTGGGTGAATTTTACACTTAAACAAATTTCGACTGCTTTTCTTTGGAAGAAACCAGCGATTATTTGTACTCATCGCATTAATTATGCAAGTAATATGTCTGTGGAAAATAGCAACATGTCTTTTCATAAGTTAAGTAATCTTTTACTTGAAATAAATAAGCGCTGGCCAGATGTCAGATTTATGAGCAGTGATGAGCTAGGAGAAACAATAATTAGAAATTAATGATGATAGCAATACATAATAGTCCAAACGGTTTTCATACTCGATGGATTGAATACTGTGTATTAAATAATAAATCTTATAAGATTGTAGATTGTTATAGCAATAATATTGTGGAGGAAATTAATGATTGTGATGGATTGATGTGGCATCATAATCATGCCGGTCCAAAGGATATCCTTTTTGCAAAACAATTGTTGTTTGCATTGGAACATTCAGGAATAAAAGTGTTCCCTGATTTTAATACCAACTGGCATTTTGATGATAAGTTGGGGCAAAAATATTTATTTGAAAAATTGGGAATAAAATCACCGGAGACATTTGTATTTTATACAAAAAATGGTGCATTGGATTGGATAGCAAAAACAACATTTCCTAAAGTATTTAAATTGAGATCCGGTGCAGGATCTTCTAATGTTAAATTGGCAAAAGATAAATCTTCTGCTATTAGATTAGTAAATAAAGCTTTTGGTAGTGGCTTCTCGCAATACCAGGCAATGGATTATTTAAAGGAAAGATTCAGAAAATATAGAAAAGGAAAAACAAATTTAAAAGATGTATTGAAAGGTGTGGTGCGTTTAGTAAAACCACTTGATTATGTTAAAGTTAGTGGTAAGGAGATTGGATATATCTATTTCCAGGAATTTATTCCCGGCAATGATCATGATATAAGAGTTGTAGTAATTGGAAATAAAGCATTTGCGATAAAGCGATTAGTGAGGAAAAATGATTTCAGAGCCTCAGGTGCCGGAGATATTTTATATGCAAAGGAATTGTTTGATGATGCATTGATAAAATTAGCTTTTGAAATTAATAATAAAATAAAAAGTCAATGCATAGCAATGGATTTTGTTTTTGATAATGTTAAACCTTTACTAGTTGAAATTAGTTATGGTTTCTCAAAAGCGGGATACGATGCTTGTCCCGGTTACTGGACAAATGATTTGAAATGGCATGAAGGGAAGTTTAATCCTTATGGATGGATGATTGAAAATTTAATTACAAATATGTCTGCTCCATGATTTTTTTTTTGAAAATATTAAACGATTTTAGTATTATGATTAGAAATCGAACAGACTTAAAGTATTATTTGAAGATGGATAGAATTGCTTTGAAAAGAAAAAAAAGAAGCCTCAATTATATCTTGAAAGATTTTTTTATTCCCGATTATATTTATCAATTTCAAAAAGCCTTAAGAAAAACAGAGTATTATTTCAATTTACGTTCTCTTTATTCTTTCCATTTATAATTCTTATTTGCCGGTCGTTTGCAGTTCTTCCGTGGTTTAGCGGCTCCACAATTGGAAATAATGTTTATATAGCTCCGGGTGTAAAAATTTATGGAGGAATAACAGTAGCTGATAATATTGCATTTGCAGCAAATGCTGCAGTAAATGATAATTGTCTGGAATCTAACATGCTTTATGGGGGAGTACCAGCTAAAAAGATTTGTCCTATTGATATAAAAAAATTATTGAAACATATAGGGAATGAATAGTTTTAATTTACTCTATGGTAATATTAAAGTTATAATCAATATTGATGTTAAAAATTTTATTTTTTATTATTTTTTGGTGCCTTCTACAGTTACGATAGAAAAACAATAGAGTTTTTGGGAATTAGGTTTTATCCTTTTATTAAGTAATTACTACTATAGGAGTATAGAATGTTTAAACAAAATATTTTTTGGTACAAACAAAAACATTTGCGCTCTCAGCAATATGTGCTATATACAGAGGCATTAACAAATTAGAAATTAAGTTTAGATGAAATTATGTTTCTCAATTGGAATAAAAGAAAAAAATTATTCAACATGCATATTCCAATAGCTCATTTTATAAAAGCTTTTATGATGAATCCGGATTTCATCCTTCAGACTTGAAGAATATGGATGATTGGAATAAAGTACCAATTATTGAAAAAGAACATATTCGAAATAATTCTGAGCAAATCATTGTGACTTTGCTTCCAAGAACAAGATTACTTAAATCAACCACAGGCGGATCTACAGGGGAGCCTTTGGTGGTATATAGAGATAGGCACTTTCCGGAAGAGATTTTAAAATGGCGAATGCTGAAGCATTGGGAGTTAAACCCGGGAGTTAATATGGGTATGATATGGAGAATCCCTAATTCAAATAAGACCTTTAAATATCGAACCATAAATAATGTTATATGGTGGCCGACTAAAAGGGTGAAGTTAGATGCCTCTTTTATAACAGAAGAAAAGTTGTGGGCATTTTATAACGATTCTAAAAAGTATTCTATAGAGATTCTACAAGGATATGTAGGAGGCTTAGAACAGTTTACAAATTTTGTATTAAAACATAAATTGAAATTACCCTCTGTTAAATTGGTTTGGGGAACGGCAGCTCCAATTTCAACTTTGCAAAAAACTTTATTTAGCGAAGCGTTTACATCAAACATATTGGATCAATATGCTTGTAGTGAAATTCATTTTGTTGCCGCTAATTGTCCTGGTGAAAATAATCTACATGTAAATATAGATTACCGCCATATTGATATTATTAATTCAGAAACTCAAAGAGTATGCTCCAATTATGAATATGGCGATATTCTTTTGACAGATCTTCAAAATGAAATATTTCCACTTATAAAGTATAGGGTGGGAGATAGAGCTAAATGGGAAAATTCAAGTTGTACCTGCGGTTGTGTTCTTCCCTTGATTTCTCCTGTTAAAGGAAGAATAAGTGATTATTTGGAAGTACCCGGATATGGGGTATTAAATGGTGAATTTCTTACAACAGTATTTGATCCTTATTATTTGATTGTAAAGCAGTTCCAGTTTATTCAAAGTAAGGATATGTCAATTAAGATTTCATTAGTTCCAAAAAACAACAAGGAGGATGCAGTTCATGTTGTTGAATTAATTATAGACCAACTAATTAAATTAACGAATGGTAAAGTGAATATCACTTATGCATTAGTTGAAAATATAGCTGATGAAAGGGGGAAAACAAGATTTATTATTAAGGACTATAGTTAGATTACGAAAATAAATGAAAGTCGTATTTGTTGCAGATTCTATGAAAGCAGGTGGATTACAACGAGTGATATCTATTATAACAAATCAACTTCAACTTATTCATGGTGTGGAAATAGGCATTCTCTTATTTAGCCGTCAACCGATAATGTACGACATCAACAATGCAATTCAGATAGTACAGCCTAAAAAAATAAGATTCAGTAACATCAAAATTATTAATGCATTAATGGTTTTGATTTATTTAAGGAGAAACTTAAAAAGAATTAAGCCCGATCATATTATAGGATTTCATGAACGATACAATGCACTCATAATATTAGCTTCCTTATTTCTAAAATCGAAGGTGCATGTTTCAAATCGTGCCTCACCTTTATCGAGTTTAGAAGGATATCGTGGGATTGTGAATCCAATTTTTTATAAGTGGGCAGATACAGTTATATTACAAACAGCTAAATCAAAAGAATTATTAGCTGCTTCTTATCGAGGATCTAATTTGGTTGTAATTAATAATCCTATTGATACTGTGAATACGGCAATTAAAACTGAAAGGAATAATATAATTATTAATGTCGGATCAATTGGAGGAATGAAAAATCAAAATTTATTAGTTGATTATTATGATGCAATAGACAATGTAGTTAAAAGGGACTGGCAATTACACTTTATTGGTGATGGTCCGAAATGTGAAGAGTTGAAAAAAAAATCAAAGAGTTAAATCTAAATAGTTCAATAAGTATTTTAGGATATAGAAGGGATATTAAGGAGTTAAATCTTAAGGCTTCAATTTTGCATTTACTTCATACTCTGAGGGGTTTCCAAATGCGCTTGCAGAAGCAATGGCTGCGGGTTGTGCATGTATTAGTTATGATTGTATTACAGGTCCGGCAGATTTGATTGATGACAATGTGAATGGTTTTCTTATACCACTTGGCAATGAGAAATTATATATCGAGAAATTGCGATTGCTAATGGAGGATGCTGATTTAAGAAAGCAGTTTGGCCTTGCAGACCGTGAAAAAATGAAGCAGTTCAGCACTGATAAAATTGCACAACAATATCTTGATTTTATTTTAACTTGAAGTAGTTGATTATTCTAATTAATACAGCAACAACTTTTAAAGGCGGTGGCGTACAGGTTGCCAAATCATTGATAGAAGAATTTAAAAATTTTACAGAGAATGATTATCATATTGTGTTAGGAGTAATGTTAAGTGAAATAATTGAAAATAAATCCTTCGGTGAAAATTTTCATTTTTATAATATTGGTTATAGACCGGCAAGCAGTATAACCACTTTTCGAAAAGCACAAAAGTATTTGAATGCGTTAGAGCAGAAAATAAATCCTGATGTGATAATTACAACAAGTGGTCCTGCATATTGGAAATCAAAAGAATCCACATATCATTGGATATAATTTACCTCATTACATATATTTTGATTCTCCATTTTTTAAAATAATAAGCGCATCTGAAAAACTGAAATGGAGATTTAAAAAGGATGGCTTATAAATTATTTTTTAAAAGAGATGCAGATGTACTTGTTGTACAAACGGAGGATATACAAAGCAGACTAACTAAAAAATGGCCTGATAAAAAAGTGAGGGTAGTTTCCAATACTTATAGCTCCTTATATGTTGTTCCAAGAAATGGATTACAAAAACTACCTGCAAAAAAAAAGGGTGAGTTTCGCTTGCTTACTTTAAGTGCATGGTACAAGCATAAGAACTTGTCAATTATTAATAAGATCATTGATGCAATGCCACCGGCATTATTAAATCGAATTCGTTTTGTTGTTACATTGGCACCATCTGATTTTGAAATGCATTTTCCTAAGGCATATCATGACTTTATAATAAATGTTGGTACTGTGCTTCCTGCTGACGGTCCTTCTTTATATGCAGAATGCGATGCAATGTTTTTACCGACATTATTGGAATGTTTTTCTGCTTCTTATGCAGAAGCAATGGCAATGAAAAAACCAATACTTACAAGTGATCTTGGCTTTGCACATACAGTGTGTGATGATGCTGCATTGTATTTTGATCCGATGAATCCGCAAAGTGTTATTGATGCAATTACTTTGTTAGTGGATAATGATGAATTGCAAAATACTTTGATTGAAAAAGGTATTCGCCGCTTAAATTATTTTGGTACAGCAAAGCAACGGGCAGAGCAATATCTTGATATTTGCAAAGCAGCAATACATGGTAACTAGAAAAATTGTTGTTGTTAATCAAGCTGTAAATTATCTTACCATTGGTTTATGCAATGCATTTGCAGAAAAGTTTGAAAAGGTTGATCTCATAACAGGAAGTATCCATGTACAGGGAGAGGAATTAAATTCTGTAATTAAAGTACATAACATTATTAAATGGAAGGAGCGTCCTGCTTCAAAAAAATTGTATGGTTACGTAATGGGTGCAATACAAATTTATTGGTTGCTCATTACAAGATTCAGAAAGCATGAAGTGTTTTTTATTTCGCTGCCACCAATGGGTTATTTGCTAAAATTATTTTTGCCCCATCGTTTTAGTATGTTGATTTGGGATGTGTATCCGGATGTATTTAAAATTACCGGAATGAAAGAGTCGCATTGGTTCTATAGTCTATGGGCAAAATGCAACAGAATAGTTTTTAAAAAAGCCTACCGGCTTTTTACAATTGGAAATAGAATGGCTGATTTATTATCGGTTTATATTGATAGAAGTAAAATTTTAATTACACCTATTTGGTCCATCTTTCAAACAAATTCGAAAGTAGAAAAAAATACAAATCCATTTATTATAGAACATAAATTGCAAGATAAATTTATTGTGCAGTATTCAGGTAATATCGGGCTTTACGCATAAAGTGGAAGTAATGGTACAGCTTTTGAAATATTAAAGGACAATAATGAAATTCTTTTCCAAATTATTGGTCGTGGCTCTCGTGTTCCTCACTTGCAAAAATTGGTAGAAGAAAAGGATTTACACAATTGCGTATTCCTTCCATTTCAAACCGATGCTATGTTTCCTTATTCACTTTCGGCTGCTGATCTTGGTGTAGTAATCTTAGATGAAACCACTTCGAAAGGAAGTGTGCCGAGCAAAACTTATAACCTGATGAGTTATTGTATCCCTGCATTATTTATTACAGCAAAGATTCTGAATTACACGATTACAGTTTGCATTTTAATAATGGAAAAAGTTTTGACAGCAATGAATTAAATCAGGCAGCAGAATTCATAGTGCAATTATCGAAAGACTCTGAATTGCAATCTCTGTATTCAGCAAATGCATTAAAAGCTGCTCAGGATTTTAGAAGGCCTAATGCAGATAAAATTGTAGAGTTGTATTTATCAGAGCAAACACTTTAAAAATTTTGAGCACAGTTAAAACAAATCTTCAGAACAATCTTAAAAATCTCCTCGGTTGGAAAACCAACAAAAAACTCATTTTATTTTCTGTAGATGATTACGGTAATGTGCGTTTAGATTCTAAAGAAGCAAGAGAAAACTAGATACAACAGGATTATCAACCCTTCCCGCTTTGATGCTCATGATACTTTGGAGACAAGAAAGATTTGCCATTACTCAATGCAACATTATCTCCATAAAAGACAAAGAATAATAAGTCAGCAGTATTTACACCTTATGTATTAGTCCCGCAATATTGCATTTGAAAAAATGGCAGAACAACTTTTTCGGAATATGCTTTGTGAATTGTTACCGGTGACTTATAAAAAACTAACAAAACAATGCTTGATGCATATTCAGGTGCATCGGAATTATGGCAGCAAGGCATTGCAACAGGATTAATGGCTCCACAATTTCACGGCAGAGAACATTTAAATTTAAGTGTTTCATCTAAAATTAAAAACAAAGACGCAGATATTCTTGCCGCATTAAAAACAATTCTACACTTGAATAAATACAAAAGGCTAAAGTAACATTGAAAGTTATACCTAAGCATTTGCATTTCAGGATGTTGAAGATTTAAAAACCTATCCTGAAATTATTAAGTCAGATTAGATGCATTTGAAAAGTATATATGGTCAAAGTGCTACTGTATTTACCTAAACCGTCCACCTGCACACAACAATTTCCCCATCCCCTCATTTGAACAGCTTATTATGGGAAAATGGAATTCAGGCAATGGATAAAACCACACCTGCAATGCAAAGAGAAAACGAAAATACAAACGGCAATGGAATACAAACTGGCATTAAAAGAAATAATAAAATCACCTTTAGGTGCGCAAGACGTCTTTGAACCAACTGATAATAGAAATATTGATTGAGCAGATTTTCATGCGACAAATAGCGGCAGATGTCAGATGGAATAAACCCGCGAATACCAGTCCGCACTGAGTAAATTTTTTGTGTCATATAGATTCAAAAATCGGAAACAGGATGAAATAGCCGCATTAAAGTCATTATTACAACAAATTGTAAAGCGTTGGCCGGATGTAGAATCTTGTTTCAGCAGAACCTGTAGATCACTAATCGGAGAAATCTATAATAATTGAAAAATACATTTTTGAATTCAATGTCAACAAATGTTAAAATTTGTGTGATCTTTTCTTTGTTCCTGAAAGAAGAAAGAACCAAAGAATTAAGGCTGTACAGTACTTTTGACCCCTTACACAACATGAATTTTTGCGTCAAATACAGTTGCGTTGCGCTGCTTTATTTCTGTATTGCTTAATACAAAGGCTTACACACCCCCTTGCTTGAATTCTAAAGAAATCCTGTGTGGCCGATGAATCATCCAGTTCTTTGGGAAAATGTTATGGTATCCAGAAATTCTGATCCAAGCGAAATGACCTTATAAATTTTGGCGTTTGCCTGCCCGTCCGGTAGGCAGGTTTTTATACAGTCTTTGATTTTTGTTTCTTTGCATCAAGGCAAAAAGAAAACGGTTTAAAAATGAAAAGCCATCTACTATATCTCTCAGTATAAATCATAATGTATCAAACACTTCCATTAAATATGCAATTGATTTTAGCAGCAGTATTTCTTTTTGCTTTTGCTTTCGCCTTTGCTTTTAATTATTTCTATAATTCTCTACTTCACAAATAAATAAAAGCGTATTCTTCGTCAGGATCGTCCCGGTTATAGGGAAAAGAAAATTTGTATTGTAAAATTCAAATTTATGAATGACAACAGAGATTCCAATGAGATTTATTACCCGATAATAAACGACTTACTGTGATTTAAATTTATTCGCAAAACATCTATTGATGAATTGCCGCAGTTGTGGAATGTATTAACTGGTGATATGAGTTTAATTGGTCCACGACCACCGTTATATAAATACATTCTATTGTATTCCGATGAACAACGCAGACGACATCTTTGTAAGACCGGGCATTACTGGTTGGGCACAAGAATGGCAGAAACAGGCTTAGTTGGAAT